>CAIPUA010000208.1 GCA_903868115.1 uncultured Holophagaceae bacterium
CCCGACATTCGCGAGGTCCGTGCCTGCCCGGAAGCCGTGCGTGAGGTAGGAAGGCGACCCGTAGACCTCGTTGTTGGCCGAGTAGGAGAGCATGCCCCAGGGGTTCCTGCCGTAGGACCAATCTCCATTGCCGTTCATGCGCGTGTTGAAGGGGTTTGTGACCTGGATGGAGACAAACAGCTTCATGCCAAGGGCCAATTCCACCTCGACATCGTATTTGATGGAGCAATCGAAGCTGGCTTCCTGGGTGTAGCCGGCTCCGATGAGGTTGAGGGCATTCCGCGTTCCGAGGGTGCCGTCATCGCCCGCGATCACCGGGAATCCGACCTCCATCGTCTGCGATCGGTAGTCCGGCTGGCCGCTGAGGTAGGAGGCAAAGAAGCTGATGCTGGACTTCACCTTGGGTCTGCTCAGATCGTAGATGAACCAGGCCTTCAGATTGTGCTCGGGGTCCTGCAGGCTGATGGGATTGTAGGCGTCGCGCGAATAGAACTGATCGTAGAAGGCCCGGAAATTGGCCACGGGTGTCTGCCGGGGAGTATCGTTGATGGTTGAAGCGTTGGTCATGGTCCGGGCGTAGGTGTAGTTGCCTTGGAACTTCAACTTGCTGGAGCAGGGTATGCTCCATTCCACTTCGACAGCCTTGTAGGTCTTTTCCGCTTCCGGGTCTAGGCGCATGGTCCTGAGGTAGGTGAGGTTGTCGGTCTGCTGTCCCAATTCGTTGGGGATATTCATGACGCTGTATTCCGGGAACCAATCGGAGAGATCCTTCCAGACCTTGTAGATGGCGGTGGCGCGCCAGGACATGCCGTTGGCGTAGGAGCGGCGCAGGCCTACCGTGTATTCCGTAGCACTGGGAGCCTTCCAGTCCTTGTCGAGGGCGAAGCCGCCAGGTCCCGTGAAGGTGGACAGGGTCTGGTAATTGCGCGGGTCCAGGAGCTGGTCCATGCTCACGAGGTAAGGAGCGTTGGGGTTGCCAGTGGGGCTGTAGGGTGCAGCACCCCCTGTGTTCAGGCTTTGAGTATCGCTAGGCGTCGCCGACCAGTAGTACATGTATCTGTAGGCGAGGCGTCCACTAACCACGCGCTCGAATTGGGAGCTTGGCACCCGGCTGTGGAACTTGGCCCAGGAGACATTCAGCATGCGGCTCTGGTCCCCGAAGATGTCCCACTTGTACTCGAAGCGCGGGGTGAGCATGTTGTAGCTATGAGCGGTCCGGGTAGAGCCATCGAGATTTTTGTCCTGGATCTTCATGGTGTCGTAGCGGAAGCCGACCATGATGCTGTGGTTCTGGTTGATGGTCCAGAGATCGTTGATGTAGTAGCTGATGGAGGGCTGTGAGTAGGTCCCGTCCGGATTCCCCTTGTAGGTCAGGTAGTGGGGGATGATCGAATACATGTTCGACCAATAGATAGAGTCGGTGTTGCCAGGGTAGTTGGCAGGGTCTACATCTCCAAAGGTGGCGTTCGAGTTCATGACGATGAACTGACCGTTCACCAGGGCCGGGTTGATCCCGCCGGTTTCAGCCAGCGTATAGTTGTTGGCCAACCGACCCGCAGCCCAGAAATTGTTCGGTGGGTACTGCTCTGAGATCTGGGTGTCCCAGGTGGCCTTTTGATAATTCACGCCGACATCGATCAAGTGGGAGGAAGCCCCTATGTTCAGAATGTGCTCGTAATTGATTCCACCGGTGTCGTCGACCATGCTGTCGCCGCGATCAAAACTGCTGCAACCGTTGGTGGAATACCCCCCCGATTCATAGTTCTGGTACGTATCATTCAGGCCGAGGAGCGAGGTCGCATCGGCCCTCAAGTAGTAGAGATAGATATCAGGCACGCCGGGGGAGGTGGGGTGAGCCCAGCGATGGAAGGTGCGGCCGAATTGGGCCTCTAGCAGTCCACTCCCGCCAACGACGGCCTTGTAGGACAAGTTCCACGCTCGGGTGTACTGGGCATCCTTGCCGCCGGTTTTGCTCGGTTCGATGGTGTACCAGCCGTCATCGTCGCTGGTCTGATCTTTCTGGGTGTAGTTCCACTCGAGCTGCTGGTTGGCATTGATCTGCCAATAGACTACGAACTGGTTGTAGGTGGATTTCGACACGCTGGTGAACATCGACCCCTGCTGGTAGGTGTTCGCCCGGCGCAGCGTGCTGCCATTGGCAAGATCGAAGAAGGTCCCGGGCGTGTCCGAGGCCGAGGCCGGATTGTTCGCGAGCACGGGCAGCTGCCAAGTTGAACTCGTATTGGGCTGGTAGGTGCCTCCGAAGGCGAAGGTGATGTGATCCTTCCAGATGGGGCCGTGGAAGGTGACATCGAAATTGCGTTTGGGGTCATCCGCCTGAAGCACGATGGGAGCCGTGTAGCCCATGCGGTCGGGATAGTTCACTGGGGTGGCATTCATGGTCCCCGGGGCGTCAAACTTGGCGCGAACGCTGCCGCCGAAGGTATTGGAGCCCTTTGTGGTGACCATGGCGATCAAGCCGCCATCCCCGTTGCCATAGCGGGCGTTCAGAGGGGACTGAACCACGGCGATGGATTCGAGCATGTCCTGGATGGTTACATCGTCCTGCATGATGCCGCCCGTGGCCTGAATATTGGCCGTGGCTCCGTTCAGCAGCCACTTGGTGCCCACGCCGGAACCACCACGGATGCGGGGCATCCCGCCAGGTTGGGCAACGCCGGGTGCCAAGTAGGTCACTGCTGTGATGTCCGCGGTGCCCTTGAGCGCGGTGATTTCTTCCATGGCGTAGACGCTTTGGGTGACCATCTGGGTCTTGTCCGCCTGGGTGGCGTCTGCCGTGACCTCCACCGTGGCCTGCTGGACTTTCTGGACCTCGGCCATGGGAGTCAGGACCGCATCGGCCTTGGAGGTCTGACCGGCCAGGATCTGGAAGGTGCCCTTGCTAGTGGCGTAGTCCTTGGCCGTGGCCGTGAGGGTGTAATGACCGCCGGGGATGATGGGAATGCGGTATTGGCCGCGGGCATCCGTGACGGCCGTGCGCTCACCGAGCAGTTTTGGGGACGTGATGCGGATGAGGGCGCCCGCAACGGGTTGGCCGGCCTTGTTGATGACATGGCCGGTCACGCTGCCAGTGGTCTCCTGGGCCATCAGCGTGGTGGCGACCAGGGACAACAGGATGGGGGTATACCTGGAGCGATTCAGCATTGGGATGTCTCCATGGGGATCACCGATTGGGGTCCGATTTTTGAGCTACAGCTTCAGGGCTAGCGCGATTTCAAAAGCGACGGCCTGCCGGGTCTTCTCTTCGAGGAAGGCAGGCTTCCCGGTGTAGGTGAAGGGGTGGTAGTCGTAGTGGCCCGTGGCGACACTGCGGAGATTGAACTCGATCCGAAGGTTTTCATTCAGGGTCATGCCCACGCCCGCATAGGCACCCAGCCCGAGCTTGGTCTTCGATTTTGTGAAGGCCCAACCTTCGTAATATTCAGGATCGATATCCGTGCCATCCCCCTGTGGACTGGCATCCAGGGGCACCAGGGTGCCCGTGAATTCGGACTGGACCTTGTAAGCATCGAGGCTCAGGCCCGCCTTCCAGGTCATGCCTTCGAACCATGGGAGGGCGTTGGTGTAGCCAACTTTCAAACTGAACCCCTGAAGTGCTTCTTTGCGGTAGTCGATGGATTTGGCATTGGAGAGAGTCAAGGGAGCCCCATGCCAGGTAGTGGTTGGAACCGCCCCCGTGGTATCCGGAATCGCACTGTTGGGGTCCATCCAGACCGCACCACCGGACGGAGTGACATCCCGCCACCGGGCCCCGAATACGTCGTAGCTCAATTCCGCGGTCAATGCGCTCGGGCCGCGGAGGGAGTAGCGTCCCTCCACGCCGAAACCGAACATCTTGTTATCGCCGAGGTTGGTCTGGAGGGAGCCCCCGGCAACGCCGCCCCGTAGCTTCAGATCGAAACCGAAAGGGCTGTCGGCAGACCAGAGGGACAATGTCCCCAGAGCCGCACAGACCACGGCAAAGCGTTTAATGGTGCGGGAGATCGTCATGGATCGTCCTCCGAGTGGGGTGGGCTTGAGAAATGGGGCGGTCATGTTCTGCACAATCATCCTGATGGTGGTTCGATGCGAATCAGTTGGAAGCCAGCACGACATCATCGAACTGGACCGTGGTAGTCGTGCCGTCCAACTGAAGCACGACGTTGACGCTCCAGGCGTTGCTTGGGGCAACGGCTGTGCTGCTGAAGGACGCCCAGGCGCCGGTGGGGGCGGAGATCCCTCCAGAAGAGAGAATGATGTTCTGGGCCTGGTCCTTGAACTCAACCCGCATGGATACCTTGGTGCTGGTACCGGCACTGCGCTTGGCGAAACCTGTGACAGTGTAGGTCTTGCCTGGAGTGACCGGGGTGGCCTGCCAGAAGCCTGCCTGGCCGCTCTTCTTCCCGACGATCAGTTGGGCGAAGCGGGATCCGGAATGCGCTCTCGAGGCACTGGTGACAACCGTGCCGGAGGCACCGGTTCCCGAGGTCCATTGGCGCCAACCCGAGGCTTGATTCTGGCGGTCGAGCCCCAGGGGCACGATTTCAAAGCCGGTGTTGGACATTGTCCCCGTGCCGGCAAAGCTCGACAGCGTGGTGGGCGCCGGAACGGACCACCCAAGCTGCGTGGCGATGTGGGGAGCCAGGATGTTGGCGAATCCCGCATGTTCCTCGATCACCGCGTGATTTCCGCTCCAGAGCCAGGGCCAGCTGACCCAGGACACATTCGTCTCGCCCTTGCTCTTGAGGCTGTTTACGGCGAGGTTCAGATAATTGGCGGGCTCATAGAAGCTCCAGCCGTAGGAATCCGCGAGGACGATATGAGCCCGCGGGTGGACGGGGCGAATCCGCTTGAGGATGAGGTCTTCCCAGCCGGCCATGACAGCCGTCCGGTTGTCGCCGTTGTAGGAGTCGTTAGAGCCGGCGTTGATGACCACCACATCTGCGTCGAACTGGGAGAAGTCATAGATCTTTCCGGCATCGTCCGGCCGAAGGCGGTTCCAGACATCCTGCACCAGAGGGTCGGAAAGGGAAGTCATGCCGGCTCCGCCCCAACCCAGATTGTGGTGTTCGGCGTTGAGCATCCGTGCCGTGATCCCCGCATACCCATACCAGGCGTTGTTGTGTCTGGAATTCCCCAGATCATAGATGTCTTCGCTGTCATGCGCGGAGACATTGGAATCTCCGTAGAACTCGATCTTCCGGGTGGGGCGGGCGGGCGGCGCCAGCAAAACTTTGCCCGTATCCAGAAGGAAACCCTTGAACGTGACGACGCCCCAGAACTCAGTTCGTTTGATGATCACGGCGGTGTGGTTCGTGTTGCTGAGACCCGTGGCCAGGGTATAGGTCGTCGCGGCGGTCTTGGAGGGCTGGATGATGGTGGAGGTCATGGCGCCGTCCACCATCACCTGGAGATAGTCCTTGCCGGTGGAGCCCTGGA
>CAIPUA010000209.1 GCA_903868115.1 uncultured Holophagaceae bacterium
AGTTTCAACTGATCCAGCTTGTCCGGCCGATCCCGCCAGCCCTCCTCCACCTTTACATGGAGATCGAGGCGCACCGGACGCTGCAGGAGCTTCTTGAGTTCGCGCTGGGCGCTCTGGCGGATATCCCGGATCATGGCGCCGCCGGAACCCAGGATGATCTTTCGGTGGCTGTCGCGATCCACGATGATCTCGACCTCGAGGTAGGCGCCATCCTGCGCAAGATCCTCCGGGAAGTCATCCTGGCCGGTCTCGATCCAACGGCGGATGACGATGGCTACCCCGTGGGGAACCTCCTCGCGGGTCTTGCGGAGCACCTTCTCCCGGATGAACTCGGCGGCCATGCCCCGTTCAGTCTGGTCCGTGAAGGTCTCGGCATCATAAGTCCAGTCGCCCTTGGGTGCGTCTCGCTCGAGGATCGCCCAGAGCGGGTCGAGGTTCACCCCGAGCTTGGCGCTGAGGGGAATGATCTCCCGGTATTCCATCAGATCCTTGTAGGCGACGATCTTCTCCAGCATCCGGCCCTTGGAGAGCAGATCGAGCTTGTTGAGGACTAGGTAGACGGGCTGCTGGGCGGTCTTCAGGCGCTTGGCGAGTTCGCGCTCGCCGGGGCCCAGGAAGCCGTCCGCGTCCACCACCCACACCAGGAGATCGGCCTCGGAGAGGGCCAGTTCCACATGGTGGAGCATCCGCTGGTTGAGGGCGTGCTGGGGCTGATGGACGCCCGGCGTGTCCAGGAAGGCAAACTGGGCCTCGCCCCGGTTCACCACGCCCAGGATTTTCCCACGGGTGGTCTGGGGCGTCTGACTCACCGCCGCCAGCTTTTCGCCCACCAGGGCATTGAGCAGCGTTGACTTGCCCGAATTGGGGATGCCCACAAGGGCGACCGTGGCGAATTGGCGCGCATCAACCACGATGAATGCCTCGCTTGGCCTCGCGAATGAAGCGCACCAGGTAGGCGACTTCAGCGATGTGGCCCAGTTCCGATTCAGTCTTCGCCAGGGCCTCGTCCTTGAGCAGACCGCCGTGGAAGAGAATGCGGTGAGCCTTCATGAGGCCTGCCACGACCTCCTGAGGAAAGCCCTTGCGCCGCAAGCCGATGGCATTCACACCGTAGCTCTTGGTATCCCGGGCGCCCACGGTCTTCATGTAGGGCAGCACATCCAGCGTGGCCACCGTGAAACCGCCCATGAAGGCGTGGTCGCCTACGCGGCAGAACTGATGGATGGCCGAAAAAGCCCCCACCGTGCAGCCGTCGCCCAGTTCCACATGCCCGGCGAGGGTACCGTTGTTGGCAAAGATGTTGCGGCTGCCCACATGGCAGTCGTGGGCCACATGGGCGCCCGTCATGAAAAAATTCTCGTCGGCGATGGTGGTGACGCCGCCGCCGCCCTCGGTCCCGCGGTGCAGCGTGCAACTCTCCCGAATCACATTGCGATTTCCGATCACCAGGCGAGTGGGAGCGCCCTTGAACTTCAGGTCCTGCGGGCCCATGCCAAGGGTGGCGTGGGGGTAGATCTCGTTATCCTCGCCGAGCTCGGTATGCGGACCGATGACGACATGGCTGCGCAGGAGGGTGCGGGCACCAATCTTGGCGTTGCCCTCCACGACGCAGAAGGGACCGATGACGGCGCCGTCCGCGATCTGGGCTTCCGGACTGATGACGGAGGAAGGATGGATCTGGGCGGCCACGGCTATTTCCCCTCCGGGAGATTGATGAGCATGGACATGAACTCAGCCTCGGCGACCCGCTGCCCGTCCACGAAGGCTTCGCCGCGCATCTTGCACACCTTGCCCTTGTTGTGGAGCACCTTGATTTCCATCACCAACTGGTCGCCGGGTACCACGGGCTTGCGGAATTTCACACCATCGATGGCCATGAAGTAGATGACCTTCTTCGCGCGGTCCTCGAATTCCTGCATGATCAGGCAACCGCCGGTCTGGGCCATGGCCTCGATGATGAGCACCCCGGGAAACACCGGCTGCAAGGGGAAGTGCCCCTGGAAGATGGGATCGCCCATGCTGATGTTCTTGACCCCTCGGATCCACTGGCCCTTCTCGAAGGCCATGATCCGGTCCACCAGCAGCATGGGATAGCGGTGGGGAAGAAGGTCCATGATCCCCAGGATGTCGATGGGCTTGGCGCTCTGATCCGGCATGAAAAATCTCCAGAACATCGATTATCTCACAGCCGCGTCTGGTTGTCCTCAGCGGCGATTCTCCGTTCAGGCAACTGAATCAATGGAAATCCGAATGGACAGGCGGCTCTCACCGTGCTCGAGACGATCCGCGATGACGCGAAGGGCGAGAACCTCGGCCTTGAACATTACCTCTTCAGCATTGGTACCGTAAGCCAGCACGCCTGGCAGTTCGGGGACCTCGGCCACCCACCGGCCGTCATCTTCGTGTTCGTGTTGAATCGTGAAATTCACAGCTCGTTCTAACGCACACGAAAAGAAAAATGAAATTCATGGTTCTTCGGGTCGCGAGGGGCATCCGAGTGGATGGAGTGCCTCTGCATCCAACCTGTATCGAATGATTCGACGGAGTGATGCCGGTATTCAGAAACCCTAATATCTAGGTCAGCACCCCTGCGATGCAGGCGCTCAGAAAATTCGCTAGCGTGCCCGCGATCATGGCGCGAAAGCCCAACCTCGCCAAGTCGCCACGACGCTCAGGAATGAGGGCGCCGATGCCGCCGATCTGGATGGCGATGCTGGAGAAATTGGCGAAGCCGCAGAGGGCGAAGGTGGCAATGAGCTTGGCCTTGGCGCTTAACATGGGGAGATTCCCAAGCTCGATGAAGGCCACGAATTCATTGATGACCATGCGCTTGCCCAGCAGGGCGCCAATGGTACCGGCCTCGCTCCAGGGCACGCCCATGAGGAAGGCGAAGGGCTTGAAGACGATGGCCAGGATGGCTTCCATGCTCATGGCGGGATGAATGGCCTTCAGGATGCCGTTCACCAAAGCCACCAGCGCGATGAAGGCGATGAGCATGACGGCCACATTGAAGGCCAACTGGCCACCTTCGCCCGCCCCTCGCGCGGCGGCGTCCAGGACATTGGCATCGGTGCAGGGGATGTCCACCTGCACTTCCCCTTCGGTCTCGGGCTTCCCGGTCTCGGGCTCCATGAGCTTGGCCATCATGATGGCGCCCGGTGCGGTCATGATCACGGCCGTGAGCAGATGTACGATGTCCACATGGGCGATCTGCACATAGGCCACCATGATCGAGCCACTCACATGGGCCATGCCCGCCGTCATGATCACCATCAGTTCGCTGCGGGTGAATTTCGACAGGTAGGGCCGAATCGTGAGCGGCGCTTCGGTCTGCCCCATCAGGATCGAAGCCGCCACGCTCACGCTTTCGGCGCCACTCACCTTGAGCAGGCGCCCCATGGCCCGGGCACAGGCGCCCACCACCCACTGCATGATGCCGAGGTAGTAAAGCACCGCGAAGATGCTGGCCACGAAAATGATGGTGGGCAGCACGACGAAGGCGAAGACCATGCCCAACTTGCCGATATTGAGGCCGTTGGGCCCCATTACCGCCGCGCCCGCGCCACTGGCCAGATCCCCGAAAACGAAGGTGGCCCCTTCCTTGGCGAAGGCCATGAGGTGCTCCACTACTTGGCGCATCTTGTCGAAGGACTTGCCCACCAGATTGCCCCAGAGCATGGCGAAGACGACGAGCGCGAAGACCGCCCAGTTGAGTCGCTTGTTCTGATAGGCCATGAAACGCTTCAGCAGCATGGGCGTGAACATGAGCAGCAGGACGCCCCAGCCCAGACCGTAGAATTTGCCCGCGAGAGTGAAGCCCGGCCAGGGCAGCACCCGGGTGAGGCCGCCGGCGATGAGATCGCCCTTGAGCACGATCACCGCGAAGATCCACTGCAGGATCAGGGCCCAGCCGATGGTGCGCCAATGGATGGACTTCCGGTCCCGGGACATCAGCAACGCCAGCCCCAGAAAGACCAGCACACCTAGCAATCCCATGAATCGCGCCATGGTTCCTCCTAATCTTGGGGTTCAACCGGCCGCTATAGTTCCCGGTTCAGGATCTCGATGGCCTTACCCATTTCGAAGCGGGCCCGGCCGAGGATGCCCTCGCGGTGCATGATCACCACCAGGGAGCACTGCTCCGCCGCTCCCATCATCAGAATCCAGTGTTGGTCCGTACAGAAGGCCACCTGCTCGACCTCGCCCTTGTCGAATTCTTCGACGGCCTGTTGCAAATGGCGCTTCACCACATTGCGGTAGGCGCTCAACATCTGCAGGGCCTCATTCGGCACCTCGATGGTGCGGGCGCAGATGGGTTCGCCATCCTTGTCGTTGAAGCTGGCAGCGATCGATTCAGGAATCCGCTCGATCAGACGGTCCAGAATTCCCTGGAAGGGCATGGGTCTTCTCCAGTGCTAGTTGAGACCATCATGACTGGGGATAATCCCCCGCGCCACCCGCAGATCCAGGTGCCCACCCCTAGCAGCCAAAAGCCAGGGCCCTGGCCTCATGCGAGGACCGCCGCAAGGCAGACGAGGCAGCAGCCCACAAGACCGGCGAGGCAGCAGGTCGCGAGCATCAGGTGGAGCAGCGTCGCACCAACGCCCTTCCAGACCGGGCATTCATGCCAGGCCGCCAAGGCAAAGCCCCGCAGGATCCAGAACCAGCCCGTGAGGGCGGCGAGAGGCAAGGTCAGCCACAGCCCCAGATGCGGCAAGGCGCCTGCAAGCCCGACCACGACCCCGATCGACCCCACCGAAAGCGCCTCGGCCTCGGCGATCAGCGTGACGCGGAGGCCCCGGCCAGCCTTGAGGCCTCCCAGCATCCAGAGGCAGCCGTGATCCCAAGCAGCGTCATGGAGCCAAAGGCTCAGCACCCCGAGCGGCGCCGCCAGCGCGAGCCAGGGCACTGCGCACCCTACCTCGGGCAGGTGAGGAAGTTCCGCCAGGGCCGACCGCAGGTCCCCCACGCTCACTGAAACGGGCAGGAACCGGCGAACCAACTCGCCAACATCCCCTTCCAAGGTGCGGAGGGCCTGATAGGCGCTTCGAAAACTCCAGTAGCCGAGCGCGGATGAGACGAAAGCGAGTGGGGTTCGGAGGAGGAGCATGACCCTCAGGCTGGGCCCCAGCCTGGGCGCCTCCGAGGCCCGCAGGCGAAAGGCCCCGGCGGGCGAATGCGCGCGGCGCCACAGACCTCCGAGGAATGCCAGTGTCTCGACGATCACCGTCCCAACCTTTCAAAAAAGATTCCGAAGTTCATTCCAGGACCTATCCTGTCCGAAG
>CAIPUA010000210.1 GCA_903868115.1 uncultured Holophagaceae bacterium
CCAGCGGGGCCTTGCTCACGCGCAAGCGTGCTAGAAATTCAGCGTCCTTCCTGCTGAATTTCTCTGACTCGGTGCTTCGCACCTCCCCCTCCGGGCCACATCGGCTGAAGCCGATATGGTCCTATCCGCCCTCCGCTCCGCTGCGGTCGGATGGTGGCGATGATCATCCGCTGGATCTGGTTATGGACGAACCAGCGGGGGCCCCGCTGCGAAGGCTCCCTCGGAGCCTTCTTCGCGACCCGCTAGATCCAGCGGGGCCTTGCTCACGCGCAAGCGTGCTAGAAATTCAGCGTCCTTCCCGCTGAATTTCTTTGGCGATGATCATCCGCTGGATCTGGTTCGTCCCTTCGTAGATCTGCATGAGTTTGGCGTCGCGGAAGAATTTTTCGGCGAGGAATTCCTTGGAGTAGCCGTGGCCGCCCAGGATCTGGACGGCGTCGGTGGCGACTTCCATGGCGGTGTCGGTGGCAAAGGTCTTGGCGATGGCGCTCTGCTTGGAGTTCTTCTGCCTGTTGTCGGCCATCCAGGCGGCCTGCCAGGTCAGCAACCGGGCGGCTTCGATCTTCTTGGCCATGTCCGCCAGCATGAAGCTGACAGCCTGGTGGTTGACGATGGGTGTATCGAACTGGAGGCGCACCTTGGCGAATTCGAGGGCCAGTTCGAAGGCGGCGCGGGCGAGGCCCACGGCGCCCGCGGCCACGGTGGCGCGGGTGCGGTCGAGAGTATGCATGGCCAGGATGAAACCTGTGCCCTCGGCACCCAGGCGGTTCGCCTCGGGCACCACGGCATCCTCGAAATGCAGTTCCACCTGACGGGAGGCCCGCTGCCCCATCTTTTCCATGAGTCGGCCGACTCTCATTCCCGGCGTGTCCCGGGGCACGATGAAGGCCGTGATGCCGCGGGCGCCCTTGTCGGGATCCACATTGGCGAACACGATGACGAAATCGGCCACATCGCCGCAGGTGCAGTAGCACTTGGTGCCGTTGAGCACATAGGCGTCCCAGCGCTTGATGGCCTTGCACGCGAGGGCGCCCACATCGCTGCCGGCGGTGGGCTCACTGAGGGCGAAGGCGGCGAAGCGGGGCGCCTCCAGCAGGCGGGGGAACCAGCGGAGCTGCTGTTCGCCGGTGCCCGCCAGGCGCAGCGGCATGGTGGCCAGGCCGTTGCAATTCAAGGCCGTGAAAAAGCCCGCGCAGCCCCAGCCGATCTCCTCGAAGAGGACGGCCTCCTCCAGATGCCCGAGTCCGGCACCGCCCCATTCTTTCGGCACGCAGGCTTGCAGGATGCCCTGCTCCCAGGCCTTCTGGAAAACGGGTTCGGCCCAATCCCCCGTGGTGTCGTAGTGGCGCGACACCGGGCGAATCACCTCCTCGGCGAAGGCATGACCCTTGGCCTGAAGGCTGCGCAGTTCGGGAGACAGGGAGAAATCGAGCATGGGATTCCTCTCTGAAAGATACTCCTACTTGTAGGCGACGTGGAAGGCAGCGAAGCGCTCCACCACTTCCTGCATCTTCCGGGTGGGCGGCAGGATGGTGGTGCGGAAGTGCGCGGTGCCCGGAACCTGGCCGAAGCCGGTGCCGGGCACGACGCAGATACCGGTCTCCTCCAGCAGGGTCATACAGTATTCCGCGTCCGTGCGGCCCTCCGGGATGTTGATCCGGGGGAAGGCATACATCGCCCCCGCCACCACATTGCACTGCACGCCAGGTACCTGGTTCAGGCCTTCGGCGAGAATCACGGCGCGCTTCTTCAATTCGTTGAGGATGCCGTCGCGCTCCTGCACGTACAGGGCGTGACTGGGGGCTCCGGCCCTGGGCGGGCGCACCATGCAGTAGGTGGCCACCTGGCCTGTGAGATTGGAGCAGAGGCTCACGGATTGCAGCTTGGTGATCTGGGCCGTCACATCCTCGGGGATGTTGCGGATCTCCATGTAGCCGCCCCGCTGGCCGCACTCGCCCAGGAAGCCCTTGGAACAGGAATGGAAGCTGAAGAGGCTCACATCCTTCTCGCCCTTCTCCGCCATCACCTTCGCGAAACTGGTGAACTGGTCGCCCGGAAGGTAAATGTTCTCCTGGTAGACCTCGTCGGCCAGGATGGCCAGGCCGTGAGTCTTGGCGAAGTCGATGACCATGGCGATGTTGTCCCGGTCCAGCACGGAACCCGTGGGGTTGCCGGGATTGATGACGCAGATGGCCTTCACTTTCACTCCGTAGCGCTTGGCCTCCTGCAGGCTCATTTCGAGCATTGCCAAGCTGAGTTTCCAGTTGTGGGCCTCGTCCAGGTAGTAGTTGACCTGCTTACCCTCGTAGAGCGTGAGCGTGGCGCTGTAGAGCGGATATTGCGGAATGGGGATCATGATCCCGTCGCTCGGGTCGCTGATGAGGATGCGCAGGGCCGTCTGCACGCCCTTGCTGGCGCCATCCGTGAGGTAGATGGCCTCGGGATCCGCCTCGATGCCATCCCGTTCCTGGATGAAGGCCGCCACGGCTTCCCGAATGAAGCGCACGCCCTTGCTCTCGGAATAGGCGCCCAGGCCATGCTTCGTACCCGCCAGGATGGCCTTGGCGGTCGCGATGACATCGGGAGGGAATAGATTCGAGCCCTTTTCCAGGAGTTCCGGATACTGGCTCAGGGCCAGAATCTGGCGGATATAGGTCAGCGGCTTCTGCTCCAGGGATTGGGGATTGCCGATGTTGCAGTAGATGATCTCCTTGCCGGCGCGCTCCAGTTCCTGGGCCCGGGCCACGATGGGGCCCCGCACCGCGTAGTCGGTGTCCAGGACGGCCTTGCCGAGATCCTTGAGCTGGATGGTCATGGGTGATCCTTGTTGGAAACGGGGGTGCGCATGGCCACCGCCGGGATCAGGGAATTTTGCGCTTTCCGGAAGGTGGGTTCAATGCGGCAGGCGGAGGTGTGACCGAATCCCGTGGCGGTCCGTTCTTCGGGTAATCATCCGAACAACAGATGAACCACAGAGGGCACAGAGAAAAGCGGGAGGACACGGAGAAAAGAAAGGTTCTTCCGTGATCTGAGTGAAAAGGTTGAGCAGCAGCGGTCTTCTGGCATC
>CAIPUA010000211.1 GCA_903868115.1 uncultured Holophagaceae bacterium
GGTTCCTTGCCAGATCGTGTGGGTAGGCGAGGGTTAAAAGGTAGCCAGATTGAAATCGAGTTTGCCGGCAATGAGGTAGGCGATGGCGATGAGGTTTCGGTATGTTCGGTAGCCTCGAGCCTTGGATTTTGCTGCTTGTAGCAGAGAGTTGATACCTTCGAGTAGGCCGTTGGCGAGGCCGGATGTAAACCAGCGAAGGATGCCTTCTGTGTGATCCTGCAAGGCCTTGGCGACCTTCTGCATGGGCTCCAGGGCTGACTCTCGAACCATTTCGCACCATTCGGATAGGAACTGCCGAGCGGCCCTTGGGTTGGGCTGTTCGTAGAAGTCCTGGAGGGTGACCTTCATGCGGTAGGCTTCGGCTGTGAGCAAGTTGGCACTGCCCAGGTCATGGAGCATGGCCTCCTGGCTGGAGTTGAGATTTGAGCGGTTCTTCAACCAGACATAACGACTCTTCTTCAACTCCGAGCGATCCTTGCTCTCCTCACGCCGAACTTGGTCCAGGCCCTCATTGACCAGCTTCATTACATGGAAGCGATCGAAGGTGAGGTGGCCGTTAGGGAAGTGCTCGCGCAGGCCTTTGATGAAGGCTTTGGACATGTCGAGGCTGGCTTCTTCTACGTTCTCGGGCTTTCCGCCGTGGGCAATCAGATCCGCCTTGAAGGCTTTCAGGGTTTCGGCACCCTTGCCTTCCGTGGCGAACAATAGGCGACGCAGATCCATGTCCATGGCCAGGGTGATGTAGTTGTGACCACGCTTTGCAGCGGTTTCATCCACGCCGATGCGAGTCACCTTGGACATGTCAACCTTGGCCCTGGCTTCGTCGATGTAGTGGTGAAGGACACGCCAGAGCCTGCCGTCGTATTCACCCACAATCTTGGCGGCAGACGCCACCGGCATGGACTGCATGAGCATCATGGCGAGGGCCTCGAACAGCAGAGTGAAGCCGGATCCCGGGCGCGCCCAGGGGACTTGAACCTGCTTCACGCCGTGCGCTCCACAGGTACAACGGGGCACACGGGCCGTGAGATGGGCGGAGTGCTGGAAGAAATCCAGATGGCGCCAGGTCTTCTCCTCCGTGTCGTGCACTTTGGACGGCACGCCGCAGACGGGGCAAGGAAAGGTCGCCCCGCGAGTGAAGTCGATCTCGATATCCAGACGGCGGGTCTCACCGTCGAAGTGAAGGTTCTTGACCTCCCAGGGGGCCTGAAGCCCGAGCGCCATGGTGAAGAGAGTGTTGGTATCCATGGGTCTATCGTCGCTCAAAAAGAGATCCCGACCCACCGCCTGTGGACGGTGCTCGGGCATGGAAAGCCCGCTGGATTCCGCTTCGCGGAACGCCCCTGCGGGTCGCCCTTCGGGTCCACAGCCTTCCCACACCCTCGGCCTTCGGCTGGAAATCGCTTCGCGCTTCCCCCACCGCCCACAGGGAGCCTTTCATCATCAGCATTTACGAGCGGATTGTTTCTCTGGAAGCTTGTTTCGAAAACTATCGAAGGCCGAATGTCCGTCTGGCCTAGCATTCCCATCAAATCCGACGTCCCAACAAGCTCGGGTTACCCACACGATCCAGCGAGGGGCCCGAAGTCCTGGATGCCAAGACGAGTGCCTATACATCAAAGAGCTATGTGAGGGACGCCTCGGGGCATAGCATAGAATCCCGTTCCCGCATGTATTCCGCCGATGCGATGGTGCGCTACCTTTTCCAGGGACAGGAATACACCGCCGAGGCCAGTCACGATGTCGGGTTTTCGTCCCAGTGGTTTCAGGATCGGCTCACCCGCCAGTGGAAACCGGGAACTCGCATTCGCATTCACGTGGATCAGGCCCAGCCGGACAAGCCGCTGGTGGGTCTCGGGTTCAACCTGAACACCTTCGCTCCCGGCGTTGGGATGGTCATCTTCGGGTGTTTCATCCTGGGCGTTGGGTATGGGTTTGGCCGA
>CAIPUA010000212.1 GCA_903868115.1 uncultured Holophagaceae bacterium
AAAATGCTGCGTTTAGTTGCTTGCTCTCGTGGCGTTCCTGCATGCCACAATTGCCCGGCTGATCCTTACCTCAATTTTCCCCTCACGAAATCGACAGCGTTCTTGGCCAGGCGGTCCATCTCCTTGTCATCAGCGCCACTGGAAAGGTCGCGCCAAAGCGCGATATCGCGCCCCACTTTGCCACCCTGCCGGACGAAAGGCTCCATCACTATGGTCCCATCGTAGCCGATCTGTTTCAGCGCTCCGAATATCTCGTCCCAGGGCATGCGCCCTGTGCCAGGCTGCTTCCTGTTCGGTTCGCCGAGGTGGAAATGACCGATCCGTCCTTTACAGGAAAGGATGGCATCATGGAAGGAATCCTCCTCGATGTTCATGTGGAAGGTATCCAGATGAACCAAGCACTGGGGGCTGCCGACCGCGTCGCAGAAGGCGAGGGCCTCCCTGGCATCGTTCACGAGCCACTGCTCGAATCGGTTAACCACCTCTATGGCGAACTTAACGCTGTAATCCTCCGCCAGATGAATGACTTCCTTCACGCAGGCAACGGCTCGATCCACGTAGGGACGCTTGTCGGTCATCTCCGCCGGAGGCGACGAGGGCCAGGCGCAATAGTTGAGCCCCGAGAATACCGGAGCATTCAGGAAGCGGCAGTCCTCCAACAAACCTTTGACATAGGCTACTCCCGCTTTGCGTACGGCGGAATCGGGAGAGGCGAAGTCCTGGTCGGGTCTGAGCCCGATGCAGCAGGTGATACCAAGGCCAAGATCCTCGGCGACCTTCTTGAGATCCATTTTCTTGGCTTGGGGCAACTCATGGAATTCCGAAAGTGATATTTCCATCAGGTCGAAACCAAGACCGCTGATCCGCCTTGCCACTGCCGGGAAATCCACCATCCATTCGGTGGACCAATAAGTGAAAAACAATCCTACCTTGTTCATGACTTTCTCCTTCTCATGCTTGCTCCTCGGGTGTCTTTGGCGCTACTCCCTGCGGTCTGAACGCCTTCACGCCTGCCAGTATCTCACCTGCCCCTTTCGGAATGAGCTCGCGATCGGACGTAGACTGGATAAAGAGAAAGCCCTGTTCGGCGCGCCTTGCCGGAGAGTTGCCTTCTGTTCCCCAGGCCGCTATTCCCGGGATCTTTCCGACTTTCCTGCAGATCCTCAGCGTTTCTTCTATCGCCGCTTCGTGCTCCCTCGACCAGTGTGGTACGCCCATCGAGATGCCAAGGTCGTTCGGTCCGATCATGCAACCGGCGACGCCGTCCACGCTGAGAATCTCCTCGGCCCGCTCTACGGCTTCGCGCGTTTCGATCTGCACGATGATCAGGGCTTCCTCTTTGAGGCACTTGAGGTATTCGGCCTGGGTGCCATGTATCCCTACCCCGATCGCTCCGTTGGAACGATCTCCATAAGGCGGGTATAATGCCGCGCGCACGGCTCTGGCGGCTTCCTCTGCTGAATTGACCATTGGAACCACGATCCCCAAGGCGCCTAGATCCATGATCGTCCCGATCTCGGCGTAATTGTTGTTCTGCACGCGGGACATAGGCAGGGCCCCGCCAAGGCAGATACCACTGAAGGCGTTCAGGAGACCTTCGTGGCTCCAAAGCCCGTGCTGGTTGTCCACCTGGACAAAATCGAATCCCGCGTAGGCGAAGGCCTCGGCGATCAGGCCCGAACCCATCCCTGCCTCGGCCCCGAACATCGGCGTGCCTTCCAGCAATCTTCGTTTCACTGTGTTGATGCGCATCTTTTCACTCACTTGGCGAATACGAGTCTCGGGAGCCACATGGTGAGCGGCTCGAAGAAAGTGACCAGCAGGAGGACAACCAGGAGAGGGGGCAGGAAAGGAAGGCATGCCTTGGCACAGCGCTCGAAAGTGACATTCGCTACGCGTGAAAGGATGAAAAGCACCATTCCCACTGGCGGTGTCAAGAGGCCGATCATCAGGTTGAGAACCATGATCACACCGAATTGAACGGGATCAACGCCGAGCTTCATCACTACGGGAAGGAATACAGGCGTCAATACGAGCAGCGCGGCTGTCGTATCCATGAAGCAGCCGACAATGAGCAGAATCACGTTTATGATGAGCAAAATAGCGTACCTGTTGCTGCTGAGGCCAAGGAGGAAGGAGGAAAATTTCTCGGTGAATTGAGTGGCCGTGAGCACCCAGGCGAACATCGACGCTCCGGCGACGATGAACAGGACGATGGCGGTGGTTTCCGCGGTTTCCAGGCTGACCTTGGCAAGTTTCTTGAAATCAAGGGTTTTATATACGAATCCCAGCGCAAGGGCATAGACCGAAGCTACGATGGCCGCTTCCGTAGGTGTGAAAATGCCGGTCATGATGCCGCCAATGATGATTACCGGCGTCATCAAGGCAGGCAGCCCGCTTATGAAGGACCGCCCCAAGACCTTAAACGAAAAAGCCGCGTCGCGCGGATATTTCCTCTTTCTGGCAAAGAGAGCGACGGCGATGGAAAGAGCGATTGCCATGAGGATGCCGGGCACGAATCCGGCGATGAATAGCTTGCTGATGGAGGTCGATGCTATTACCCCATATATGACCATAGGCAGGCTCGGAGGAATGATAGGGCCTATGGTTGACGAGGCCCCGGTGATGCCTATCGTAAAATCAAGATCGTAGCCGGCATCCTTCATCGCCTTGATCTCGATCGCGCCAAGGCCTCCGGCATCGGCCACGGCCGAGCCTGACATGCCTGCGAAAATGACACTCGCCCACACGTTCACATGGCCGAGGCCTCCCCTGAGCCAGCCAACGGCGGCCAATGCGAACCGAAAGATCTGATTGGTGAGACCAGCTTCGTTCATAAGGGTCCCGGCCAGTATGAAGAACGGTATGGCGAGCAGGGGGAAGCTGTCCACGCCGCCCACCATCCGGTAGAGGACGGTGAAATCAGGCACGGTACCGGAAAAAAGGACCCAGAGCAGGGACGAACCACCAAGGGCGATGGCTATCGGAGCTCCGATGATGAGCAAGCCGAAAAAGAAAACGAACAGCAAGGTGATCATTGTGCGTCCTCCGCCTCAGTCGATCGACTTGGATAGCACAGGATCATCCGTGCCGGGAACATAGCCTGACTTCAAGTGTTTCCAGAACCACTTGATTGAATGGACTGTCATGATGACAAAAGCGATCAGCACCACTGTATACAGCACCGCCATCGACACCCTGACTGTTGTGAACCAGG
>CAIPUA010000213.1 GCA_903868115.1 uncultured Holophagaceae bacterium
CATCCATGCCCGGCATCTGGGCATCCAGAAGGACCAGGTCCACATCCTCGGTCTCCGCGAGCCGGATAGCCTCTGGGCCGCTGCCAGCCGGGATCACATCGTACGCGTCCTCCAGGAGTTTGCCGAGGGCCTGGAGATCGGCTGGAATGTCATCCACGATCAGGATGCGGGGCTTTGGGGCATTCATGGTTTCCTCCTGCCATTTCCTCAGATTGACATTGCGCGATCGAGAGATCTCAAGGATTGTTCGGCTCATTGTAGTCCGGAGATGAATGACGGCCTGTTTCAAACCTGGGGACTGGCTTCGTAGACACCCTCGCCCCAGGGGCACGGCGGCCCGATGCTCCAACAGGACTCATACCAGACCACCTCGAGGCACAACCCGTGGGGCGGAGCCGTGAACCCTGCCTTCGAGCGGTCCCGGGCGGCGAGGATTCCGGGAATGGCATCGCGGGCGATCCGGCCCTTCCCAATATCGACGAGAGTGCCGGTCATGATGCGAACTTGATGCATGAGGAAGCGGTTGCCCTCGAAGACCAGATCCACGGCGGCTCCGTGGACCTGCACATCTATCTTATATAGGGTGCGGAGAGGACTCTTCGCCGCACATTCCTGGTGCCGGAAACTGGAGAAGTCGTGCTTGCCGACCAACGCCTCGGCAGCCCGGGCCATGATTCCGAGATCCAGGGGCGCCGCGCCAAAGACATGCCAGCTACGATCCCGTTCGAAAGGATCCTCGGCGGGCCCCTCGTTGAGGCGGTAGACATAGCGCTTGGCCACGGCATGGTGGCGAGGCCAAAAGGCTTCGTCCACTGGGAAACCTTCCATCACGCGCACATCCGCGGAAAGATGCGCGTTGAGCGCCGCGAGAAGGCGGTAGGGTTCCCACGGCCGGGTCATGCGAACCAGCACCCCCTGGGCCTTTGCGTGCACGCCCGCATCCGTTCGGCCCGTGCCCTGGGGCATGGGCGCTTCGGGATCGAAGGCTCGCAGGGCCTTCCAGAGCTCCGCCTGGACACTGCGGGCGTGGGTCTGGATCTGCCAGCCGTGGAAATCGGTGCCGATGTAGGCCAGTCGCAGAAAGAAGGGGAAGGGCATGCCTTCATTGTAGGCACCCTGGGGCTTCCAGGGTTCAGGAGGAGTGCCAATCCACCGGGGTGTGGGATCGGGAACCGTTCCAGGGCTGCGGGACCCTGTCCTTACTTAATATTTTGATTTTCAATGGCTTACGATGCTCTGACAGGTTGTGTTTGGTGCCGTTGGCAGATGGTGAATCAGCCAAAACAGGGCTTTCGAAAAAAAAATAATACTGAAACCCTTGACGGCACTACTTCACAGACCTACTCTTTTGAAGTTAAGTTCTCACCCAGTATTCACGGGGATTTCAAGGGTGCTCGCTCTTGAAAATCAACAGCGGCGGACGTCTTGAAAAAGCGTCCAAGACATTTTCATCAACCTGGGACTTAGCTCCCATTTCTGGAGGTTTCAATGAACAAGGCCGAACTTATCGCCGCCATCGCCGAGAAGGCTGACATCAACAAGTCCAAGGCCGCGGCTGCCCTCGATACCATGATCGCTTCCGTCGGCGGCGCCCTGCGCGCTGGTGACAAGGTGACCCTCGTTGGTTTCGGCACTTTCTCCGTCGTAGCCCGCGGCCCCCGCACGGGTCGCAATCCCCGCGATGGCCAGAAGATCAAGATCGCCGCCAAGAAGGTCGCGAAGTTCAAGCCCGGCAAGAAGCTGGCTGACGATGTCAACGGCAAGGGCGCCAAGAAGAAGAAGTAAGATCCGGCAAGACCCCTCAAGGGAAACGGTCCGCGCATGCGGACCGTTTCTTTTAATAAATTTGCCTTCGGCCCAGCGGTATCCGTGAGACCCCTGCGAATGGCCGACACACTTTTCAGTCAGGAACGCGGACCGACGGGAAGAATGCCCCGGCTTCACCGGGGCAGGGCGGGGCCTCCAGGTTCCATCGATGAATACCTGAGTTATTCAAGTTGGCGTGCAAGATATGGAGAATGCCTGCCCTGGCTGGAATCTGCCGCAAAGGCGTCCCCTAAACCCTTGCCAGCCTGGAATCGACTGAAACTCAATGCCAGGGTTTTGGGGCCGATGAGCAATTTGCATGGCTTTCGGCGAGAATCGCAGTTGCATGGAGAAGGAGAAGGCATGAAGAAACTCATCATTTTTGGTGGAATCGGTTTACTGATCCTTGGAGGGGGAGGTTTTTTCGCCTGGAAGATGCTGGCAAAGAAACCGGCGGTCCAGGTCGATCCCAAGAAGGACGAGCATGCCAAGGCCCCCCCTGCTGATGGAGAGGCGAAAGCCCATGGCGAAGAGGATGAGGATGAATCACCTGCGGGCGGAAAACACGGTGCCGCTGAAGCTTCGGCCGTGATGATCTACCAGAAGATCGTCAACCTGGACAAGAAGAACGCCTACCTCAAGGTGGAATTGCACATCCTATTCCGCGATCCGGAACTGGGGAAGGCGGCCACTGGCGACAAGCCCACGCCGGAGGCCAGTGAGATTCGCGCGACCCTGTTGGAACTGCTTTCCGGCAAGACGCTGGAGGATGCCTCGGACCTGGAAACTCGCGAATCCGTGCGCAAGGAGATCAAGGATAAGCTCAACGAGAAGTTCGCCCCCAAACCACCCAAGCCCGGCGAGAAGGAAGACCCTAAGCTCAAGAAGCCCAAGAAGCCGATCAAGGATGTCCTGGTGGTGGATTGGGCCATCTCCGCGTAAGTTCCCCCCGTGGCATGGGCGTTGCAATTCCAGTCCCCTGCAGTCCATCCATTGACCTTCGGGACTCTCCTGCGAGGACTTCCCTCTTGGCCACCAAGCGCAACGACAAGCCTGAGACCGACCGCGTCCTCACCTTTGAGAGCGTGGTCGCTGAGCTCATGCCCTTCATCGACACCCCGTTCGCCCTGGAAATTCAGCTCGGGAAAACCCGGATGACCATCCGGGAACTTCTTGAACTGGATCTCGGAAGCATTGTGGAGCTCAAAAAGAGCGCGGGGGAACCCATGGATGTGCTGAGCAAGGGCCGGGTGCTCATGCGGGGGGAAGTCACCGTACTGGAAGATTCCCTGGGCCTTCGCATCGTGGAAATCGTGGATTCGAACAAGAAGGTGTGAGCAACGACGCGGCTGTGGCAACCTAGTCGGGATGCCCGCCGCCTCCGACTCCAGCCTCTCGGTTCCAGTGGCCCTCTGCCTCGGGGGCATGGACCCCTCGGCGGGAGCGGGCCTCCTTCGGGATGTCCTCACCCTTGCGAGTCTCGGTGTGCAGCCCATGGTTGTGAGCACGGCGGAGACCCTTCAGAATGGCGTCGCGTGCCTGCAAATCGCCAAGCCTGCCTTGAGTCCAGTCCTGTGCCTGGAGTGGCTCCGGCAGCACCTGCGTGGCCTCTGGGGTGTCAAGTTGGGGCTCTGCGCGCTGACAGGGGAGGAACTCCGCGAACTGATGACACGACTGGAGGAACTCGCTCCGCCCGTCCGCATCTGGGATCCCATTCAGGCGCCTACCTCTGGCGTTTCTCTGCATGACGGCCCCGCGCTGCGGCGCATGGCCCAGGTCGTTCTGCAGGGCGGGAATTGGGTGGTCGCTCCGAACCGGGTCGAAGCCTCCGCCTTCGGAGGTGTGCCCGCGGGGTCGGCTCCGCTTTTCCTGGCCAGGGCCTTCCTGGAGTCTGGGGCCCGGGCGGTCTGGCTCAAGGGAGGGCATGCCCAGGGAAACGAAGTTGAAGATTTCTGGATCGATGGTCAGGGCGTCCGCAGTCTCGGCGTGCATCCGCGCCTAGCGGGCGAACGGCGGGGCACGGGCTGCGCGGTGGTGTCCGCGTGGCTCGGCTTCCGCCTGCGGGGGATGGATGATGTGCTGGCGGCCCAACAGGCGAGTGCCTGGCTCCGCGAGCGTTGGTCCAGGGCCTTTATGCCGGGCGGTGTTGGCCGCCCCTGCTTCGCACCGGGGCCGACATGAGAGTCCACGAAGGTCGAGGCTTTCTGTTGCGCACGGGCCATGATGGCCCCTTAGCCGGCTGGCTCTCCCTGCGCCGTCTGGACGCCTGTCTCTCGGTGCGGGAGGCGCCCTGGCTGGCACTGCAGGCCGTGGCGAGCGCCGCGCGGGCCTTTCCAGAGGGGCTTGCGCTCCTCTGGGACGCTCCGCTCGCATGGCTAGACGGCCTGGCACCCGAGGCTCGCCGCGCCTTCTTTGGCGCCCTCGCGCGGATGCCGGGGATCGAGCTCCACATGCGGGATGCGGGCTTCACCGAATGGCTGGACGGGCCGATCGCGGGCTGGCTTCACGGCCCGGAGGCCCCTACTGGCCGACCTGGACAGGCGTGGCGCCAAGGCTGGTTCGGCTGGGTACCGGAACCGGGTCCGGCTTGGTCCCTTCCGGGGTTTGGCCTGGCGACCGCCGAGAACCCGGAGGATGAGGAACTCGTTTCCGGGAGCCTCTGGGGCGAACTCGTACTGCCTATGGGCGCCCTGAGTGAAGTCGGCGTGGAAGAGGTGGTGACGCTCATGGGCGATGCGCAAGCGCGGCTGGAATGGAATTTCAGTCTGCGACTGTCGGCCCGTGCCTGGCCCGACGCCTTCCCCTTTCGGCGCCGCAAGGCGGGGTGGCGGGTGGCCCTGCTCGGGGGACGGGAGTTCGAACTGGGGAGTGGCGCCTGGGAAGCCGTCGCGAATCATCTTTCGGGCCTGCTGGAGGGGCTGCGGGAGACCCTCCGCTGTCCGGTGTGGGCGGGGAGCTGCCACGATTTTGAACTCGCCGCCCGCCTCGGTCATCAGGCCATGCGGGAAGGCCTTTCCTGGCGAGCCACCTTGCCCATTCCGCCCTCGGCGCCGCTCTTTTCTCCGGGTTTTGGCATGGATCCCAGGGATCCGTCCTCGCTCGAAGGGCGGGCGCGCGTTCCGGCTGCCTTCGCTGGAATCCTGGCCCATCCGACCGTGGCGTGGTTGCGGGTGCCCAATCCCCCTCAAGAGGATGCCGTCACCGCGTTCCTTCGGGGTCTGGGGGTGGCTCCCGCCATCCGCTGGATTCCTCCCGAGGTCGCACCGCCGGGACCCTTCAGCTCGGAACGCCCGTGGCCCCCGGCCAGTGCCTTCCCGCCCCTGGTGGATGTCACCCAGGCCCTGCAACCGGGCCTCTTCGACGATCTGGAGTAGTCATGGACATGCTGGAAGGCAAACTGGCCCAGGTGCCGGCCATTCTTCACGAAACGGGCATCGATGCCTGGCTGCTCTTCGCCCGGGAATCGCACACGGTCCACGATCCCTGTTTCGATCTGGTGGTGGGCGGAGATGTCACCTGGCAATCGGCCTTCCTCCTCACGCGGCAGGGCGACCGCATCGCCATTGTGGGCAGCCTGGATCGTGCTGCCGTCGAGATGCGGGGTCACTACCGCGAACTCATCGGTTATGTGGGGGGCATTTCCGAGGAGCTGCGCAAAACCTTGTCGCGCCTGGACCCCCAGCGCATCGCCATCAACTTCAGCCTTGATGACACCATGTCGGACGGGATGACCCACGGCATGTTCCTGACCCTGATGAAGGTCCTGGAAGGCACGCCCTACGCCGCGCGGCTGGAATCCAGTGACCGCGTGGTTTCGGCGTTGCGGGGTCGAAAATCCACCAGCGAACGCGCCCGCATCCGCGCCGCCTGTGAGGATACGGTCGCCATCTTCGACCGCCTGACGCCGCGCCTCCGGGCGGGTTTCACCGAGAAACAGGTGGCCGCCATGATCTGTGAAGAGATGGGCAAGGTACCCGGCCTCACCCTGGCCTGGGATCCCGATCATTGCCCGGCGGTCTTCACGGGCCCCGAAAGCGCCGGGGCTCACGCGGGTCCCACGGACCGTCTCATCGAGCGCGGTCACATCATGAACGTGGATTTCGGCGTGAAGAAGGACGACTATTGCTCGGATCTGCAGCGCACCTGGTACTTCCTGCGAGCCGGTGAAACCGTCGCGCCGCCCACAGTGCAGCGGGGTTTTGAGACCATCGTGGAATCCATTCGTGCGGCCGCAGCCTTTCTAAAGCCGGGTGTCACTGGCGGCGAGGTGGATGCCGTCTCGCGCGGCTATATCACTGAGCGCGGCTACGCGGAATACCCTCACGCCCTGGGCCACCAGATCGGTCGTGTCGCCCACGATGGCGCGGGCCTGCTCTGTCCCCGCTGGGAGCGCTACGGCGCCCTGCCGGACCTGCGCGTCGAGCAGGATCAGTGTTATACCCTAGAACCCCGCCTCACCGTCGAAGGCCACGGCATCGCCACCTGCGAAGAAATCGTGGCCGTCACTGAGAACGGCTGCGAATGGCTGTCGCGGCCGCAGGACCGGCTTTACCTGGTGGGGTAGCCCGCTCAGGGGTATTCGCTCAAACGTCCGTGGTATAGCCTTTGGCCTTTAGGCCCAGTCAGAATGCCGTCCTAGCTCGAGCAGACAGAAAATTAGATGAAAGTCGTTAGTGACCCCGTTAAGCCGCTTCGAGTGCCTCTCACTCAAAAGCCCCCGGCTTTGCCGGGGGATGTTTTTCTGAAAGGA
>CAIPUA010000214.1 GCA_903868115.1 uncultured Holophagaceae bacterium
AAGGTCCTCGAGGATAGCGGCCACGGTCCAGGCCTCTTCTGGTGTGAGCGCCTTCAGCCTGACCTCCGCACCCGGTTGCCAACGGCCCCAGCGAGTTGGAAGCGGCATTCTCTCCGGAATGGAGCGCTGTTTCACAGGTCCTCCAGGTCGACCATGGCCTGCTGCACGGAGACCGCGTCAACAGTGGCTTTCCCCGCGGCCATGGCCGCGAGGGCCGAGCCCAGGGCGAGGTTCTGGACCAGCCTGGGGATGCCCCGGGTGTGCTGGAACATGGCCGCTGTCGCCTGGGGATCGAACACGGCCTGGGTGGCGCCGGCGGCCTTGAGGTGGAGGGCAACGAACAGCCCCACCTCGGCCTCGGTGAGGGGCCGCAGGCGGATGCGGACGCCGATCCGCTGGGCCAGGGCGTAGTGCCTGGGCTCCGCGAGCCGCTCTCGCAGCAGGGGTTGGCCGCAGAGGATCATGGCGAACGGGCTTTTCCGGTCGAACTCATCGGCGGTGAGCAGGCGCAGATCCTCCAGGGAGGCGTCCGGGAGCAGATGGGCCTCGTCGGCGATGATTACGGTCCGGCGCGGCAGGTTGTGCAGGTGGGCCAGGAGGGCAGCGGCTGTGTCCCCCTTGAACCGCTTCGGTTTCAGTCCCAGGGCGGTGGAGATGGCCGCAATGAGACTGAACGGCCCGAGGGTGGTCAGCGACAGGGCCACGATCTGGTGGCCCGAGGGTTCCAGGGCACTGGCGAACAGGGACAGGGCCGTGGACTTGCCGCAGCCGCTCTCGGCCACCAGGAGGGCGATGGTGTCCCGTTCTAGAGCGAAGTTCAGGCGGGCGATAACCTCATCCAGGCCCTTGTGGTGGAGGATGGCCTCCTCGGGTGGAACCCGGGGGAAGGGTTGCTGGGTGAAACCGAACTGCTCCTGGAGCGTGGTCATGGCTTGGATCCTTTCGGGGTGGCGGCCTTCTTAGTCGCGAGGCGGGTCCGGACCAACTGGCTTTCCAGGGTCTGGAGGTACTGACTCAGATGGAGGCCTGGGCCGAGCCTGCGCCGGATCCCTTCGAGCGCCGCGCGGGAGGCCTCGGCATCCAGGGGCCGCAGACGGCGGCGGAAAGCCGCGGCCTCGCTGCGTTCCTGGTCGTTGAGGGCCACGCCCCGGCAGGACTCCAGCAGGGCCACCAGGCCGGGCAGGTCGAGTTCCGCAGTGGCGGGCGCCTGCAGTCTCAGGGCCGAAAGTTCCACCCGCCGATGGCGTTCGTGATCCGAGAGTAACTGGCCCAGATAGTCGTAGGGTTTTCCCTCCAGAGGTGGCTCCGGCTCCGGCTGGAGGGGCGTCACACCGGGCTTGTGGGCCACGGCGTGTTCGATGACGCGGCCATCGTAGACGATGATGACGTAGGCGAAGTCGGTGGGGTCGTAGAGCACCTGGACCTTGCGGCCGCGCAGGGTGGGCGTCACGGCGAAACGGATGCCAGCGATCTCCACCGTGGACAGTTTCCTGTGCACAGTGCGGGTCTCGCGCAGGCGCAGGTATTCCTCCACCTCCTTGCCGGAAGGGGCGGGGCGCCCGGAGGCCTCCCGCCCGAACCGTTCCGCCGGGGTCTGCTTGGTCATGGAGTGGACCTCGTTGTGATAGCGCTCGGAGAGCCAGGCCTGGAACCAGGCATTCAGCTCGTCCAGGGTCGGCAGGGTCTCCCGGGCCCGGACCTCGATCTCGAACCCTTCCTTGAGGGTCCGGTTGAAGCGCTCAATGACACCGCGGCTTTCGGCCACATAGGGCTTGGAATGGACCAGTTGGATCCCCAGGGAGGCGCAGGCGGCGTGGAAGCGGATGGCATGAAACGCGGAGCCATTGTCGAGAAATAGCCGTGTTGGCATTCCGTGGACGGCCAGGAGCTGGCGGAAACCGAACCGCAGGGCGGCGAAGTCCTCGGTGAGGTAGTAGCGGCCCTCGACGATGACGCGGCTGAAATGGTCGATGAAGCCGCCAAAAAGGGCCCGCTTGACCTCGTCGTCGGGGCCGACCCGAACATAGGGCCCGTGGTGGAAGTCGCCGACGACCAGTTCAAACGGCGCCAGGGTCTCGATGAGGCGGAAGGTGGCCATGGCCGCAGTGCCCTGGCGCTTCCGGGAGCACCCGGCCCGATCGAAATGCCGGTCCAGGGTGGAGCGGACCACCTGGCCCAACTGGATCAGCCCCATGCGGGCCAGGATGTCGAGAATGGTCCGGGTGGAGCGCTTGGGATTCTCCCGGCGCAGACGGATGGCGGCGTCGAGGATGGCCTTGGGAAAGGCCCGGAGCGAGCCCCGGTCCTGGCGCGGCTTGGGCCGCAGGGCCAGGAGGCCGCCGTGGCGGCAGGCGGCGAGCCATGTCCAAAGGGTGGACAGGGAGACCCGGACCTCCGTGCCTTCCGGGTTCCGGTGGGGGCGCTCGGCGGACTCCTTCAGGGCTGCGGCCACGCCTTCCCCTTCCGACTCCAGGGCGGTGGCGATCAGGCGGTGCCGGAAGGCAGCGATAGCGAGTGGGTAATCCTCATGGGTCGTCATGTTCCCGGTTTATACCCAGGCCATGGCCCCTTCAACCTGCAACGGCGGGGAAGCTCGGGTCAGCCAGGACACCACTTTGAAAAGGTCGAACTGGCGACGCAGAATGACCGCCAAGCCGGGCCCTGAACCCAGAGGAACGCCCTGGTTCCGGAGCAGTCGGGCCAGGTGCTCTAGCAGCAGAACCAGGAACCCCGCCAGAGGCAACCCGCCCTGCTGGGGTGGCGGGAACCCTTCAGGGTCGAGACGGCTG
>CAIPUA010000215.1 GCA_903868115.1 uncultured Holophagaceae bacterium
AGCCTGAACGTCTCCAGAACGATCAATTGGTGCTTTCGTACACCGAAGGCGGGGCGGTCTTGGACATTTCATGTTCGGGTCGCGGCCTTCAGCAAACGCTTTTGCTGTTGGCGCATATGTTCGCGCATCCCGGTTCCATCTGGCTTCTGGATGAACCCGACGCCCACCTGGAATTCCTGCGACAGGGACAGACCTACGACTTGGTTGCTGAGGTGGCCCAGGAAAATGGTTGCCAGGTGATCATCGCCACCCATTCCGAGAAGGTACTCAATTCGGCTGCGGGGCGGCATCAAGTGGTGGCGTTCATCGGGAAACCGCACGGCGTGGGCGGGCGGACGAGTCAATTAATGAAAGCCCTCAAAGACATCCCATTTGATGAGTATCTCCAAGCAGAACAGCTGGGCTGGGTGCTGTACCTCGAAGGGAGCACGGATCTGGCAATCCTGCGTGCTTTCGCAACGCGCCTTAACCACCCCGCGCAAGCCGATTTAGAACGAGTATTTTCAAAGCCAATTTCCAATCAGCAATCCAAGGCGGAAGAACATCTCGAAGGCCTTAAAGAGGCCATCCCAGGCCTTAGAGCCTTCCTCCTGTTGGATCGGCAAGACGCGCCGAAACCGGTGAATCCAAGGATGTGTCGTCACCTTTGGAAGCGTAGGGAAATTGAGAATTACCTTTGCCAACCTGCCACTCTGCTTGCCTACGCAGAGCATCTCGCAAAATCTCAATCAGCCGGCCCTCTTTTTGAAGTGG
Organism: uncultured Holophagaceae bacterium; assembly: GCA_903868115.1. Classification (GTDB taxonomy): domain Bacteria; phylum Acidobacteriota; class Holophagae; order Holophagales; family Holophagaceae; genus JAYREN01. The sequence goes on from CAIPUA010000215.1 coordinate 754, forward strand.
GAACCATCGAACCCTATCGGGCCGCCATGCAAGAGTCTCTGACGGATCGTATAGGCAAAGGCCCGATGCAAGATCCCGATGATCCTTTCTGGAAAAACAATAGGGTTAGCGAAGAATTTCTCCCCTACATCCTTTCTGATTTCGCAAGTCGTCTTGGTGTCTACAACGCAATGTCCAAGGGCGATTTCCATGCATTGGTGAAACACATCCCGGAGCAGCTGATAGATCCGGAAATTTATCAGGTTCTGGATTGGATCCACGAAATAGCCTCGGGTGAGAGTTCAGTGAAGCCTGCCCTCTGATCCTTCGTACCTGCGGGGAAAAGGGAAAGGATCAGGCCCCCTGGGCAGCCACTTGCAAATCGGCCCACAGGGTTTCCAGATGTATTCGCTCGGTGGTTTCGGCGCCGATGGACACCCGGATCATTTGCCGACCCTTGAGCATGGAAGGCGTCAGGTAGCTGCGGACTCCGAAAAAAACGGGTGGGCTTGCCGGGAGCCCCTCTTTGTTCTAGATTGAGTCCACTGTTCCCAATCTCACAATTTCTGGATCAGCGGTGGTAAGTGTGTGAAAGGGTGTTGCATGTTTCAGAGGTTTCCTGCGCTTTCCGTGGTATCGACACTGGCCTGCGCGATCTGTGCCCACGGGCAGGTGCCGAACTTCAACGCCAGCGCGCCTGCGAAGCCGGGCGAACCCGTGCGGTTCACCTTCCAGGCGCCTCCCGGTGTGCTGTGGGCCATGGTCTTCTATCGCGCGGCGGGCGAAGAGGAATTCCGCAGCCTGCCCCTGCGGACCGAGGCGAATGGCATGGTGGCGAACCTGCCGGCTGGCGAGATCGGCGGCCGCGCGATCCAGTACTACCTAGCCTTCAAGGGTGGAGATGCGGTGAAGTATCTGCCGGAGGGCGCGCCGGGGTCCCTGGCCAGTCTGGAGTTGGCGGCGACGCCGGGCGCTGGGGCGGCCGGGTCGACACTCAAGCAGAAGGTGCCTTTCCATTTGGAGGCCAGTCTGGAGCAGGTGGTCTACCGTTCCCAGAAGGTGGAGGGCGAACGCACCTTCTTCAGCAGCGGGCAGGTGGCGCTGGGCTATGAAGTGGAATCAGGCGAGCACCGCATGAGCCTGAATACGCGCGTGGCCTACCAGGATCAGCCCGCGCCCGGCCAGTCGCACTGGGCCGTGGGCGAGTTGCGGGGCCTCTACACGTACCAGTCGCACCGGGCGCAGATCGGGGACATGGCCCTTCAGGAATCGGAATTCACCGTGGGTGGCGCCGGTCGGCGAGGCCTGGACTACCTCTACGACAATCGGACGCTTTACGCCCATCTGTTCGCCGTGAACACTCAACAACTCGCGGGGTTCCGCGGTCTGGCCTGGCCGGCCAAGGGCACCGAGCTGTTCGGCGGCGCGCTCGGCTACGCCTGGATGGAGGGCCGGGTCAAAACCAAGCTGGTGTTTCTCACGGGTCGGGATGATCCCTCCCAGGGGGTCAACATCGGTGCCGCCCCCTTCATGACGCGGCGCGAAGGCAGCACGGGTGCCGTGACCCTGGAGGCGGCGCTCCTGAACAGCCGCCTGAGCCTGAATGGCGAATATGCGCGAACCAACTACGACAAGGATCTGGATGATGCCGCAGGCAAGGTCCAGGATCAGGCGTGGCGCATCGGGGGTGCCTGGACGGAGAAGAACTACAGTGCCCGAGGTTCCTACCGGCAGATCGGGCGGGACTTCGGCACCCTGGGCTACCCGATCATGGAAGGGGACCGTCGCGGTGCGGATGGAGGTTTCTCTCTGAGCCTGAATCCCGCCTGGTCCCTCAATGCCAGTGCCACCTCCGAACGCAACAACCCCAACGCGGATCCGCTGGAGACGAGGGCGAGCAATGATGTGCAGTCCCTGGACGCCCGCTGGACGCCCAAGGCGGGTCTCACTCTGAAGGCCGGTCTGAGTCATGCGGCCCAGGAGGCCGGCACCCCGATGGGTGCCCTGGTGCCCTTCGCCAACAGCAAGCGGGCGGGCTTCGTGACCGGGTTGGATTGGGCCATGGGCACCAAGGGCGCCCTGACCTTCAGCATGCAGTTCGACAAGCTGGAAGGCACCGGCGCTTCGACCACCACCGGGCACAGCAGCACCCTGGTGCTGGGCGGCTCCTTCCAGGAGCCCGACCGCGTGCGCCTGGCGCCGACCTTCTCCTATTCCAAGAGCACCGATGATCTGACGGGCCTGGATTCCAAGGTGGCCAGCGCCTTTCTGAACGCCGATGTCACACTGGTCCGCAAGCTGCTGAACCTGGCACTCAACGGCGGCTATAACCGCACCGAAGCCCCAGGCATGGCGGCCATGACGAGCACCAACGCGGATGCGGCCCTGCAGTATTTCCTCACGCCCTACCTGGAGCGGCAGGTGCATCGCGGCCAGGCGGTGCTGGCGCTACGCTTCCGCTATACCCGCGTCCAGACTCTGCCCGAGGCCGACCGCCGGGCCTCCCTGACGCTCAACTTCTCGTTCTGAGCGGAGCCTCCATGCGCACATTTTTTCTTCTCCTAGCCTTTCTGGCCGCCCCGCTGCTGCAGGCACAGGGCATGCTCAGCGTGAGTCCGGCCCAGCCCCGGGTGGACGGGGTCACCTCCTTCACCCTCAGCGGCGTGGTGCCTTTTTCCGTGACCTGGAATTTCGGCGACGGGACTCCGGCGACGCCAGGCGGTGCTGTCACCACCCATGCCTTCGCCTCCAAGGGCTCCTTCATCGTGCGGGCCACCTACACAGTCAGTGCCGCGACCGGGGCCACGACCACGGTGCAACGGGCCGTGCTCGTATCGGAACCCCGCAGCATCAGCTACAGTCCTGCCGGGCCCGAGGCGGGCCAGCTGGTCACCCTTCAGGCTCAGGCCTTCTTTGCCGGTCAGGGCATCGCGTGGAATTTCGGGGATGGCAGCGCGCCCACCATCTCGGACACGACCCGGACCACCCATACCTTCCTGCGTTCGGGCGCCTATACCGTCAGCGCCACGGACAGATCCGGCAACACCAACCGCGTGATTCGCGCCCAGGTCCTGGTGGGCGCCACGGGCCCCAGCGCGCCCTTCAGCATTTCCTACTTGGCCCTGCGCTGGGAGGACGGCCTGGTGCGGCACACGGTGAATCAGGGCGAGACGGGGCTGGTGGCCTACGCGGATCTCAAGTATGAGGGCACGGGCCTCTTCCAGGCTCAG
>CAIPUA010000216.1 GCA_903868115.1 uncultured Holophagaceae bacterium
GTCAGAGCGTCTTGGCCCAGCCCTGTTTTCGCTACTTGCGATGGATGTTTCACCGACCTCTGCCAGTCTTCCTTGTTTCACGTCTTCTCCCGAATCAACACACCTACCACAGTCAACCTTTTCGTTGGATAACACATCAGACAGCCTGTTTCAAAGAAATACCCTCCTCAGGGACGCATTTCACCTCCGTACGGGTTTCTACTGCCGGAGAATGGCCGAGAGACTATGCGGTGTCACGGCGGACCCCACGCAGCCGCGGCATAGTGTCACTTACAGTATGCCGGAAACCAAAGAGTAACCGCAGACCTCGCAGTTGTTCGCAGATTAACGCAGACGGTAAGCGATCGCTATCAAAAGCCAACCTGCCTGGCTGATTGACTCAAGTATCCACCATGGATAGTGGTCTTGGCAGATGCACCACGGAGACACAGAGCAGAACGTCCCTTTCCGTATTCTCTTCCGGGAAAACCGTTGCGCGGATTTGTCACAGCGCGCGGCAACCTGGGGTATGGATCTGTCTTCCAATCTCTGTGCCGCGCCCTGCGGAAAATCCGCGCAACACGCGTTGGGGAGAGGGAGGAGTATCCGGACCTTGCCTCTCCGTGCCTCCGAGTCTCCGTGGTGAGTTCCGCAGATCGCCCGACAGGCTCTGCCCATCGTCATCACCTCTCCCTCGCACAACCTGTAGCGTTCACTTGAGTCAATCAGCCACCCAGTTGTTTCGAACGTGAAAAATCTTTTCTGAAGGACACGCTATGTCCTTCACCGTATCATATCATGCGCCCATCAAGTAACAGAAAGGCAGCCGGGCCGCCCGGTCGGTCGGCCGCAGTGCAAGAAGGAGATAGGTCATGAAGATTGAAACCCGTCTGGATCACCCAACCGTTCCCGCAGGAGCCCCCAGCCTCGTGCACATCCTGCTCACGCTCACCGCGCCAGACCAGTCGGCCGGCCGGACGCGCCCGCCTCTGAACGTCGCGGCCGTCATCGACCGCAGCGGCTCGATGGCCGGCGCAAAACTGGACTACGCCAAACAGTCCGTTAAGATCCTCGTGGATCAACTGGGCCCGCGTGACCGCTTCTCGCTCGTCACCTTCGACGACGAGGTCCTTCCGCTGGTGGAGGGCGCCAGGACCGGCGACAAGACAAGGGTCAAAGAGCTGATCGATGGTATTCAGAGTGGAGGCAGCACAAACCTCAGCGGCGGCTGGATCAAGGGCATTGAGCTGGTCAGCCGGGAAAGCGCAGCGGAGGGGCAGGTCAACGCCGTGCTGCTCCTTACGGACGGCCAGGCTAACCAGGGCATCATCGACCATCCGCAATTGGCTGCCCTGGGCGAGAGCGTGCAGCGGGAGAAGGGCATCCGAACCACTTGTCTGGGATTGGGCAGCGATTTCGACGAGGACCTGTTGAAGAGCATCGCCACCGCGGCCGGCGGTCGGTTCTACTACATCGAGTCGCCAGACCATGCCCCGGAGGTCTTCAAGGAGGAGTTGGGCGGGCTGCTGGCCGTCGTGGCGCAGAATGTCGAACTGGCCCTCGCTTTCGCCGACGGCGTGACCGGTGTGGCCCAGCTCACCGGCCATTCCTGGAAACAGGAAGGCGCCGACTGCCGGCTCATCCTTGGCGACTTCCACGCAGGCCAGGTGAAGCAAGCCCTCCTTCTGGCGCAACTCCCTGCCTTGCCGGACCTGTCGGA
>CAIPUA010000217.1 GCA_903868115.1 uncultured Holophagaceae bacterium
AGAATGTCGGCGGCCATGGCGAGATCGTCCAGGCGGCCATTGGTGCAGCTCCCAATGACGATCTGTTGGACCTTCGTGCCCACCACCTGCTCGATGGACTTCACATTGTCCACCGTGTGCGGGCAGGCGATCTGGGGCGTGAGGGCGCTGACATCTATCTCCACCACCCGCTCGTAAACAGCATCCGTATCAGGCGTCGTAACCGTGATGGCATCGGTGACGCCAGCCTCCTGGCGCAGGTAGCGCAGCGTCTCGTCGTCGCCCGGCACGATGCCACTGGTGGCGCCCGCTTCCACACTCATGTTGCAGATGGCTAGGCGGCCGGAGGTGCTCATCTTGCGGATGGTCTCGCCGTGGAATTCCAGCACGCGGAAGTTGGCGCCCTGGGCCGTGAGCAGCCCGATGAGGTGCAGGATGAGGTCCTTGGGGCTCACATATTCCGGAAATTCACCGTTCACTACGACCTTGATGGTCGCGGGTACTTCCACATTCACCGCGAAGCCGAGGGTCCACACAGAGGCCATCTCGGTGGCGCCGATGCCGAAGGAGAAGGCGCCCAGCGCGCCGTGGCTGGTCGTGTGGCTGTCCGTGCCCACGACCACGAAGCCGGGCCGCACATAGCCGTATTCCGGGAGGATCTGGTGGCAGATGCCGCCCACATCGCCTCGAATGTCGTGGAACTTGGCGATGCCGTGTTTCGTCACGAATTCACGAATTTTCTTATGGTTGGTGGCAGTCTTGGGCGATTCCGCTGGAACGCGGTGATCGAAGATGATGGCGATGCGGGAAGGATCCCAGGGCTTGGCCTCCCGGCCCGTGCCCTCGTAAATTTCCATGAACTGGTTGATCACCAGCGCCCCGTTCTCGTGGGACATGGCCAAATCCACTCTCGGTTCCACCACCTCTCCCGCCTTCACGGAGGCGAGCCCCGAGGCCCTCGCCAGGATCTTTTCAACGACGGTCATGCCCATTGGGTACCTCCCGATAATAAAAATGGTATTAAATCACGCCCTTGGATTTCAGTTCCGTCAGTTCCGTTTCGCTGTAGCCCACACGGCCCAGGATTTCGCGATTGTGTTGTCCCAAGGTCGGCGGCGGGGTCTCCACATCGCCGCAGGTCTTGTCGAAGAGGGCCGTGAGGCCGAAGACCTCGATCTCGCCAAGCCCTGGTGCATCCACTTTCTGGAGGACACCCCGGTGCTGGATCTGGGGTTGGCGCAGGGCCGATTCCAGGCTCAGGATCTCGCCGCTGGGTACATCCTTGGCGTTGAGGGCTGCCACCCATTCCAGCGTCGGTCGCTCCATGAGTTTGATTTCCAGCAGAGGCGTGAGTTCCTTTCGGTTCTTCTTGCGCGTGTCCCGCTCATGAAAGCGTGGATCCGTCTTCAATTCCGGCGTGTCGAGTACTTCGCAGACGGCTTCCCACTGTTCCTGCTTGTTGGCGGCGATGTTGAGGAAGCCATCTCGCGTCCGGAAGGTACCGCTGGGGGCGGCGGTGAAGTTGTCGTTGCCCATGACCACGGGCTGGGAATCCCCGATGAGCAGATTGGCCGCCACCCAGCCCATGAGCGGCATGATCGAATCCAGCAGTGCGATGTCGATGAACTGGCCTTCGCCGCTGCGTTCGCGGTGGAAAAGAGCCGCCATCACGGCGAAGGCCGCGTTCAGGCCACCCACTGTGTCGCAGACCGGAAAGCCCGCCCGCAGAGGGTTCAAGCGTTCATCCCCGTTGATGGCCATCTCTCCGGAGAGTCCCTGAATAATCTGATCGTAGGCGGGCTTGTCCGCATCCGGCCCCGTCTGGCCAAAGCCCGAGATGGCGCAGTAGATGAGCTTCGGGTTGATCTCACGGAGCACGGAGTAACCAAGCCCCAGACGATCCATGACGCCCGGCCTGAAGTTCTCGATGACGATATCCGCGTCCACCACCAGCTTCTTGAAGATGGCCTTGCCCTCGGCGCTCTTGGTGTTGAGACTCACAGATTTCTTGTTGCAGTTCTGGGCCAGGAAGCTCGTGCCCATCAGCTTCTTGTTGTACTCCGGCACGATGCCCAGCTTGCGGGCCAGATCGCCGTCCTTCGGGTTCTCAATCTTGATGACTTCGGCCCCGAGCAGCGCCAAATGCAAGCTGGCAAAGGGCCCCGAGAGGACATTCGTCAGATCGAGAACCTTGATGCCTTCGAGGATGCGGCGCTTAGTCATGCAAGGCTCCGGGGTATCGAAAGAGATGATTCACCACAAAGGCCACAAAGGGCACGAAGAAAAGTAAAAGTAAAAGGCACTAAGGTGAAAATGCAAGACACGAAGAGGAAATGCGCTGTTGAGCCTCGAGTGGCGCATCGTTCAAGGCGTGGGGCCACCTCCAGGCTGCGAGCCGAATGCTTTCCGGACTCGTCCTCCCGTGTTCCGAACTCATCATGGGACCCCACCTTTGTGCCTTTCCTTTTCACCTTTGTGTCTGCATTTTTTCCTCGGTGCCCTTTGTGATCTTTGTGGTGAGCCATCTTTATCAGTAACCGATTCCCCCCGCCCGATACACGCGTCCCGGCATTTCCCGGCCGAAGAATTCGGATACATCCTTGGCTATGGCCATGATGGATGCGAGATCGACGTCCTGCCGTTTTCCCTGGCGGTGCAGGCCGTGCACGAAGTCCTCAGTGGCTACGTTGCCGGCCGCCATCTTCGTGAAGGGGCAGCCGCCGAGGCCTGCGAAGGAAGTCTCGAAGCTGGTGGCGCCCGTGTTCAGAGCGGCATAGATGTTCGCCATGCCCAGGCCGTAGGTGTCGTGGAAGTGGGCGGTGCAGCGCGCCTTGGGCTCCAGCGCGAGGATGCCTCTGAAAAGGCGTTCGACCTGGGCCGGGAAGGCATGGCCTGCGGTGTCGGCCAGACTGATGTGCGCCAATCCGGCCTCCAGGTAGGCCCGCACGATGGAGAGCACGCGTTCCTCGGGAATGGCCCCCTCGAAACCGCAGCCAAAGGCGCTCTGCACGGAAACCTGCACCTGCTTCCCGGCCTTCAGGGCTTCCAGGGCTGTGGCGATGATGCGCCGCTGGGCCTCCTCCGTGCCCATGCCGGTGTTCTTCTGGCTATGAGTTTCGCTGGCGCTCACGCCCAGGCAGAACAGCTCGACGCCGCACTCGAGGCCGCGTGCTAGGCCCTTCTCGTTGAGCACCAAGCCGGAAAGTTTGGCTTGGTGAGGCTCCTTCGCGAGGATGCGGAAGAGTTCATCCGTGTCCGCCAGCTGTGGCATCTTGTCCCCCCGCACGAAGGAGCCGACCTGGACGATATCCACGCCGGAGTTAACCAGAACCCGGAGCCACTGGAGTTTTTTGTCGCTGGGCACGGTGGTGTTTTCTGCCTGAAGACCATCCCGTGGACCGACTTCGTGGATGAGGATTTCGGTCATGGTGTCCTTCAAAATGAAATGTCCACGGATGAACACGGATGAACACGGA
>CAIPUA010000218.1 GCA_903868115.1 uncultured Holophagaceae bacterium
CGGCGCTGCTGCTGGAGGGGCTCAAGACCCTCGAGTACCGGGGCTACGATAGCGCGGGCATCGCGCAGGCCCCCGGGGACGGGGCCTTTCGTGAGACGCGGGCCTCGGGCACGCTGGTGAACCTCCAGAACAAAATGGATTCCAACGATCCCACCGCGCTGGGCATCGGCCACACCCGCTGGGCCACCCACGGACGGCCCACGGAGGAGAATGCCCATCCCCACCGCAGTGCCGACGGCAAGGTAGTCGCCGTGCACAACGGAATCTTCGAGAACTTCCTGGAGCTGCGCAAGGAACTCCAGGACCAGGGCGAGTGCTTCCTTTCGGAAACGGACACGGAGGCCTTTCCGGTGATGGTTTCCCATCTGATGAAGACGGGGCTAAGTTTTTCCGACGCCTTCCGCCAGGCCTTGGGTCGCATGGAAGGCATCTACGCCATCGCCTGCCTGCACGCCGAGGATCCCGAGCGCATGCTCGCCGCCCGCAGCGGCCCGCCCCTAGTCATCGGTCTCGGCGAGGGCGAGACCTTCCTCGCGTCCGATGTGGTGCCTCTGCTTCGTCATACACGCCGCGTGATCTTCCTGGAGGATGGCGATCTCGCGGAACTCACCCGAGACGGAGCCCGCATCTTTGGTCAGGATGGCCGGGAGCTCCGGCGCGAGATCCAGACCATTCCCTATGATCCCATCGCTGCGGAAAAGGGTGGCTTCAAGCACTTCATGCAGAAGGAGATCTTCGAACAGCCCCAGGCCATTTCGAACACGCTGCTCAACCGCCTGCCCATCGACGACGCCGAGCCCATTCCGCTGCAGCTGCCCTTCACCACCGAGGATCTGAAAGGCCTTCAGCGCATCCACATCGTGGCCTGCGGCACCAGCTGGCACGCCGGGCTCGTCGGCAAATTCCTCATCGAACAGTTGGCCCGCACGGCCGTGGAAGTGGACTACGCCTCTGAGTACCGCTACCGCGAACCCGTCATTCCCCAGGGGACTCTCATAATCGGCATCACCCAGAGCGGCGAGACGGCGGATACGCTGGCCGCCATGAAGGAAGCCGCATCGCGGGGGGCACGCACGCTGGCGATCTGCAATGTCATGGGCTCCACCGCGACCCGCAGCACCGAGGCCGCCATCCTCACCCACGCGGGCCCCGAGATTGGCGTGGCTTCCACCAAGGCCTTCACGACCCAGCTCGTGCTGCTCACCCTGCTGGCACTCCGCATCGGTGAAGCCAAGGGCACCGTGGATCCTCGGCTGCGGGCGGAACTGCTTCAGGGCCTCCGCGAACTCCCCGCGCACCTCGAGCACATTGCCGCCCTCGAGCCCCAGATCATCCGCTGGGCCCAACGCTGGCGCGACGCCTCGGACTTCCTGTATCTTGGCCGCGGGCCGCTGTACCCCATCGCCCTGGAAGGCGCCCTCAAGCTCAAGGAAATTTCTTACATCCACGCGGAAGGCTATCCGGCCGGGGAAATGAAGCATGGCCCCATCGCTCTCATCGACAAGAATCTGCCCATCGTGGCCCTCATGCCGAAGGATGCCCATCGCGAGAAGACCCTCAGCAACCTGCAGGAAGCCGCGGCCCGGGATGGCCGCATCCTGGGCCTCGTAACCCGGGGGGACCGCGGCCTGGACGGCATCGCCGAGGATGTGCTGGAACTGCCCGAGGTGCATCCCTGGCTGGCGCCCATCCTCTATGTTCTGCCCTTGCAGCTCCTCTCCTACCACATCGCCGTGCTGCGCGGCTGCGATGTGGACCAGCCGAGGAACCTGGCGAAATCCGTGACGGTGGAGTGATAGAAGCGGGCTCCGAAAAGCCCGCTTCTAAGTGTCCGCTACTTCAGGACCTTGGCGGTCAGGACCACGATGAGGCCACGATCCTTGAGGACCGAAGTGCCCACAACGACCTTCTCGCCATCCTTGAGGCTTAGGTCCGTGCCGATGGAAGCTATCTCCTCGTTGTTCTCCCCAATTCGTTCCGAGGCACGCAGTGCGAACTTGGAAAGTTTTAGGCTGGAAGGGCCTTCCGCCGGTGTCTCGAGCTGAAACTGGCGAATCTCCCAGCGCAATCTCAGCGGCCTGGAGGGATTCGCCCCAGAAGCGATGGGGATGGCGGTTTCACCTGCACCACCAAGATTCCAGGAACCTGCGGCAGCGCGCTGCACGAAGGAGGTCGCCAGCGTGTAGTTCTTGTACTGGAGTGTCGATCTCAGGGAACCGAGCACATCCTTCAGGTCTTCGGGGAATTCCTCGCTCGGGCCTTGACCCTTGGACGCGAAGAGCACGTGGATATGGAATTCCACCTCCTTGGTGGCGGCAGTGGGTACATCCAGGCGCTTTAGGGCCTCCTCGATGGAGGCGATGTTTTCCGGA
>CAIPUA010000219.1 GCA_903868115.1 uncultured Holophagaceae bacterium
AGGTAAGAACGGGTGGCTCACTCGGCGGCGACAAACATTACCCTGGGGCACCCATGGACGCTGCCAGGATGCCGCCCGGAACTACTGTTCGTACATCCCGCAGCAGATCACCATGCCATTCTGGAAACCGACGAAGGTGCGTTTCGTGCTGACCTGCATGGTCTTCGGATTTTTCTTCTCTTCCTCCGTCCAGACGCCGGCCGGCTTCTTCTTCGCGGCCTCGATGCGCGCCTTGACATAGAATTTTCCGTTCACATCCTTGGCATCGATCTGGGCGGAGCCGACCTCGGCGACCTTCTTCCCGTGCGCAACGACCTTGCCGTCGGTGTCATACACGGTGAGATAGAGTCGGTTGGTGGTCTTGACATTGAACTTGCCGGTCGGGGTGCAGATCTCCTTCACGAAGGCCTCCTTGGGGTTGGCCTTGGCGAAGGTGAGGGCCTCCTTGAGAAAAGTCTCGACCTCCTTGGCGTCCTGGCCCACCAGGACCGAGCCGACCAGCGCAAAGGGGACGAGCAGCAGGGAGCGTTGCATGGGACCTCCGTGGTTGAGGGCTTGTTGCCGCGGATCATCCGCGATGAAGCCCGGGTGGTTGAGAAAGCGGACCCGCGAGAGCCCGTGAATTTGAGCAGGTCGGTTCGGGTTCAGGTCTTGAACCTGGAAACCAGGGCTCTCAGGTTGTCGGCCAAGTGGCTCAGATCCTCAACGGTCCGAGAGGCTTCCTGAAGGGTCGAGGCCATTTCCTGGGTGGCGGCTGCATTCTGTTCGGCGATGCTCGTCAAGTCGCTCATGGCACCCACCACCCTGCCGCTGTCCTGGCTCTGGGATTGGCTTTGCTGGCCGATGGCGTGCATGCGCTGGGCGCTGGCGGCGGTGGCTTCGTGGATGGTCTTGATGGCCTCGCCCGCGGTGTTCACCATGCGCGTGCCGTCTGCGATGCTCTTTTCCGAGGTGTGAATGAGGGCCGCAATCTCCTTGGCGGCCTGCCCGGAGCGCTCGGCCAGCTTCCGAACCTCTTCGGCCACCACGCCAAAGCCCTTGCCATGCTCACCCGCCTTGGCGGACTCGATGGCCGCATTGAGAGAGAGCAGGTTGGTCTGGTTGGCGATCTCGGTGATGACCGTGAGGATGTTGCCAATCTGCCGGGAGTTCTGGTTGATGGCCTGCATCCCCGAGACTGCGTCATCCACGGCGGAGCCACCCACGACGCCGGCTTTCTGGGCCCGATCGACGACCTGCAGGGTCTCCTGGACCGTCCCGTTGATCACCTTCGAGGATTGGGCGATGGCGCCGACCCCTGTCGTGGCCTGATCCACGCTGTTCCGCTGCCGCTCGGCCGTCTGAGCAATGGCATCGGCGGTGGAGGCCATCTCGCTCATGCCCGCACTCATCTCCAGGGACCCGGAGGCGATGTTGGCGCTGATGGCGACGATCTGCTGGACAAGGCTCTGGATGTTCTCCACGAAGCGGTTGAAGTGGGTCGAAAGCTGGGCGATTTCATCCTCCCCCTTCACTTCCAGGCGGGCCGTCAGGTCACCCTGGCCTTCTGAAATGTCCCGCATGCGGTGGGTAATGTTGCCCAGGGGATTGACAATGGCGTTGCCCAAAATCACAGCCGCGCCGAAGCCGAGACCGGTCATGACCAAGCCGACCAGGAAGGCGCCCAGGATGGCGGCATTGCGCCGATCCGCAACCCGACTGTGGTTGCTGCAGACGGCCACATAGGTCTTCTGGTTCGCGTCGGAGAGCTTGACGGGCCTCGCTGCGAGCGAGAAGCCCCCCACCTCTATCTGGATTGTGGCCTTGCCTGGCTTGGCATTGACAAGCGCTGTGGCGAGCGCGGACCCGAAGGGCTTGAGATCCAGCTTGTCGTCCTTGCCCTCCTTTGCCCGGGCGATCACAGTGAACTGGCGCGTGGCGGCATCCTGGTTCAGCACCAGAATCTGGCTGATGTCCTTGTCGTCCTTCACCGCGTTCAGGGCGGCCTCGGCGTTGGGGGTATCGCCGAATTCCAGGGCAGGCCGGAGGGATTCCGCAAAGAGGGAAGCGATGCTGTCGCCCTTGGCCTCCAGGCCCTCCTTCACCGCGCGTGTCTGGTTGACCGCGGAGAGAATCGACGAGACCAGGCCCAGCACAAGGCTCAGGCAGATGATGGAATAGAGCAGCTTTCGCCGGATGTTCAAAGAGTCCCAAAAAGCCTGCATGGACGCCTCCGCGTGAAAAAACTAGATTGGGGACCACAACTGTCTTTGGCTCGAAAGAGTCATGATCTTACCCCTAAAGCGCGACGATGGCATACAGGATCGAGAGCCCCGCCAGGGAAAGCATGCCCTTGGCCGCGAGGTTGGCGGTTCGGCGGGTGCCGAACATGTAGGTGTAGGCCACCTTGAGCAGGTTGTTGCTGGCACTCGCGATGATGATGGCCTGCAGGATCTGGGGCGTGCTGATTCCCAGGTTGCCTTGCAGGATGGAGACGACGAAGGGGGTGATATCCGAACAGCCCACCACGAAGGACAGCATGCGCAGACCCATGTCCTTGTAGTAGACCAGGACATACTTGGTGGCGAGCGAAACCGCCACGAACATGAAGGCGAAGAAGAGGGCCGAGTTGATCTCCAGGGGATTCTTTCGCAGCGCGGGTTCGGCGGCCTCTCCCCCGACGGCTGTCGAGGGATCTTCCGGGGTTTCCAACTCCAAGGAGATTTCCGCGGTGGGAGTCGGCCGATCGCGGCGGACCCACAAGGCATAGCCGGCCGCCATGCCTGCCAGTACCAACAGGGCGGGGCCCACATGCAGCGCCGAGTGGAAGCGGAAGATCGCCACCAGCACCAGCAACCGAAGGTACATCATGGAAACTGCCAACAGGATGCCGGCGGCGGCCTCCTGATCATTGCCCGGATGCCGCTTCGATTTCTTGGCCAGCACCAGCACCGCCACGGTGCTCGAATAGACGCCGCCGATGAGGCCCGTGAGCAGCAGTCCCTTGTGAGGAAAGAGGTAGGTCTGCAGCAGATAGCCCAGGTAGGAGATGCTGGTGGTGATGACCACGGCCATCCAGATCTGCCTCGGCGTCACGGGCAGAACGTCGAAAATTTGCCCCGCCATTCCCAAAGAGGGCGGCAGCGCCGGGATCAGAGGCAACACCACACCCGCGATCGCCAGGAACTTGCAGGCTGTCACCACCTCGCCGGTTTCCAGGCCATCCGTGAATTTTCGTATCCGCCCCTTGGAATGGAGTACGAACAGGATCGATACGCCGAAGAGCACCAGGAACCAGTGGGGCTGGTGGATGGCCACGGGCCCGGTGGTGTAGGTCAGCAGCGCGATGATGACGCCGATGAGGCCGGGGCTCTTCTTCTGGCGAACCTTGTTGTTGTAGTAGATCAACAGGAAGGCGACCACCGCCGCCATGCCCAGCAGGAAGGCCATGTTCCCCATGACGGGAATCTGGTAAAGCATGAAGCCTAGCATCCCAATGAACACGAAGGTCCGCACCGTGCCGAAGGTGTCGAACTTGCCTTCACCTTCGTAGTAGTCCCTCAAGCCGATGCCGATCAGCGTGCTGATGGCCAGCGTGAGAAGAAAGGAGGCGACTTGAGGTGGCAACACGGCGGACTCCGAAACTGCGACTTGTTGGGACTGACCTGCCCTGGGGGAAGGGATCGCGGCGCCAGCCGTGGCTGCGCCGCGATCATATCTCCAGACTTGCCGGGCCCTTATTCCATCCCCACGACGCGCTTGGCGGCGCGCAGGTAGTTGGTGTTCGCCATCGCGGCAAGGCCCAGGCCTTCGACGACCTGCTTCATTCCCGCGTAGTTTTCGCTTTCGGCACAGGCGGTTTCCACCATGGCGCCATTCAGCCAGACCTGGGCGTATTCGCAGATGATGCCCTCGATGGTGAAGCCATAGCGCATCTTCTCGACCGTCACCGGCGCCAGATCGCCGTGCTGGCGAGCCATGGCGATGAATTCCTCGATGGTGTAGTTGTCCTGGCTCAGAGCCATCTCGACCTTGAGGTGGGACAGGATCGTGGCCAGATCCTCTTTCTTGACGGGAAACTGGAACTTCCCACGAGGCTGGAAAATTTCGTAGCCTTCCGGCGTCTCACCGACCTTCGTCTTGATGTCGAGCAGCCCGTCCCGAACCTTCACATTCGCTTCGTTGGTCTTGGCGCTCAGGAAATAGGTTTCCGCCGGCATCCTGCGGGCCTGGAAGAGCACCGTCTTGCCGTTCCACATTTTTTCCTTCACGAGGTCGATGACACCCTGTCCGAAGACCCGGAATTCGGCGCGCGGAATGATCTTGGCGGCATCTTCAACGGAAGTGGCGGTGTTCTTGGAAAAGGGATCGGCCATGGGAGTTCTCCTTGGGAGGTGGGTGAGGTGAAAGGCTGTGAACCTTGGGTTCAGGCCCCGGTTGAGGATGTG
>CAIPUA010000220.1 GCA_903868115.1 uncultured Holophagaceae bacterium
CGCATCCACAGGCGGCCTCGATCCAGGCTCTCAGTCGCTCCCATGCCGGGCAACCCATCCACTCGGCCCATCCGGGGCTCCGCGACTTTCTGGACCAGTCGTTCCTTGGAGAAATGGACTGGCGTAGCCTGTCTGCCAGCGCGCACCCCGTGGTCTTTTCGGCGCTGCCCCACGGTGAACTGGCTGGGCGGCTCTCGAGCTTAGAAGGGGAATGGGCGGAGGCAGGCCTCGCGGGCCGCCTAGTGCTGATCGATCTTTCCGGCGATTTTCGAATCCAGGATGTCGCGACCTTCGCGAAAGCCTATGGCAGGCGTCATCCCTGCCCGGAGCACTTGGCGCGCTTCGTCTATGGTTGCCCAGAAGCAAACCGAGATCTCCTCAACGGCGCCCTTCGCATCGCCAATCCCGGTTGCTTCGCCACCGCCCTGAACCTCGCGCTGTTGCCGCTTGCCGGCCTTGGTGTGTCCTTCGTAGCCGCCAGCGGCGCCACAGGTTCCTCGGGCTCCGGCATCCGTCCCACCCCGGGCACACACCACCCGGAGCGGGCCCAGGATTACCGTGCCTACAAGGTGTTGACGCACCAGCACTGTGCCGAAGTGCAGGCCCTGCTGACAGTGCAAGGCCTGCCGACACTGCGTCTCGCCTTCGTGCCACACTCCGCACCACTGGTGCGGGGCATCTTTGCCACGGTCCAGGTGGAAGGACAGGGCGGTGTGGACCTCACCACGCGATTTGCCGACCGCTACCGGAATGCTCCCTTCGTGCGCATCGTGGAGGATTCTCCCCGGCTGGCGGCCGTCCTCGGGAGCAACATGGCCGAACTGTCGATCCACCAGGACGATGCCAGCACCGCCATCCTGGTGGCGCTGGACAACCTCGTGAAGGGCATGGCGGGACAGGCCATCCAGAATCTCAATCTGGCCCTCGGCCTGGACGAGCGAACGGGACTGTGGCACCCGGCGAGGTGGCCCTAGCTCGGTCGCTCCCATCCCGAGACTCGCAGACTCAGGACGGGGATAGGCGGTTAGGGCGAAGGACAAGGCGGTGCAATTTGGCACCTTGCATCTGTCGAACAGCCCCCTGTACCTGCATCTGCCCGCTAGTGTCCAACGCGACACGAGAACTGCGGACTATTAGCAATGCGACAGGAAACCCTGATCCGCCCCTCGGGTAATGTGCCCGGGGTGAAATCCTGGAGGTCCACCATGAAACGCATCCTTTGCCTCACTCCCACCATCCTTCTCCTTGGTATCCTGGCTGCTCCATCGCTGCAGGCCCAGAATGCCGCAGGTCAGGGGACGGGGAAGGCCCAGTGCCAGCAGCTCCGCAAGCGTGATGGTTCCTGCGCTACCCCGGGGCAGGGGCGTGGTCAACGCGGCCAGGGCGTCTGCAAACAGGACGGCACCGGCCCTCGCGGTGGCACCGCTGCGTGCCCGAAAACTCCGAAGGCTCCCACCAAGTAGGACGGAACTAGACTGGAAGCATGCGCATACCCAAGATCCTGGCCGTCTTGTTCCTCCCGCTGGCCCTGCTGGGCCAGGGGCCCGTTCCGCAGGCTCAGGCAGTGGCTCCACCTCGGCTGGAGATCACGCCCAAGGGACGGATTGCCCTTGGTTCTGTCGGCCCCCGGGAAACGAAGACCCTGGCGTATACCTTCCGGAATATCAGCCCCATGCCCATTGCCCTGCGCGTGGGAGACCTCTCGCCGGGGGTGACGGTCCAGGGTCCGGCTCTCGAAAAACCCATCGGGCCCAATCAATCCGCAAGTCTTTCCATGTTCCTCGATCCAACGGATTCCCTTGGGGTCCAGCGCCGCAGCGTGCGACTGCTCACCGATGATCCAAAACAGGGCGCGTATCTTCTCCCGGTGGAGATGACGGTCCGCCCCGATCTCACGGTGGACCAGGAGCGCAAGAGCTTCGGAACAATCGGTACCCACGAGAGTCCCCAGATCGGCTTCGCGTTCACGCGGGAATCCGGTATCCCCCTTCAGGTCCGCCTAATCACGCCCTTGCCCGAATATCTCGAGCAGGAGGTTGTTGCTGGAAGCAAAACGGCTGAACTGCGTTTCACCTTCCGGCCCGGTAAGGTCGAACCAGGCACTCTGCTCGGGTTGGAGACGCTGGTGGTGGAAGCGAACGCACCCCTCCAGTCTCGCTTTACGCTCTACCTAGATTGGAAACTCCGCAGGCCCGTGGAGGCGATACCCAGTCGTCTTGTCTTCCTGGAAGCCGCCGTGCAGGGTCTTGATCTCAGCCTGAAGCGCCGAGACGGCCAGCCTTTTGCCATCCAGAGCGCCTTGATCGAAGGCAAGGGTTTCGCTTTGCAATCCCTGCCCACAGGCCCGGGGCCCGAACACCAACTCAGAGTTCTGCGCACAGGGAACTCCCAGGCCAAGGCACTGCTCATCCTTCATTTCGAAGGCCAGGAAGAGTCTTTGGCGGTTCCTCTGGCCTATCTCCCGAGTCTGCCGCCTACGCCTGCGAAGTGAGTAGCTCTCCGCAATGCTGAAGGCCTTCAAGCGATGGACCACTCGAATATGGGTCCGCTACGAGCTGCCCCCTCGTCTAGGCCAACCAGGGTCTTGACGAGGGGGTTTGCGGCATCTGTTGGGGTCAGCCGAAGATTTCCAGGCAGGTCTCGAAGGCCTCCTGGTGGTTGAAGGAGGCATCCATCAGATTGGTGTAGACCCGCTTGATGTCGAACTTCTCGGCGACTTTCAGGGCCGTCTCGAGGTCAGCGATGTCCTTGGTTTCGATGGTGAGTCCGACCTCCAGGGCATCCTTGATGGAGAGGGATCCCTTTGCAATCAGCTGTGCGTATAGTTCGTTCAGCCCTTGGTCTGCGTAGGTACCGGCAGGTAGCCCCAGGGAAGGATCCGGCAGGCCGTAGCGGGTCAGCAGGGTGCCCACCGCGGCCGTGTGCTTACTCTCGCTCAGGGCGATGTTCTGGAAAATCTTCAGCTTCCACTTCTCCCCGAGGAACTGATAGACGTCCTGGGCCAGCCGCTCTTCTTCCCGCATGAAGGTGAGCCACTTCGCCTCGTCGGCGGTTGCGGGCACCAGAACAGGTGTGCAGGTGCCGGTACCGACACCCGTGCCTGTGCAGGTTCCAGTGGCAGCGCCAGGACCAGGACCTTGCCCTTGACCTTGGGCCACGGCGGGAGAGGTGAGGAGCGCCGAGGCGAGCATGGCGGGGAGGAGGATGCGGGACATGGATGATCTCCTTGGGTGGTGCGGCACGGACCGCATCGGACTGGGGATAACTTGGGTCTCATGACCCCCTGCTTCAAGATGGCAATGTGTCGCAAGCAGGACGGCACTAAACTGGAAACATGCACGCATCGCAGATTCTGACCCGCACTGGCGCACGCCTGGGGCGCCCCGTCACCTGGGGTGCCATGCTGCTGTTCGGCAGCGTGTGGAACGGGTTGCGCTGGTTCGCAGGGCCAGGGAACTTGTCGGCCGGAGAGTTCCTGATTCCCTTTGCCTTCGGTGTGCTGCTGCTTGGATTCGCGGC
This sequence comes from uncultured Holophagaceae bacterium, assembly GCA_903868115.1. Classification (GTDB taxonomy): domain Bacteria; phylum Acidobacteriota; class Holophagae; order Holophagales; family Holophagaceae; genus JAYREN01. Next base: position 3,520 of record CAIPUA010000220.1, read on the forward strand.
GGCGCCCTGGCAGTGGACTGCGGATGATCGGCCTGTGGCCCCCTTCCTGCGGGCTCTTGCCCAGGCCCTGCCTTGGAATGCGCTGTTCCTGCTGCTCCTCGTCATCCTTTTGCCCGAGCCGGGCGAGCACGGCAACCGGGCGGGGCGGGGGGGCATTGCGCTTGCGTTCCTGCCGCATGTCCCGCCCCGGATGCTGGTTCTCCTCATCGCCTGTGGGGCCTTCGGATTGCTGGCCGGGTGGATCCTGGCGGATCGGGACCAGGAGGCCCTGCGGGCGGAAACTCAAGCCCTGCGAGCCGAAGCCCAGGCCCGGCTGGTGCGGGAAGCCCAGGCTCGCGCCCTCCAGGCCCAGATGAATCCCCATGTTCTCTACAACACCTTGAGCGGGCTGGCGGAACTGGCCCGGGAGGACGGTGCGGCCACGGAGGAAGCCCTGGTGGGGCTGGCGGGCCTCCTGCGGCGGTTGCTGGATCACTCCGTCCAGGTGCGGGTTTCGCTCGATGAGGAGCGGGGTCTGGTGGAAGGTTTCCTGGCCCTGGAGCGCTTCCGGTTGGGGGATCGTTTGACCGTCCGATGGAGCTGGGACGCCCGCCTGGAAGACACCGAGGTGCCGCCCTTGCTGCTGCAGCCGCTGGTGGAAAATGCCCTCAAACACGGCATCGTCCCCTGCCGAGAAGGTGGAGAACTGGAGATCGGTCTGGCCGGGGAGCCTGAACATCTGCGCCTGTGGGTCACCAACACCGGGGAGCCACTGGATGCGGAAGCTTCCTCTGGCACAGGCCTGACGAACCTCAGGCAGCGCCTGGCTTTGATGGATGACTTCAAGAGCCGCCTGGAACTGCGGACCGAAGACGGACGCACGATGGCGGAGTTGCTTCTGGAGCCTTCCCATGGCTGAAACGCTGCGCGTGATTGTGGCCGAGGACGAGCCCTACAACCGCAAACGCCTGACCCGACTGCTGCAGGAGGCCGGGTGCGAGGTCGTGGTGGAACTTCGCGATGGTCTGGCCGTGCTGGAGTGGCTGGAAGCGGGGGGGCAAGCGGATGCGGCCTTCCTGGATATCGAGATGCCCGGCGCGACGGGGCTGGAAGTGGCCCAGGAGCTTCCGAAAACTCTTCCTGTGGTCTTTGTGACGGCCCACGCGGAGCATGCCGTGAGAGCCTTCGAGACCGCTGCTTTCGATTTCCTGGTGAAGCCAGCGACCGCCGGGCGTATCGAGATCGCCCTTGCCCGCATCCGTGAACGCCGGGCGGGACCCGTGTCAGTGCCACGCCCCGCCGGTTCGCTGCGCTTTCCCGTGCGTGCCGGGGAGGGTCTCGTGTTCATGGACCTGGCCCGCACCAGCCATTTCCTGGTGGAGGACGAAGTCGTCTGGGCCTTCGTGGCCGGGGAACGCCTCCGCACCCCCTGGAAGAGCCTGACGGAAGCGGAGTCCTCCTTCCCGCAAGGCGTGCTGGTGAAGGGGCACCGGAACATGCTGGTGCGGCCGGAGGCCATCGTGGGCGTCAAGGTCGGGGAATACGGTCGGCTACTCGTGCGACTCCAGGGCGGCCTGAGCGTGGAAGTGAGCCGCGGGGCCGCGCCAGGTTTGAAAGCGCGGCTCGGACTGGCTTGACGCTGGACTTGTTTCCTTTCGCGAGGGGTCCCGTGGGGGGCGTCATGCGAGGCGTTTGCCCAGCAGTTTCACGGCGGCCTTGGAGCCGTCCCAGCGCATCAGGGCGTGGGCCTCGCGGAGGCTGCACCAGCGGTATTCACTGTGTTCTTCGAGTGCCAGCTGGACCTCGGTGGCGGCCGAGACCTCCATTTCGTAGCTTATTTCGGTGTTGAACCTGGGTTCTCCCTCGGGCAGGCCCAGGAGCGCGGGGTCCATCCAAAAGGTGTGCGAGAAATCCAGAGAGTGCAGGGCGCCCGCGAGGCCGGTCTCCTCGCGAAGCTCCCGGTGGGCGGCCTCTTCGGGGTTCTCGCCGGGTTCGAGCATGCCGGTCACGCTGGACCACCACAGGCCCTGGTCCGGCTGGCGGAGCATCATCAGGATCTCGGGACCTGCCGGGCCGCGGCGCCAGGTGAGAGCGGAAATGCTGCGGGAAGGCGTGGGGACGGGCAGAGGATCGAAGCCGAAGACCTCGGCGAGGTGGCCTTCCATTTTCTCGGCGGCCTGTTCCCAGGTGGGCGCGCTCTCGGCGAGCAGGGAGGCCAGGCTGCACACGCCCTTGTCGGTGATGCCACAGGGGGTGATCCAGCGGAAGGGATGGAGTTCGGGTGCCACATTGAAGGCGATGCCATGGGTCGTGATCCAGCGCTGGAGGTGGATGCCCAGGGCGCCGAGTTTCTCCCAGCCTCGCGGGGTGTCCACCCAAACGCCGGGGAAGCCCTCGAGGCGAGCGGCGATGACGCCATAGTCGGCCGCCGTGCGAAGCATCGCCTCCTCCAGGCCCCGCACGAAGCGGCCCAGATCCTTGCGGCCTGCGCCCAGATTGCAGATGGGATACACCACGAGCTGGCCCGGGCCGTGGTAGGTCACCTGCCCGCCGCGATCGGTCTCGAAGACCTCCACGCCCATTTCTTCGAGGAAGGCATCGTGCACATGGATGTCTCGCCGGGTGGCGTTGCGGCCCAGGGTGAAGACGGGAGGGTGCTCGAGCAACAGCACCTGGTCCGGCAGGGTGCCTGCCCGCACGCCCGCAGCGAGGGCTCGCTGCATGCGCAGCCCTCCTTCGTAGAGGACCCGACCCAGGCGACGGATCTGAGCAGGGCGGCGGGAGGTGAATCCGATTTCAATCATCGGAAAAGCCTAACAAGCTTGGGGGTTGTCCAACACGAACGAGCTTTGATGCATGACCACCTCCATCCTGTATTTCGGTTTCACCGTCGCGGTGAAAGCGGCCCTCTGCCCCGCCAAGCGGCTTCAAGGCCCTGTTTGAGTTCCTCCATGCTGTAGGGCTTGGGTAGCAGGGTGACGAAGGGGTGCGCCGCCGCAAGGTCCGAGGCGAATTCATCAACTCGGCCCGTGGCCAGCAGGACGGGCACGGTGGGGTTCAGGGCGCGGATGCACGGCAGGGTTCCCTCGCCACCCAGTCCGGGCATGTTCATGTCCAGAATTACCACATCGGGCTGGAGACCGGCTTCGAGCTTCGCCAGGGCCTCTTCACCGCACGGAGCGATGGTGACGCTGTGGCCCAAAATTTCCAGCAGGGCCTGTAGGGTGCATTGGATCAGTTCGTCGTCGTCCACCGCCAGCACGCTCCACGCCACGTGGGAGGAGTCGGCTTCAGGTTCAGCCACAGGCGCAAGGACCATGGGCACGGGCTCACAAGCCGGGAACCGCACCATCACGCGAGTGCCCTGGCCGGGCACGCTCTGGATCTCCATCTGCCCATGGTGGGCCTGCACGGTTCGGTAGACCATAGACAAGCCCAGCCCCGTACCCTTGCCGACTTCCTTGGTGGTGAAGAAGGGGTCCAAGGCCTTCTCCAGCACCTCCTTGGGCATGCCGGTCCCGGTATCTTCCACCACGACTTCGATCCAGGCGTTGTCGACATTGCGGGTGTGCAGGGTGAGGGTGCCATTGTCCGGCATGGCGTCCACGGCGTTGACGCAGAGGTTCATGAAGGCATGGGTCAGGGCGCTGGCATCGCCCCGGATGGGCCGCAGATCATCGGCCAGATCTAATTCCAGCCGAACCTTGGCCATGGTGGTGCGCTCCAGCAGGCGAGCGTTGTCGCGGAGCACCTCGTTGATGTCCAGTTCGAGTGATTCGACCGGACTTAGTCGGGCAAACCCCAGCAGACTCTTGACCATCTTGCCGCCCCGCGTGGCCGCCTGGATGATGGTGTCGTAGGCCCGTTGGCCGGGGCTCTCTGCGGGCTGGGCCTTGATGTTGGCCGTCGCCATGCCGAGGATGGCGCTCAGAACGTTGTTCATGTCGTGGGCGACACCGCCAGCCAGACTACCGAGGCTCTCCATTTTTTGGGATTGCTGAAGCTGGGCTTGGAGCTTCTGCTTCTCCTCCTCGACCAGCTTTCGGTCAGAGGAGTCGATGATGATGCCATACCAGAGCGTGCTGCCATCTGGCAGTAGCTCAGGGGTCGCATCACAAGTCCGCCAGCGCATACCCTGACGAGGGAGTACGACCCGGAAGTCCCAATGGAATGGCTTCTGGGTGCGGGCTGATTCAAAAATGGCAGCGGCAGTACTATCTAAGTCATCCGGGTGAATGCGTCCGAATACCGGGGTGGCATCCTCGCGCACTTCTTCAGAAGTCACCTCGTAGATTTCTTCCATACCAGCACTTGAGTAGGGGAAGCTGGAACGACCATCTGGATAGAGCCGGTACTCATAGATGACCCCAGGTGCCCGATTGGAGAGCTTGGCTAGGCGCTCCTCGACCTGTCTGCGATCGGTGATGTCCTGCACGATCCCGCTGAGAACCGCCGGTTTTCCGGCCTCATCCAGGGTGATTTCACCTGCTTCGGCCCATACTACGCGCACGGTGCCATCAGGCCAGATGACGCGATACTCCAGCGGAATGGGGATGCCTTGTTGAGCGACTGAGAGATTGGACTGATCCACGGCGGCGCGGTCATCCGGGTGGATGGCCTGGGCAATGACCTCCGAAAGCACACCGTGGAACCTGTCTTTCTCGATGCCAAAGATGTGGTACATCTCGTCGGACCATTCCAGGCGGTCCGCCTTGATGTCCCAGATCCAGCTTCCGACATGCGCAACCTGCTGTGCTTTCCTCAGATTTTTTTCGGATTTCTGCAGGGCCTCTTCGACCTGCTTGCGCTCGGTGACATCGCGAATGAAGGCAAACTGCTGATCCGTTTTGGGAATCGACCGCACGCTGATCTCCACGTTCAGGAGGCTCCCGTCCTTGCGGCGATGGATCGTCTCAAAGCGATTCATTCTTCCGGCTGCGACTGCCTGGATATGCGCCATGACATCCTCGGAGGCCTCCAAGGCTTCGAGCTGGGAGATGTGCATTTGCACGAGTTCCTCCTGGGTGTACCCGCTCATTGCACAGTAGGCCTCATTCGCGGCGAGCAGCCTGCCATCCATGTCGACGATCCAGAAGCCATCCAGCGCCGTCTCCAGGATCGTCTGGAGACGGGCCTCGCTTGCCTGGAGCCCCTCTTTGGCTTTCAGGGTCCGCACTCGCGTCAATCCCAGGATGGCCAACTGTTCCGTTACCTGGGTGATGAAGACGAGGTACTCGTCGAGTTGCGTCTGGGTGATGACGGGAATCCTGTCGAAAGCGTCGAGGTAGGCGGCTTCGTCGAAGCCGAAGTGCCGGGCCTGCTGGCGGAACACCTCCCGGTCCGGTTTCTCGATGAAGAGCTGCCCGGTGAAGACATTGGCCAGGTGGCGCCCTTCGATGATCAGCGGCGTGGCTGTATCCGTGAGGCCCCGGGGGCAGGTGATCTGTGTCTGTGTCTGCTCGGAGGTGGCGCCGCCGATGATCGTGACATCGCTGTGGAGACAATCCTTCAAAGTCTCCGGATGGACCCGGTGGAACTTGGTGCAGATGTCCTGCCAACCCGAACCCGTGAGAATGTTCCCTTCCAGATCGATGATGGAGGACGGGATGCCCGATGACGCATAGAGGCTGTCCAAAAGAGACTGGAGTTTGGGAATATCGATCAGTTCCTGGAGCCGATAGTTCACAGCCATGGTGCACTCCCGGGTAGGGAGACCCAGGATGCACCCATTTACTGGCAGATGTCGACCTCTTGAGCTGATCACCTCATGCGATACACCGGGAAAGATGTAAACCAAAAATTCAGATTCTAGGTGCTTTTTCGGGGTGAATCTTCCTTCGTGCCGACACCGCTCACCGCCAGGGCCTGCGCCACGGCGGCCCGCAGTTCCTGGAGGCTGAAGGGCTTGCCCAGGAAGACCTGGGGGCGGTCGGGGTGGGGGCTCGCCATCACCTGGGCCTTGTCGTAGCCGCTGGCCAGGATCACGGGCAGGTTGGGGTCGAGCTGACGCAGCGCCG
>CAIPUA010000221.1 GCA_903868115.1 uncultured Holophagaceae bacterium
CCTGGTGCTGGCTGGGTGGGCCCTGGTCATACTGGTTGAGAACTGTCGGATCCCCATCGATGATCCCAACACCCACCAGGAACTCACGATGATCCACGAGGTGATGGTGCTCGATCACTCGGGCCCGGCCCTGGGTCTGGTTTTCTACGGCGCCAGCCTGAAGCTCCTCGTTCTGGGGACGCTCCTCGTGAAGCTGTGCCTGCCCACCACCGGCTACGCCTGGCTCGACTGGCCCCTCTTCATCGCGGGGCTGGGCCTCCTGGCCGTTGCCGTGGGCCTGGTGGAATCCACCCTGGCACGCCTCAAGCTGAACCGCGTTCCCCAACTCCTGGTGGTCGCGACCCTCTGCGGCGGCTTCGGATTCTTGATGCAGCTTCTGCAGCCGGTGCTGAAATGACGATCAATCTCCTCCTCGCCATCACGATGCTCCTCAACTTCATGCTGGTGGCCACCAGTCGCCTGAACAAGGCCATCCAACTGGCGGCGACCCAAGGCGCAGTGCTGGCCCTCATCCTGCTACTGATGCACGAGCATTGGGCCTTCCATGTGGTGCTGATGGCCCTCTCCACGGTGGCCATCAAGAGCGTTTTGATCCCGATCATGCTTTCCCGGGCGCAGGCCCGCCTGAAGGTCATCCAGGAACCGCCGCCCTACATCGGCTACACGCTCTCGATCCTGCTCAGTGCCCTGGGAACGGGCTTGGCCTTCCTGCTCGCCCGGCAACTGCCCCTGCAGGCTGGGGTCCTGGGCACCCTCTTCGTGCCCGCGTCGCTCACCACCCTCTTCACCGGTTTCCTGATCATGACCACCCGCCGCCGGGCCTTGACCCAGGTCGTGGGCTATCTGGTGCTCGAAAATGGCGTCTACCTCTTCTCGCTGCTGCTGGTGAAGAACATGCCCCTGATGGTGGAGACAGGCGTGCTGCTGGATCTGGTGGTGGGCATCTTCGTCATGGGGATCGTCATCAACCACATCCAGCAGGCTTTCGATTCCCAGGACACCCATCGCCTGGCCCATTTGAGGGACTGAACGGTGTATCTGGCCCTCATCAATCTCCCGCTCCTCGCCGCCCTGGTGGTGTGGTTCATGAAGCCCGGCATCCGCCGAGCCCGGGTGCTGCCCGTCATCGGGAGTCTCCACCTCGCGCTCGTCATCCTGGCCCTCACGACCACCTACCGACTGCGGCCCGACGCCTGGTTCCGCCTGGATCCTCTCGGCGGCTGGATCCTGCTGGTGGTGAGTGTGCTCTTCATCCTCTGCGCCTTCTACGCGCCGGCCTATCTGGCCCTGCGCCCGGAGCGCGACTACGCGGTTTTCGGGGTCTGCATGCTGGGCTTTCTCTCCATGGCCAGCTTGACGGCGGCTTCCCGGCACCCCGGCGTGCTCTGGGTGGGCATGGAGGCCATGACCCTGGTGACGACGCCGCTGATCTACTACAACCACAACAAGCGCAGCCTCGAAGCCACCTGGAAGTTCCTGATGATTGGCTCCGTGGGCCTGGCGCTGGCCCTGCTGGGAACCTTCTTCATCGCCTACGCTGCAGATCTGGGCGGTCTGGGTGAGCCCCTCTACTTCGACCGCCTCATCGCCAAGGGCAGCGCCATGCCCGCCAACTGGCTGAAGGCAGGCTTCGTGCTGATCCTGGTGGGCTACGGCACCAAGATGGGCCTCGCGCCCCTCCACACCTGGAAGCCCGATGCCTATGGCGAGACTCCCGGAATCGTGGGTACGCTGCTGGCGGGCGGCGTAACGAGCTGCGCGTTCCTGGCGCTGGTGCGGATGTACTCCGTCGTTGCCGCGGCGGGGCAGGGGGAATTCGCCCGGGGTCTGCTGGTGGCCATGGGGCTCCTGAGCATGGCCTGGGCCCTGGTGTTCATGGTCCGGCAGCACGATCTGCGACGGCTGTTGGCCTATTCCAGCGTGGAACATGTGGGCATCCTGGCCTTCGGCCTGGGCATCGGCGGCGCCGCGACCCGCTTCGCGCTCTTTCATGTGGGGGCCAACGCGATGGTGAAGATCGTGCTCTTCCTGGCCTCGGGCAACATTGTGCGGTCCTATTCCAGCCATGGCGTCCAGGAAATTTCCGGGGCCATTCGTCGCGTACCGGTTTCCGGTTGGCTCTTCCTGATGGGCTTCGTGGCCATTACGTGTTCCCCGCCCTTCGCGCCCTTTGTGGCCATCTTCGGCATCAGCACGGCGGCCATCCAGAGTGGACATCTCGTTGCGGGCGCAGCATTCCTCGTCCTCCTCGGTGGGCTCTTCGTGGCCATGGGCAGCGTGGTCCTGCCCGTGCTCCTGGGCGTGCCTAGCCACACCCGCACCCGCACGCCCTACCGGGACACTTTTGGCACCACCGCCCCGGCAGCCGTCGCGCTGCTGCTGGCGCTGGTCTTCGGATTGTGGCTGCCCAGGCCCCTCGATGCGCTGCTCACTCGCGCCGCCGCGCTGGCGGAGGGGCGGCCATGAAACCCTTTGCGATCCTCGCCAACGGCCAAGCCCTTCCCCTGGCCGCCATCCCAGTGCTGGAGTTCGCAAAATTCCGAAGAGCCGTCATCCAGGGGGTGTCCGAAGACCTGCGCCTGGCCTGCCTCTGCGCCGACCGCAGCCTGGCGGGCTACGCCGTTCTGGCCGACGAGGCCGCCCACGAATTCCGGGTCCTCCGCACGACCTTCCCGCCTGTTTTTCCCTCCCTGACGCCGGAATGCTCGCAAGCCCATCTCTTCGAACGAGAGCTCGCCGAGCAGTGGGGTCTGGTGCCGGAAGGCCATCCCTGGTTCAAACCCCTGCGCTTTCACCCACCCTGGTCCGGGAAGGATGCCTGGCAAAGAGATGCCATCGAACCTGGCGTCATGGACTTCTATCGGGTGGAAGGCGAGGCGATCCATGAGGTGGCCGTGGGGCCCGTCCACGCGGGCGTCATCGAGCCGGGCCACTTCCGCTTCCAGTGTCACGGTGAGCAGGTCTTCCATCTTGAGATCGCCCTGGGCTACCAGCACCGCGGCATCGAGCGGGCCCTGGAGGGCGGGCCCTACAAACTCACGGTCAAGATGATGGAGACCGCCGCAGGTGATACGACCATCGGCCACGCCTGGGCCAGTGCCCTGGCCCTGGAGGCCCTCTCCGGCACCCGGGTGCCCGCCCGGGCCGATTGGATTCGCGCCATCGCCCTGGAGTTGGAACGCGTGGCCAATCACACGGGCGACCTCGGTGCTCTCTCGGGCGATGTCGGGTTTCTTCCCACGGCTTCGTATTGCGGCAGGTTGCGCGGGGACTGGCTGAACCTGACGGCCCAGCTCTGCGGCAGCCGCCTGGGGCGCGACCTGGTGAAGCCCGGAGGCACTCGCTTCGATCTCGAACCTGCCCGCATCGCGGACCTGCTGCTTCGCATGGAAGAAATGGCCAGGGACACGGCGAATGCCGTGGAACTGCTCTTTGCCACCCCTTCGGTCCTCGCCCGCTTCGAAGGCATCGGGAAATTAGACCCCCACATGGCGAAAGAGGTGGGTCTCGTTGGGCCTGCGGCCAGGGCTTGCGGGCGGCTAGGGGATGTCCGGATCGACTTCCCGTATGGCCCCTACTCCGACAGCGAGCTTCCCTCGACCGTGGAGGAGACGGGCGATATCGCGGCCCGCGCCCGCGTGCGATGGGCTGAGATCCAAGCCAGCGTCGCCTTTCTCCGCGGCGCCCTGGACGCCCTGGCGGAGCTCCCGGCGGGGCCGGTCTCCGCCGTTTGCGGCGCCCTGGCCCCCGAGCACCTGGCTCTGGGCGTGGTGGAAGGATGGCGCGGCGAAGTGGTGCACCTCGCCATCACCAACGCCGATGGACGCCTCTGCCGCTACAAGGTAGTCGATCCCTCCTTCCACAACTGGACGGGGCTAGCCATCGCCATGCGCGGCGAGGAGATCAGCGACTTTCCTCTCTGCAACAAGAGCTTCAATCTGTCGTACTGCGGGTTCGATCTCTGATGTATAAAATCTTCCTCTCCCGTCTGCGCCAAGGCCATCGCACAAACCACTACCCCGGGGAGACGCCTTCGCTTCCTGAACGCTTGCGCGGGCTTCCGATCCTTGATGCCGGGCACTGCCTGGAGGGCTGCCGGGCCTGCGCAGAGGATTGCCCCACGGAAGCCATTGAGCTTTCTCCGATCCCGCGGATCGATCTCGGGCAGTGTCTCTTCTGCACGGCTTGCACGGAAGCTTGCCCCACTGGCGCCATCCGCTTCAGCCAAGAACACCGACTGGCCGCCCGCACCCGCGCGGATCTGCTGCTGGAATCGGGACGGGCCTTCAAACTCGCCGAGGCGCTCGAGGTGAAGGCCCGCTCCCTCTTCGGGCGCAGCCTCAAGCTCCGGGTGGTGAGCGCGGGGGGCTGCAACGGCTGCGAAGTGGATGTGAATGTGCTCTCCACGATCGGCTGGGATCTGGGCCGCTTCGGCATCCAGATCGTGGCCAGCCCACGCCATGCCGATGCCGTGCTCATCTGCGGGCCCATCACGAAGAACATGGAACTGGCCACCCGGAAGACCCTGGACGCCACGCCGGATCCCAAGCTCGTCATCGCCGTGGGCGCCTGCGCCATCTCTGGCGGCCCCTTCCTCTGTCAGGAAGAACAGCTCGGCGGCTGCGGTGGCGCGGGCATCCCCGTGGATCTTTACATCCCCGGCTGCCCACCCCACCCCCTCACGATCCTGGATGGGCTCCTGCGCCTCCTCGGCAAGAGCGGTGGCTAGCTCCGGAATGGTCATCAGTTTCTTCATTGAGCACCATGATCGGGGGATTTTCTCTCAAGGTTGGCTCCTGGCTATTGAAATTTTCCATTACAAATCCGCACCAGACTCATTCCCCCGAGCTCAAGTAATCATGTATCGCCCGCGCCGCTTTTCGCCCCGCGCCCATGGCCAGGATGACCGTGGCTGCGCCTGTGACCACATCGCCTCCGGCCCAGACTTTGGCGCGGGAGGTCTTGCCCGTGGCTTCATCGGCTTCGATGTTGCCCTTCTTCCCCATGTCGAGACCCGGGGTGGTATTGCCGATCAGCGGGTTGGGACTGTTCCCGATGGCGCAAACCACAGCATCCACCTCGAAGACCGCCTCGGCGCCCTTGATGGGCACGGGCTTGCGTCGACCGCTGGCATCGGGTTCCCCCAGTTCCATCATCTGGCAAACGACGCGCTTCACCCATCCGTTGGCATCACCTTCGTAGCGTATGGGTAGATGGAGGTAATTGAAGATGACCCCTTCTTCCTCGGCGTTTTCCGCTTCCTCCAGGCGCGCGGGCAACTCGTCCTTGGATCGCCGGTAGATGATGCGGGATTCGGCCCCGAGCCTTAGGGCACTGCGGGCGCAATCCATGGCCACATTGCCGCCCCCCACCACCGCCACGCGTTTTTGCGCCTTGATGGGCGTGTGGTAGGTGGGGAACAGGTAGGCCTTCATGAGATTCAGGCGGGTCAGGTATTCGTTGGCGGTGTAGATCCCGTTCAGGTTCTCTCCTGGAATTTCCATGAACCACGGCGCCCCGGCGCCCGATCCCA
>CAIPUA010000222.1 GCA_903868115.1 uncultured Holophagaceae bacterium
GGCCACCTGGCGTCCGGGTTTCCAAATCGATCCCATCCTGCCCGTCAACCTGCATGTGGTCCTGACCTACCCCGACGGGCGTCAGAAAATCTGCGATGGCGTGAGCGACGCCTTTGGCTCCTTCTCGGGACCCGAGGCCTACCCCCTGGATGTGCCCGGAATCTACACCTACCAAGCCACGGGGAATTGGAACGGCTATCCGGGGAAGATGCCGGGCCTGCCGGACACTGGCGGGATGTTCTTCGTATTCCCCAAGGACCGACCCGGCAGCACCCTCACCCTGGACCTGCCCTCTACCACCACCTTTCCTGCCAGCGGCAAACTGACCGTTGCTGGCAAATCCACCGCCGATAAGGTGACCTACGCGCTCATCATGCCCGGGGCCGTCCTTAGCCAGGGCGAGTTGCCGGTGGTGGGTGGCAAGTTCCAATTGGTCCTGGATCCTGTGGCCCTCAACAAGGTGGCCCCCATCTATGACATCCAGAATGTGGTGACGGGCGCTCCCCAGATCGGGCGGGTCCTGCACCTCACGCTCTTCGCCCAGGAGAGGACTCCGGATGGCACGCGTTTCTGGGACTTCAAGCGCCTCGTCATCCGCGGCACCACGGCCGTTTGGGCGAAGTGAAGAGCAAAAAGAGAAGGTGTTCTTGGAGTTCTGGTACGCGACCGGGCTCAGCGGGCCTGTAGTGAGGGTGCAGTCTCCGGCGCTGGGACAGCCTGTGGAGGCCGGACCTTCTGCGGGAAGGCCCTGGCGTTGATGGTGACGAAAGTGGTGAGCAGGAAACAGAGCAGGGCCAGCATGGCCGCGCCGCGCTTGCCGAGGGCCAGGGCCTTGGGAGTCATCTCCGAGAAGGCCAGGAGGGCAAGGACGAGGACGAGTTTGATGTGCAGATAGCGAGGTTCAAGGGGATGCGTATTCCCGGCCTTGAACTGGAGCACGAGCAGCAGGATGCCGAGTGCCAGTGCCAACCGGATGGGCCATGCCACCATCTGCTTCCAGACCGTGGCCGCCAGGCCGCGCAGATCTTCGCGTTCCTCCTCGAAGCCTGAAAGCAGCAAGGCCACCACGATCGCGCCGCCCCCAAGGGACAGGGCCACGAAATGAAGCCACTTCACCAGAGAGAAGATTTCAAAATGGGGCATGGGAACCTCGGGCAGGGAGCTTCCAGCTTACCTTGCCGCCCGGGACAGGGGCATGGTCATGCAACGGGGGCCGCCGCGGGCTCGGGAGAGTTCGCCACACTCGAGCTGGATGAGGTACTTTCGCCCATCCAGGAGGTCGATGCTGGGGTCCGCCAGGAGTTGCTTCACGGGCAGGACGTGATAGCCCTGCTTGGCCAGTTCCTCGGCAGTACCCGTATTGCGGCTGTAGCTGAAGATCACACCAGGGGCCGTGGCGAATGCGTTGGCACCGTCGGTCCACTGCTCCCGCTGTTGCTTGATGTAGTCGTCGCCGCCGCAGGCGATGGGCTTGAGGTCGATGCCAATCCGCTGCAGGGTCTTCAGCAGGCTGGGCTGGGTCGTAAAGCGCAGTTCATCATTGCGAAGATCGATGGCCATGACATTGAGGAGTTCCCGGCTCTGACCGCAGAAGAAGGGCGGGAACACCAGACATTCATCCTGGCTGGTGCGGGTGAAGATCGTATCGAGGTGCATGGCGGAGCGGATGGGCGGCATGAGCACCATGAGCAGATGTTCAAAACCCGTTTCACCACTCCGGTAGTGGTCCCGCAGACTCTCGGCCAAGTGGTGCACGGCGTCGGCGCTCGTGCGCTCGGAACAGCCGATGGCCAGAACCTTCTCGCTGAGTACCAGCATGTCACCGCCCTCCATGGCCAGGGGCGCGCGGATCTCGCCCTTCAGCAGCGGCGTCACCTGGTCGAAGAGCCGGGCTCGTTCGGGCAGATGGCGCAGTCGGGGGTGGTGGCGGAAGACATAGCTGAGGATCAGCGGTTCCCGCTCCCGGGCCCAGGTGGACATGGAGTTGATGGAATAGGCCGTGCCCAGCACCGCCGCGGGGTCACGCATGAAGAGGAGGTTGGGGATGGGCCGGAGGCGATACTCGAAGCCTCGCTGCCAATGGGTATGGCCGGGAATGTCATCCCAGGCGATGCCGGTGATGATGCTGCGGGCGCAGGCCTCCGCAGACATGTCGCGCAGCAGATTGCAGGTGGCATCCGGCAGGTTCACCAGGCGGCGCAGATCCTCGATGAAGGCCAGCTTCACACCTTCCTCGGCGAGGGCCTCCACGAAGAGCTCCTGGATATCCAGGACCTCCTCGGCCACCCGGGCCAGGGCACCCCGGAAGAGGGCGTGCTCATCCCGGGCCTGGGCGCCGTGCAGGATGTCGTCGAAGAGCAGCTTCTCCATGATGGTGGGCACCATCAGATCGACTTCCAGGCCCGGAGCATGGACCACCACTTGCTTGAGGCGGTCGATTTCAGAAAAAACCGAGAGTTGGATCGGCGGCATGGAGGGCTCCGGCGGTTGCGTATCTGGGAGGAACAACTGTACCCAGGAAGGTGCTTCGGTGA
>CAIPUA010000223.1 GCA_903868115.1 uncultured Holophagaceae bacterium
AGGTGCGCGAGCCCGGAACGAGCGATCCGCCGACCCGGCCCTTTCCTTCGGTGCACGGCCAGGACCCCTGGGAGACTCTGCCCCCGGAAGGGAACGACACGGACGGCACCGGCCATCAGGTGCTGCGGGTCCTGACCCTGTCCGCCTGGAAGCACTACCGCGACCTCCGCTTCGTGGCCGAGGGGGGCATGGGGCGGGTGTTCAGGGCCTACGATCCCCGCCTGAAACGCACGGTGGCGCTGAAGTTTTTGCGGCGGGAGGAACCGGAACTGCTGGTGCGCTTCAAGCTCGAGGCCCAGCATCAGGCCCAGGTCGAGCATGCCAACATCTGCAAGGTCTACGAAGTGGGCGACTGGCAGGGCCAGAGCTACATCGCCATGCAGTTCCTCGATGGCGAGACGCTGGAGGTCGCCGCCCCCAGGCTCAGCCTGCCTGACCGGGTGAAGGTGATGGAGGTCGTGGCCGAGGCGATTCACGCGGCCCATCACCAGGGCCTCATCCACCGGGATCTCAAGCCCGCCAACATCGTGGTGGAAGCGGAGGCACGCGGACCCAAGCCGACCATCCTGGATTTCGGGCTGGCCCGGGGCGGCGAGGCCACGGGGCTGACGGTGCAGGGTCTGGTGATCGGGACCGCCCACTACATGGCGCCCGAACAGGCCCGGGGCGATCACGATCAGGTGGGGCGCCGCACGGATGTCTACGGCCTGGGTGCAACCCTGCACCGGGTGTTGACGGGCCACGCGCCCTTCGCGGGCACCGAGGGCGTGGACGTGATCCGCCGGACGCTGGAGGAGGATCTCCCGAGCCTGACGCGCCTGCTCCCGGACCTGCCCGAGGATCTCGATACCATTGTGCGCAAATGCATGGAGAAGGACCTGGCGCGACGGTATGAGAGCGCCCTGGCCGTGGCCGAGGATCTCCGCCGCTGGCGCGAAGGCGAGCCCATCCTGGCCCGGAAGCCCACCCTGCGCTACCGGGCGGGGAAATGGGCCCGGCGGCATCGCCTAGTGGTGGGCGTGGGCGCGGTCGGTCTGGTAGGGATCCTGGTCCTCGCCGGGATGGGCCTCCAGGTTCGCCAGGCGGCGGCGGCCCAGGCGCGCTGGGCCCAGCACTTCGCCCAGGGCGCGGAGCGCATGGAGGCCCTAGCTCGCTACATCCACCTGGCGCCCCCCCACGACCTGGGCCCGGAACTGGCGCTGCTGCGCACTCACGCGAAGGCTCTGGAGATGGATCGGGACCGGGCGGGCCGTCAGGCCCGCGGCCCGGGGGCCTACGCCCTGGGGCGGGCCCACCTGATCCTGGGCAACCTGGGCGAGGCGCAGCGCTGCCTGGAACAGGCGGAGGCGCTGGGTTTCCGCACGCCCGAGGCCCAGTACGCGCTGGGGCGCACCCTCAGTCTGCGGTATCAGCAGGAGTTGCAGCAGGCGCTCCAGGTGATGGACCCCGCCCTGCGGGCCGTTCAGGTGAAGGCGCTGGACACCCAACAAGCCAAGGCCCTGGACTACCTGCGGCGGGGGCACGGAAACGCCCTGGAGCCCCTGGCCTACCAGGAAGGCCTGCTGGCGCTCTTTGCGGAGCGCTACAACGAGGCCCTGGCCAAGGTCGAGGCCGCCCGCCGCGCGGCGCCCTGGTTCTACGAGACCCTGGTCCTCAAGGCGGACATTCACCTGGCCCGGGCCCGGGAAGCCACCGAGCCCGCGGCCCGGAGCCGAGCGCTGGCCGAGGCGGACGCGGCCCTGCAGGCGGCCCGGCGCCATGCCCCCAGCGACCCGCACGTGCTGGAGAACCTGGCCCGGCGCTGGAGCGAGGAGATGCGCCTGGCCTGGGACACGGGGCGGGACCTGGAGCCCCTGGCCCAGGCCCAGAAGGATATCCTCCGCCAGTGGGAACTCCTGCTGCCCGGAGATCCCGGTCCCCGGGCCCTGGAGGCCTGGACCCAGGCGAATCTGGCGGAAGCTTGCATCTACCAGGGGCAGGATCCTGCTCCCTGGGACAGGACGGCAGTGGCCATTGCGGAAGGTGTGCTGAAGACGCATCCCGGGAATGTGGACGCCCGGGTGGCTCTGGCGAAGGCCCTGTTCGCCACAGGCGCTCGGGCATACTTCCTTGGGGGCAGCCCGTTCCGGGCCCAGATGAGGGCCCTCGAGGAATGCCGTTCGGGTCTGGCGCTCAGCCCGGGGAAAACCGTCCTCCTGGGGGAAGTATTCCGGGCCCTGATGCACCTCATCGAGTACCAGAGCGCCACGGGCCAGGATCTCGCTCCAACCTGGGCTTTGGTTGCGTCCTTTTTCCCACCGCAGCTCCTTGAGGGCGAGGTGGACACCTTTCTCGCCTTCCAACTCTCGGCTCTCTACATCGAGTTTGGCGATGCGGAGCTGCGCCTGGAGCGGGATCCCCGTCCCCGGCTTCAGCGCGCCATGGAACTGCTGGAGCGGAGTAGTGGGAGGACGGCAGAACGGTTTTTGTTCAACATTCGCCATGCCAACGCCCACCTCATCTGGGGGAAGTATCTCCAGCAGCAGGGCCAGGACCCCACCGCCCAGGCGGACGCGGCAATAGA
>CAIPUA010000224.1 GCA_903868115.1 uncultured Holophagaceae bacterium
CCAATCTTACGAACACCTATGTCGGGAACCCGGCCGTCTATTACGCCATTACCCCAGGCTGGGCTTCGGGTGATTTCACCTACAACTCAGGTGTCCGCAACGCCCGCAACCTGTCTTTCGACGTGGGTTTCCGTTTCTAACAACCGCATGAGGAGGCAAGCATGAATCACAAAATGATTACCCTGCTCGTGTTAGGCGCCTTGGCCACCACGGCTCACGCCCAGCAGAGCGACAAACCCGCGTTCTTCAAGGCGTCCGTCCTGAGATCCTTTGCCGACCTTACCGACTACAACGGTGGCCGCCGCAATGGCTTCGGGTTCGAGATGGGCTACGACTTCGCCATGCCCGACAACTTCAGCGGCATCACGCCCTGGGTCGGATTCATTCGCTTCAATGGCGACCCGCGCCAGGACCTCGCCTACTTGAACCCGGGCATCACGCCACCACGCTTCGATCTCACGGCCTGGCGCGCGGGCCTGGACTTCAAGTGGAATACACCGGTCAAGAACCTGAAGGGCTGGATGGGGATCAACGTCAACTACTTCGACGGGAACCAACTCTCCGCCGGCAGGATTCCGACGGACACCTCCACCTTGGCGAAACCGCTTGCCGAAGCCAAGGCCAAACTGGGCATGCGGGCCGGCCTCGACTACAACATTACGAAGGAGTGGAGCGCCCACGTGCAGTACGATGCTGGCTACTGGCTGGCCTCGTCCAGACTGACCCGCTTCCAGGCCCTGAATCCCATGTTCCCCAGTTGGTTCTCCGTTTCAGCGGGCTACCACTTCTAGTCCTGCAAAACCAAGCACTCGGCCTGAATTTTTCCAATTGAGGCCGGCAATGCGTCGGGAATCCGGCGAGGTTCGAATGAACTTCGTCGGGTTCCCGATGTTGATGTGCATCGAAAGAGGATGGATTTCCATCCGGGCCTACGGTAGGCGTCTGCCCAGCTTGGCTTGGGGTAGTCCTTGAACGCCCAAGTCTGGCGGCAGCCCTGGAATATCCTTCACGCCGTGATCAGCACTCGCATCTCGTCGCTGCCGGCGTCGCTGCTGCAGCCCACCAGGAGGGCGCAGTGGCCGGGCTGGCTGGGGGGGACTTCCACGTGGCCCTGGAAGGTGCCCTCGGGGTCGGTCTTGCCGGTCAGGAGGGTGCTGGCCTTCTTGAGGCTGGAGATCAGGCGGACGGTAATCTCGGCCCCCGCGACGGGATCCTGGCTGATGCAGAGGCGTGCCCTGAGCTTGAGGGGGAAAAGGGTGCCGAAGGTCGGCTTCATGGCCTCGTCCACCACCAGTTCGAGCGTATCGACCTCGCCCTCCTGCTGGAGGTATTCGAGGATGGCCTGATCCAGGGGGCGGTCGTTGAAAATCTGTGACTCGGCACCCTCGGCTTCACCCGGCGTGGTGTCGTACTTGCCGTTCTTGATATCGCGAATGACGGCCCTATGCTGGTCATCCATGCGGGACTGGATGACGGCCTCGGGGACCGGGCCGACCAGCAGATCCTCGTAGGAGGAGCGGTAGTTGTCCAGGATCTCGCCGCCGACATCGATCAGGGTGTCGATTTTGGGGTTCCCCAAGCCCTTGTCTTCGGTCTGGATGTGGAAGACCCGGTTGCCGTGGCGGACATCCGTGTTGAAGCCAGTGATCATGCCGGGTTCCGATCCATTTTTCCCTGTCAGGGGCGGTTGAGGCGCTCAGCCAGTTCGGGCATCACTTCCCAGGCGATCTCGCGGAGCACCTGATCGCTGAGCCTGGCCACCAGGGCCTGAGCGAGCTGATCCAGGAGGGCCGGGTCGGCGGCAATGGCCCGCAACAGTTCTTGCGTGGCGAGCGAGGTTCC
>CAIPUA010000225.1 GCA_903868115.1 uncultured Holophagaceae bacterium
AGCCATCCAAGGCCATTAGATGTGGGGGCAGGTCGGTTCGGCCTGCCCCCTCTTCTTTCTCCAACTTTCCCTTGCATCTATCCCATAATTGAGTAAGTTTTCCACGAAGCGTTCACGCATATCCACGACCTTCCGAGGGAGTCACAATGAGCGTCAATTCCGCCTGGAAAAGTGCTGGTGCCTTGGTTCTGGGGACGGCACTCTCCGCCTTCGCTACCGACGCGCGCATCGAGTCCATGGGCAAGAGTTCCAAGTTCATCATGGACGACATCAGCATCTTCGACAACCCTGCCAACATCGGAATCTACCCCAACTACCTGATCGGCGAGCTGGGGACCATCCCTGAGTCCGCCGTTGGCACGGGCGGTGGCGCAGTGAGCAACTCGGACCCCTCTCCGTGGTTTGGTGGCATCTTCAGCTTGGGCATGGGCAATGAGGACAGCCGCGATCCTCGCCTGACGATCGCCGGTGCTTTCAACCGCCCGGACAAGTGGAACAGCTACCTGCCGAGCACCACGACCTTCGATGGCAGCAATGGCGACTCGACCGTTGCTGTGCCGCGCCCCACCACCAACTTCGATGGTTTCCTCGGCGGATCCACGCCTGATGGCAACATGTTCGGTAGCCATATCTATGTGGGCATGCAGGACGGCGCCGTTCCCAAGGAGAATGGTGCTGGTCAGGAAGTCTACGAGGTCAACTCCTATGCTTTCGCCTCTGTTGCCAAGTTTGATCTGGGCATCAATTGGCAGTGGGACGAAGAGACCGACATCGAGATCTCCGGCGGTATGGGCCGTATCGCCTATGGTGTCTCCAACAAGGACTTCTGGGACTTGGGGCAGATGTCCTTCCATGGTGCCGGACGCCTCTTCAGCACCATCGAGGCTCTCAATGGCGAACTGGTCCCCTCGGGCGAATTCTCCTACCTTCAGGTCGGGGATGGAATGGCCGAGACCAAGATTGTTGGTGGTGTCGGGGTGAATGTTGCGCTTGACCGCGGTTTCTTCTGGCTGGGATTGGAAGGCTTCAATGTCGAGACTAGCACCCAAGGCTTGACCGTCAGCGCAGGTGGCGCGGTCAACTACGACGCGACGGGTGACTACGATGGTTGGGATACCCGCTCAGAAGCCGGCGGTGCCTTGAGCTTCGGCATCGAAAGAAACATTTTCTGGGATTGGTTCGTGGTGCGCGTCGGTGGTCGCAAAGTCATCTCCTATGTCGATTGTCAAGAGGGCGACAAGAACCCGGGCTCGACCGACGGCTCCGGTGGTTTCCTGACCTTCTGCGGCAATAGCGAGCAACTGGCAGGGAACTTCTGGCAGTCCAACCCCGTTGGGGACGGCTCGCTCAACGACCATATCGGATGGGGCTTCGGCATCAATGTGGAAGAGAAGCTGAAGGTGGACGCCGTCATGGCCGAAGACTTCCTCTACCGCAACCCCTTCCAGGGGGCGCCGCTCTGGATCTCCCGCGTCTCGGCGACCTACAGCTTCTGATGGTCGAGAGTTTGACACTTCGCAAGGGAACTGGGCTTACCGCCCGGTTCCTTCTGCTTTTTTTCGCTCTCCTGCTCCTGTCGCCACTCTTGGCGGGGTGTTCCGAGCCTCAGGATCGGATGATCCAGAAGCTCGACGCCATCTGCCAGGACGACCTGAAGTATATCGTCGCGGAGTATGAGCGCAAGGGCGTCAATCCCCACCTGCTCGAGACCCCCTACTATCAGGTCGAAGACTTGCGGTTCTTCGAGGGGGATACGGCCCGTGTCTTTGCCGCCTATGCCCGCGTCTCCTTCCATTACTTCACGGATGTCAGCATGTTCCGCGAGCGCAAGTACCGCTACCGGACCAATGGGTTCTTCTGGGATCGTTATTCGAAGGAGCTCAAGTTCTACCCTGCAGGGGTGGCGCCAGAGCGCT
>CAIPUA010000226.1 GCA_903868115.1 uncultured Holophagaceae bacterium
CTTCGCGGCGGCCTGCTGGAGTTTCTCGAGACGCCCCTGCATTTTCTGGATGATCTTCTTCAGCGCTTCGATTTCGGCCTGGGGATCCTCGTCGTGGCCGCCCAGGATCACGACCTCGCCGTCGGAGCCTTTCCGGCGAAGCTCCTTCACGATCATGTGCTTTCCGTCGCCCTCCAGTTTCACATCCACATCGATCGTCTTGGCATCCCCGTTGTCCGTGTAGATGGTCACGGGTTGCCCGTCCTTCTGGGAGCGCAGCACGGTGATGTGCTGCTTCACTTCTTTGCGAATCTCCTCGCCCTTCTGCCTGGCATGCTCGGCGTTGGCCTTGGCTTGGCCCACGATCACGCGGATATTCTCGGCATCGATTTCACCGGCGTGGGCATGGGCGCCCGCGAGTTTCTGGGCCTGCGCGGCGACCTCCTTGGCCAGCTTGGACACGTCTTCCTGCAACTGCACAATCTCCTTTTCCGGAGTCCCCTTGGCGAGGCGCCTTTCCGCAAGGGTCCGGGCCTTTTCTTCCAGCAGTTTGGCCCTGGCTTCGAGTTCCTTTTCGGCCTTGGAATCCATGGCCTGCCAATGGAACACCTTGCCCTTCGACTCGAATTTGTGCTTCCGGGACGCCTTGGCGTCATCGTCGATCACGATGGTGACGACCTTCTTTTCTTCACGGCTTTCCTGCTTGGCTTCGGGAGCCTTGGGAGGCTCCTGGGTTCGGAGCCCCAAGGTGCTGGCGGCGCCCAGCACGGACACTGCCAGGGCGGCGAGCAGGCCCGCGCGGGCGGCGGGTGAGGGGGGGAGCTTGGGCGCGAGGATGCGGCGAATGCGGTTCATGAGGGTTCCTCCGGTGGCCGCGAGGGCCAGACTGGGATGGGGGTTGAGGGGCTGTCGAAGATCCTCCAGAACCGCCAGGGCCCGGGCGAACAGGAGGGGATCTCCGCAGATGGAAACGGCCATGTCATCGCAGCAGTTTTCGCGCTCGGCGCGAATTTGCGCGGAAAGCCACCAGACCGCGGGATGGAAGAAGAGCAGCACTTCCACCACGGACTGCAGCAGGTTGACGAAGTAGTCGTGACGGCGCACATGGGCCAACTCGTGGGCGAGAATGGCCTCCAGGGCGCGGGGCTCCATGGCCGTGAAGATGGCCACCGGCACCAGGATCAGGGGCCGGAGCCAGCCCAGGACCATGGGCACTTCGGCCGCGAAGGAGCTGCGGAGGCGAACGGTGGCGGCCATGCCCATCTGGCGGGCCAGGTGGTCCAGGCGGGCCTGCCAATGTGCAGCGACGGGTTCCAGGCCCATCCAGCGCAAGCGTTGAATCCAGCACCAGCCCCCGACCAGGCGCAGGCTCATCACCGAAACGCCGACCGTCCAGGCGGCGATGAGCCAGGGGAGGAAGGGACGCAGGGTCGGCTCCGAGGGCAGGGACGCGGAACGCGCCAGGAGCAGCGCCACCTCGGCACCGTCCAGGCCCGCGCCAGGCCCCAGTTGCACGGGGGTCCACAGGAGCAGCAGGGTTGCGACGGGCAGCGCCAGCATAAGGGCCAGGAGAGCACAGCTCAGGAGGTAGCGCCCCTGCGGTCCCCGGGTCCGCAGCACGCGCAGCCCGACCCAGGCCAGGAGGCCCAAGACCGCGCCCTGCCAGAGGGAATGCACCAGCGCCCAACCCAGGGCTTGCGCAAAAGACGGATGCAGGGAAACGCTCATCCTTCACCTCCCTCGGCCCGGTCCAGGAGTCTACGAATTTCCGCCAACTCCTGCTTAGTGGCCCGTTGGGCGTGCAGGGCCTGAATGACCAGCTTCGCGGCCGACCCCCCGAAGGCCCGGGCCATCAGATCTCCCAGGAGGGAGCGCTGGGTCTGGGTTTCTGAAAGGGTGGCGGCGTAGACATGGCTGCGCTCAGACTCGTCGCGCAGCACCAGGCCCTTTTCCGTCATGACCTGGAGGCTCTTGAGGACCGTCGTGTAGCCCAGGTCCCGCTCGGCGGACAGCACCTCGTGAAGCTGGCGCACGGTGCTGGGGCCGCGGTCCCACAGCACATTCAAGACAGCCAGTTCCGCATCGGTGGGCCGGGGCAGGTTCATGGAGACTCCAAAGACTACGACGAGAAGCGTACGACGATCGCCGTATATGTCAATGCCCTCATTCCGACCGAGGTTCCCAGGCGGAGATACGAACCTTCAGTTTCTGTAAGCACTGTGGGAAAATGCTGCCAACTCATTGATTAAACGGCAATTATCTATATCACCGTGCATCACTGTTCATCCCCGGTTGAGCATTCTTTGCTGCACCGAGAAATACGGAACCAGTGATGAACGGTGATGGACGGTGATTAAAACAACTGGGCGGGATTTATCAGGAATTGCGGTTTTCATTCTCAGCGCGGCCTCGA
>CAIPUA010000227.1 GCA_903868115.1 uncultured Holophagaceae bacterium
CCAGTTCTGGCCCGCAGCGGCGGCGCCTTGCCCAAGCTTGCCCAACCGGTTCGCCTCTTCATGGGCACCGCCCTCGGCAGCGGACGCCAGGGTTTCAGCTGGATCCATATCGAGGACCTGGTGCGGTTGATCCTGGAATGCCTTCACAATCCAGCCCTGGCAGGCCCCATCAACGCCACCGCGCCCCATCCTTGCAGCAACGAGGTCTTCACACGCCTCCTTGCCAAACGCCTCCACCGCCCCGTTTGGCCCGTACCGGGATTTCTGACCGAAGCCGCCCTGAAGCTCCTGGTGGGAGAAATGGCCAAGCCCATGCTGCTTGGGGGCGCTTACATACTCCCGAAAAAGGCCCTGGATTCGGGCTTTGAATTCCGGTTTCCCCAGGCTGCGGAGGCCCTGGCGGATCTACTTTGATCAGGCGAGTTCCGCTCCCAGGAAATGCGGCCCCGCGTAGGTGATGCGGGTGCGGGCCAGGCTTCCAAAGGTGAGTTGGCGATCCTTGCCAGCGCTCAAGTGGACGTTCTGCCACTGACCCGTGCGGGCCATCCAGTGGCCTTGCTCCGTGGGACCGTGGCTTTCGATTCGCACCTCCAGTTCGCGCCCCACCAGGCGAGCGTTGCTCGCCTGCGTAAGTTCCTTCTGCCGTTGTTGCAGGCGCGTCAGGCGCTCCAATTTCACCGTGGCCGGGATGTCGTCCTTGAGGCGCAGGGCAGGTGTAGCGGGGCGTGGGCTGTACAGGAAGCTGAAGGAGGTGTCGAACTGCACTGTCTCGAGTACCAGCATCGTGGCCTCGAAGTCTTCGTCCGTTTCGCCCGGAAAGCCCACGATGAAATCCGTGGAAAGGGCGAAACGCTGGCGTCCTTCCCCCAGGTAAGCCAGGCGCTCCAGATACTGCTCCACGGTGTACTCGCGCAACATTCGCCGCAAGACTGCATTGCTGCCGCTCTGGATGGGCAGGTGAAGAAAGGGTGCCACCTTGGGATTCGTCACGAGTGCCTGGGCTAATTCCCGCGTGAAGTTCATGGGATGACTGGTGGTAAGGCGGATCCACTCCACACCCTTCACTTCGGCGACAAGCTCAAGGAGTTCGGCAAAGCTGCAACCGCCGTGGTAGCTGTTCACGTTCTGCCCCAGCAGTTCAATCTCCCGATAGCCTTGTTCAACCATCAGGCGGACTTCCGCGAGGATATCTGACATCGGGCGACTGCGCTCGGCGCCGCGCGTGTTGGGCACCACGCAGTAGGTGCAGGCGTGGTTGCAGCCTTCCATGATTGTGACGAGGGCTTTGGCAGTGCTGCGCCGCTGCGTCACTTCCGCAGGGAAAAGGTGGTTGTCCGGATATTCCCCGGTATCAATGACCCGCCTGCGCCCCGCCAGGGCTTCTTCCACGAGCCTGGGCAGCTGTTGGAGCGCCATGGTACCCAGCACGAAATCGATCTGGGGCGCCCGCTTGAAGAGAGCTGCCTTTTCCTGCTGGGCCAAGCAGCCCGTGACCCCGATGATCAGCGGCCGCTGTTGTTTGAGTTCTCGAAGCCGTCCCAGTTCCGTATAGACCTTGTGCACGGCCTTCTCGCGGATCGAGCAGGTGTTCAGCAGCACCAGTTCCGCGTCATCAAGAGAGGAAACGGCCTCGAAGCCTTCCCGCAACAGCAGCCCCGACAGCTTCTCACTGTCGTGGTCGTTCATCTGGCAACCCCAGGTTTCGATGTAGAACTTCATGCGTTGGTGCCCCTTCGGTCGTGATTCGCTCCTTGCGGGGACCCCGCAAGCGAGGCTCCACAGTCAAGGCTCCAAAGGAGCCTTGAACAGTCTACCGGCTGGCGCCCTGCCCTTCCCGCTGGGCCACGTAGAAGGCCGCCGAGCGGGCATCCAGTTCCTCGGTGGCTCCGAAGAGGTCCTGGGGCACACCTCCAGGCGTCCAGGGCTCCCCGTCCAATAGCTCCGAGAGCCGCGACAGATCCTGTCCCGCCTCTCGCCAGAAGATCGCCAGGCGGCTTTCCTCCAAATGGAAGGAGGCCTGCTCGAGACCCCGGAAGAAATTGACCAGCTCACCCGCACCTTCGAAGGGTCCCGCCGACAGGTGCACATAATTGCTGGTGATATCCACCCGGGCCACCCCCAGGGCTTCCCGCCGCTCCAACAGATTCCTCCGGATGGAGCCCGGCAGCGCCTTCTCAGGGTACGTGTCGCCTAGCATCTCTCGGCGGAGCACCCGCCAGGGCAGATCCGAATGCAGCAGCATCAGCACCACCCGACGACCGGGGGCGGTGAAATGGCGGGCCTGACCTGGGTAGAAACCGTTTACCAGCAGACAGGGGCGTCCCTGGGATTCGAAAGGCACCGTGTAGAAGCCGCTTCGCACCTTCTTCGGCCCCTTGGCGAACCAGGCCGCGTCCAGGGCCTCCGGCGTCAGGTCGGGATTCAAAGCCATCCACTCGTGTCCGCCGAGCACGGGGCACTCGCCTTCCATGCCCCAGAGGGCCTTCATCCGGGTTAGATCCTCGACACCAATCAAGCGCGAGGCGCCGCGAGAGAATTCGCTGGCCTGCCGGTAGTGGCGGTCAATGGTGCCCAGGCGCTCCAGGACGGGGCCCTCCAGGGCCAAGGCCCCGGAAACCTGGGCGCCGAATTTGGCAAGCCCGTGCAAAACGATCTCCACAACACCCGAGACCGTGGCTTCGCTCCCCTGAAAGCACTCAGGCTTGAGCATCAGCAAGGCCTGATTCTGCCGATCCGTGCGGGGCTCCAGGGGCTGAAGCAACCATTCGGCCGCGGGGTTTTCCAGGCTTTGGAGGATGGAATGTTTCAGATCGCGCATGCGGGGAATCTCCGGAGTGGGTCGCCTTGACATGCTATCGGGAAGCCCATCTTGAGCTGGACTGGATGGGAGAAACGGGCGTCTGTTCCGCTAGCGCAGAAGCTCCTGAAGGCCGGTCCATTCGCTGATCGCTTTCGGATAGCCAGGATCCATCCGATCGGCCGCGATGTCCCAGCGCACATACTGGCTGCCCTTGAAGAAGTAGGCTTTGCCGTTTCCCCAGTTGACGGCCGCATCGATGCCATTGGTCCAGGGAAGGCCGGTCCATTCGCTCATCGGCTTCGGGTAGCCGGGATCCATTCGATCGGCCGCGATGTCCCAGCGCACATACTGGCTGCCCTTGAAGAAATAAGCCTTGCCGTTTCCCCAGTTGGCGGCCGCATCGATGCCATTGGTCCAGGGCAGGCCGGCCCATTCGCTGATCGGCTTCGGGTAGCCGGAATCAGCCCGATCGGCCGGGATGTCCCAGCGCACATACTGGCTGCCCTTGAAGAAGTAGGCTTTGCCGTTTCCCCAGTTGACGACCGTATCGATGCCATCGGTCCAGGGCAGGCCGGTCCATTCGCGGATCGATTTCGGGTAGCCGGGATCCACTCGATCGGCTTTGATGTCCCAGCGCACATACTGGCTGCCCTTGAAGAAATAGGCTTTGCCGTTGCCCCAGGCAGTCACAGCATCGAGAACCTTGCCGCTCTTGGCCAGGGTGTTGCCCGGCCCGTCAAGGGTCACGGAAACGCCGCCTTGGATCATCCCCGTAGGAGTCGCCGTATAGGTATGCCCGGGGCCAACGTTAACCACCTGACCCGTCCTCTTGTGACGGAATGAAACCAAACCTTCCGTGACCTTCAGGACGGAGGCGCCCTTGCGGTTCTCCCATAGCTCGAAGGTTGTGCCCTTGATTCCGGCCACAGCCTGGTTCATCTCGATCTCCATGCTGCCGCCCTGGGCCATTCTCTTCACATTCATCCACAGGTTCCCGGCGAGAAGGCGCAGGTTGGAACGGGCCTCGGGTTCCGACAGCACGATATGCGATTCCGAACGCATTTCGAAACTGGACATGTCAGCAAGTCCGATGATGGCCTTGGAATCCTCTCCTGTCCGGATGTGGTAACCAACATACAGAATCGTTTCTCGAGTGACGAAATCCCAGGGTTCCTCGCCATCTCGGGACACTTCGATATTTCCTTGAAGCCCTGTGAATCTGGCCCCCGAATCCTTCCTCCCGGGATCCGTGGGGGCCGCACCGGAAGTTCCGATGTTCGAGACGTATCCTGATGATTTCGGTGTAGGGGGTGCCTCGCAGGAGATCGTGCCGCTTACGTAGTAGGTAA
>CAIPUA010000228.1 GCA_903868115.1 uncultured Holophagaceae bacterium
CCGGAGCGCAGGCCGTAGGCCGGAGCGGAGGGTGTGGCCCTGGATCGGCGGCGCTTCGGGCTTCAGCCCTGGGGGTCGCGCAGGGAGATGCCGTTGATGCGGACCGTCTTGCAACGGTGCCGGAGACGGCTCAGCAGGGCCTCCACGAGCCCTGGGTTGCCCAGGAAGTTCTGCCACTCCGGGTAGTCCAGGTTGGTGGTGATGATGGTGGGGAGCCGGTTGTAACGCTCTTCCATGAGCTTGAAAAAGATGTTGGTCTGCTCCGGTTTGATGTTCAGGTAACCCAGCTCGTCGATCAGCAACACTGGAATCCGAGACAGGTGGTCGAGCAACTTGCGGGAGGAACGATCCGCCAGGGAGGCGTACATCTCGTCGAACAGGTCCTGGGCGCGGATGAACAACCCGCGGTGCCCGTTCTGCAGGGCCTTGAGCAGGATCCCGGATGCCAGTCCGGTCTTACCTACCCCGGTGGGGCCGATGAACACCAGGTTCTCGGCCTTGGCGATGAAGTCCAGTTCGCCAAAGGAACGGATCTGGCGCTGGTTGACCTCCGGCTGCTTCTTGTAGGGATAGCTCTCCAGGCTCCAGCTCTCGGGCAGCTTGGCCTGGCGAATCCGGTAGGCCAGGGCTGATTCCTGGCGGTTGTGCCACTGGGCGCGCAGCAGTCGGGCCAGGAACTCGTCGTAGGAAGGCTGCTCCTTGCCGGCCTCGACCAACTCCTGGTCCAGGATCTCGGCCATTCGGCCCAGATGCAGGTTCTTCAGCAACTGCTCGAGATCATCCTTCATGGCCACCCTCCTTGGGGTCATGACCGAGGTCGCCCGCGGCGGGTTCCAGCACGAAGTAGTCCCGGCCGATGTGCCGGAGCACCATCCGGTCCAGGCGCTCCAAATCGAACAGCCCGAATTCCAGGGCGGTCGCGACCGCCGCCAGCAGCGGCGCGCGCGGGTAGTCCCGGACCATGTTCTGCAGCCGCCGGAGCATGCGCAGCATCCGGCCCGGATAGCGGCTGCGGAAGGCGGCGACATAGCCGGCCAGGGCCGGTTCGGTCATCAGCAGCGCCACCTCCTCCGGGCTGCTGGAACGCCTGGACCGCCCCTGGCCTCGGGGTGGCCGGTGCTCAGGGGCCGTCACCCGTTGACTGAGCGACTCCATCACCTTGGTGTGGGCTGCCACTTCCCGGTGACCATCGTAGACCTCGATCCGACCCCGGGTCTCCCGCACTTCCAGGCGGTGGCCGATCAGGGTGTAGGGCACCGAGTAGCGGTTGCCGCCGACGCTGACGAAACCTTCCACATCGGCGATGCGATGATGCAACTGATAGACGGTGGGCACCCAGATCGGCAGCGGCCTCAGTTGGGCCCGCTCCTGCAGAAACAGTTCCCGGGGGCTGGCCTGCAGGCTGCGCTTGCGGGTGGCGTTGGCCTTCTCGCACCATGCCCTGGCCTGCTGATTCAGGTCGGCCCAGTCCCGGAATTCCCGGCCGGCCAGGAAATTGTTCTCGATGTAGTCGAACGGGCGCTCCACCCGGGCACTGCGATTGGCGTGGCCGATGGCGTGGGCCCGGAACTCGAACCCGAACCGCTCGCCGAAGGCCACCATCTCCGGCACGGCGATCATGCTGGCGCCGGTGCCCTGCAGGACCACCACATGCGTGTTGTCGATCATGCAGCGCGAGCAGGCGCCACCAAAGAACTCCAGGGCTTCCGTGAGGAACACCTTGCACCAGAACCGGTTGAAGGTCGGGTAATACTGGTGGAACAGCATCCGACTGTGGCACAGCACCAGACTGGCATCCTGGATCAGCATCAGCTTGTCGCCGACTCGAACCCGATGCGGACTGGTGTCGTGCTGCATCTCCTCGCCCGGCTCGAAATGGTATTGCCCGGACGGCAGGGGCCGCTCGTGGCCGATCCCGTGGCGGCGGCAGAACCCGGTCAGAGCCTGGTAGGACAGCGTTGCCCCACGGTCCATCAGTTTCTCGTGGACCCGGATCAGGTTGCCTTTGCAGGCTGGCAGCAGATCCAGGATCTCCTCCTGGTGAGCCTCTGCCTTTTCCGGGCGAGCCATCTCCGGAGCCGCCGGGCTTCCAACTGCCAGCACCCGTTGCACCGTGTCCCGGGACACCTTGACGGCCCTTGCGATGGCGCGGATCGAATGGTCCTGCAATCGGAGCACCAGGATGGCGCTCCGAATCGACGCGTCAAGCATGGGGCAGCTCCCGATCGCTGCGCTGGAACAGAGCTTGGCAATCACTGGCGGCCTGACGCAGGGCGGTGCTGGCCTCCTGGGCATCCGCCGGGGACCGGCGCGTGAGGAGGGCCCCCTGTCGCAGGTGCAGCTTGGCCCGGCGGGCCACCGCCGCCAGGGTGCCTAGGTCTTCCAGCCAGAGGTGGAACAGGTCACCCATACCCTCCGGGCCCGCCAGTGCCCGGAGGGAACGGAGAAACAGCACCGGATCAACCAGTAACCGTTCCCGGGCTTCGGCCGAGCTTTGTTGCCAGCCGGCCTTGAGGGCCACGGCCTCCCGGGTGGTGAACGGGGCCTTCAGCAGGGCATCGCACAACCGGATGCAGTCCCGGAGATTGGCGCGCGCCAACGGCACCAGAACCTTCATGGCGGTGTGCGCGGGGAGCCGACCCAGGAGCACGTGCTCCTGCACTTCGGTCGGCAGTTCCTCGACCAGGGCCAGCCGCCGAGACACCCAACTCGGGGTCCGATCAAAGCGCCGGGCCAGTTCCTCCGGCAGGATCCGGAACCGGTCGCGCAACTCACGGAGGAACCAAGCCTGCTCCAGGGGACTATCCGGATCGGAACTCCGCATCATCCGTTCCAGCAGCAGGGCGTCAGCTTCCTCAAGGTCCCAGAGGGTGGCCTGCAGGGTGTCCCGCTTCAACCGGCGCAGGGCCCGGAACCGCTTGTAGCCGTCCAGGAGGAGGTAGCGGTCCTGGCCCAGAGCCAGCACCACCACCGGCACCTTCTGGCCCCCGTCGGCCAGGGAAGCGACGAGTTGCCGTTCCAACGGCGGGTTGTGTCGGCGCAGGTGCTCGTAACGGAGGTCGATCTGGTGAAGCTCCAATTCCATCGCGGCACCCGGCAGCTTGACCCTAGATCCACGACAACGCATGCGTTGGTTGGGGGCCGAGGAACAGGCTATGGAGAGGGCGGCCGATCTGCTATCTCATCTCGTGCGAGCCGGGCGATTACTTTCTGCAAAAGCATCCTGTATTCAGTAATTTGCCAGATACTTGAATCTCGCGCGGCCGAGGCGATCACTTTTGGCCTTATTCAAGTATCTGCAGAGGTTTAGGCGGAACTTAAATCTCGTGCCCGCCGGAGGATTACTTTTCCGGTTTCACGAATCAGGGCGACGATTTTCAGGTCGATCACTGCCTTGGCAAAGGGCCAGTCGATCGCCTCCAGTGGATCCGCCAGGCGCTGCTGGATGGCCGGATCCGACTCCACCAGACGCTCCTCGAACCGAGCTTCCTGCTCCAGGCCAGGATTCCGCCGATGCCAGTTCGCACAGTTGCGCCGGTGCAACTCCCGCTGGCAGGCCGGGGAGCCGCAGACATGCTGGCGGTCGCCGACCCTGGCGTCAGGCCGGAACCACTTCCGGCACACCCGGCAGGGACGGGGTTTCACCATGCCTGGCCTCCTGGATCTCCAGGCCCGCCTCCCGGCCCGTCATCACAGGGTGGCCGATTCTGGAGAGCAGGAGCAGTCAGGTCAGGTTGATCCGACCTTCACAGGCCGCTCGGGCTGGCCTAGTTTTGGAGAGCAGACCCCGGCCGATTCTGGAGAGCGTCGAAGACTTCAGATCATTTGGTAGGGCATCACCCTGTTGGAACACAGGGGCGTTTATCCATCTGACCACGCAACCCGGTGCTATCGGCCAAGCGAGATGGATGGAACCGGTTTCGAGAGCATGCCGATCC
>CAIPUA010000229.1 GCA_903868115.1 uncultured Holophagaceae bacterium
GTATGTGCCGGTGACGCCTGGGAGTTGGTAGACCCCTTTCACGGGGTTGAGGAACCCCGGCAGGAATTCCTTTCGCCTGAGCAGCAGCAGCGTCTCTTGAACTCGATCGAAGATTTAGATTTCCGCAGGCTTGTATCTGGAGCGCTGGTGACAGGTTGCCGCTATGGGGAATTGTGTAGGATGCAAGTCCGAGATTTCGACCCCACCGGAGCTGGCTCCGTGCTCATCCGTGAAGCCAAGTCCGGGAAGCCTAGGCGAGTCCTGCTCATGCCCCATGGAAAAGTCTTCTTTGAAGGGATAACAGCAGGCAGGGCCACCAATGAGCTCATCTTCCAACATGAAGGCTTCGACGGGCGGGACTGGAAGGGCGCGAAGGTCACCCGTGGCTGGAAGCGCAGTGAACAGCAGCGCCCCATGGAAGCCGCATGCAAAGCGGCCGGGCTCACTGTAATGGGCTTCCACCAACTGCGGCATAGCTACGCCTCTGCCCTGGTCGCCGCTGGAATGCCCCTTGCCATGGTCGCAAAACTGACAGGACACGCCGACACGCGAATGTTGGAGCGCCACTATGCCCACCTCGCACCCTCAGATCTGTCGCGCGCATTGGAAGCCATGGCTCCCAACCTGGACCTATGCTCTGAGAACATCGCGGAACTGACCATCAAGCGGGCCTGATTCCAACCTAGCGGTGCGATTGGCAGAGGCGAAAATGGATGGCTCCCGAAGCTTCCTGCCATCTTCTGGCATCCATCCGCTTGATAAAGGTGCCAAGATTTGACCGGCATTGCGGGAGCGCCACTGCCGCGTTCAACTGAAGGACACCAGGAGGAACACAATGGGAGACAAGGGCGGAAAAAAGGACAAGGAAAAGTCCCAGAAGCAAAACTCCGAGAAGCAGAAAGACAAAGCAAAGACCAAGGCGGAGAAGCTGCCGAAGAAAAAGCTATGAAGTAGGTGACCCAACATTTGGGAACCCACGCCCTTAGCCGTTCTATGAGCCAATCGCACAATATTGAGTGCAATCCATTGAGGCCATGAACCTCAATGCGATCCCTCCCGAATCCATAGTGGATCCCACCGAATCTGCGGAAAACTAGCTCCAGTCCTAGAGTTTCAGGGCAAAGAGCGAGTTCAATGGCCTAGGTGAAAGGGTCTGATTCCCGCAAAACCGCACCCGTATTTGTTATAAGCACAATGGAAGAACCAAGGCCAGCCATTCCGGCTGGCCTTTTCTGTATCCGGAGGCATCCATGAACCCCATCCCCCTCATTGCGGCCCTCGCGGTCAAAGCCTTTCTCGAATGGCTTTGGTCCGATGACTGAAACCACCCATCCCTTCTAAGGAGATCCCAATGCACAACCTCTACCGCAATACGATGGTCTTCACAGGTCAGCGACCCTGGCACAAACTCGGTGTTCAGTTCGATCAGGAGTTCACCAGCGCCGAAGCCATCACAGCTGCTCGTCTTGATTACCCCGTCTCCAAAGAGCAGCTCTATCGTCTTCGCCCCGATCTTGGTTCGAATTTCACTGAACCCATCGAAGCCTGGGCGACCATCAACGGTCACACCCAAGATGTCCTGGGTATCTTCGGTGACCCTTACGAAATCCTCCAGAAATCCGAGGCCGTCGACTTTTTCGACATTCTCCTGAATGTA
>CAIPUA010000230.1 GCA_903868115.1 uncultured Holophagaceae bacterium
CTCGCATATTTCTCCTGACGACCCCCACGGGATCGATCCAGGAGAACCGCCATGAACCTCGCTCCCCTTTTCCTCGCATCCAGTCTTCTGGCCCAAGCTCCGCCGCCGCCCCCCATGCCTCCGGAGGCACCGGTCCCGAACCTGCTGCTCCTGAAGGACTACCTGCAGTTGAGCCCTGCTCAGATCAAGCTGATCCACTCCAGCCTCGAAAAACACAAGGGCAGCCTGGATCAAAAGCGCCACGCGGCCCATCTCGCCCATCTGGTGCTGGAGGACGCGCTCCTGGATCCCTCCACGACGGAGGCCAAGCTCAAGGAATTGAACGAGCTGATTGGCGTCGCGAAGCTCGCTGAGATCATCGAAGCCCATGCGCTGCTCAAGGAGAACGCGGCCGTGCTGAGCCCCGAGCAGGCGGCCCAGTTGCGCACGGCGCTGCCCGTGATCAAGAGCCTCCTGAGACAGTTCCAGCCGCCGCGTCCGGGTTCGCCCACAGGGCACCCGCAGCCACCGGAACTACACCAATAAGCCGATCGAGTCTGCTTTCCATTCTTGAATGTCCAGCCCGGAGACCCAATGTCGCTCTTTTCGTCGTGCCACCTTCCCCTTCTGGGGCTGGCCTGCCTCGTCTTTGTCGGATGCGGAGGCAACTCCTCCTCATCCACAGCGATGACTGCTCCCGTGCCCAGCTTCACCGCCCCCTCCGGAACCCTCATGGCGGGCCAGTCGGTCTCCTTCACCGACACCTCCACCGGCAGTCCCACCACCTGGTCCTGGACCTTCGGCGATGGCGGGACGAGCACGATCCAGAACCCGACCCACACCTATGCGACGGCCGGGACCTTCACCGTGAGCCTGACCACTGGCAATGCCGGCGGCACCGCAAATGCAAGCCGAGTGGTCACGGTGAAAATTTCAACCCAAGTGGCAGCCCTTTTTCCCGCGACCACCTACGCTGGCGCGTCTTCGCAGACGCTCACGGTGCTTGGGACAGGTTTCGCAAGCGGCGCAACCGTGAGCTTCAGGGGAGTCAGTCGTGCCGCCACCTTCGTGAGCGATACGCACCTCACCACCACGCTCAGCAAGGAGGATCTGGCCACGGCGGGCACGGCTGCGGTGACGGTCACCAATGCTGCGCCCTCCGTCGGAACCTCGAACAGCATGGATTTCACTCTGACCAATGTGGTCTTTGGCCAGACGGCCATCTCGACACCAGATTGGACGGCCTCCAGTCATGGGAAGCTTGCGACCGCCGCCATCGCCACCACCCTGGGACAGGTCTTCGACACCAGCCAAGTCCAGCGGATGGATATCACAGTCGGCTCGAGCAACTGGGTGGTGATGCAGAGCAACCTTGCTGCGCTCAGGTCCAAACTGGGTGGGTCGAACAATTTCTCGATGTTGGACGACCCCATCTATGTGCCGTGTGATGTCCAGTACAACGGCAAGACCTGGTACCGGGTCGGCCTCCGTTTCAAGGGCAACTCCAGCCTCTACGGCGCCGGAAGCAGCAAGCTACCCTTCAAGCTCAAGTTCAACGAATTCGAGGGGGTCTATCCCGCCATCACCGGCCAGCGCTTCTACGGTTTCAAGTCCCTGAGCCTCAAGAGCAACTTCAAGGACGAATCGGAAGTCCACGAGCTGGTGGCCTCCCAGCTGTACCGGGATTTCGGACTCAAGAGTTCCCACTGTGCTTTCTACAAGCTGTATGTGGATTTCGGCAGCGGGCCCGTCTACTACGGCCTCTACACGCTCGTAGAGGAGGTGGATGACACCGTTCTCAAGACCCAATACCCCGATGCCGGTGGAAACCTCTACAAGCCGGAGGAGGGTGCGGCCACCTTCGCCGCTGGGTCCTTCAACACCTTCGAGTTCGCCAAGAAGTCCAACGAGAACGCCCTGGACTACAGCGAGGTCCAGGCCCTCTACGATGCCCTGAATTCCGGCCTGCGGACCAGCGACCCCGGCACCTGGAAGGCCAACCTGGAAAATATCCTGGATGTGCCCATCTTCCTCAAGTGGCTGGCGGCGAACAACGTGATGCAGAACTGGGACACCTACGGTGCGATGCCACATAACTTCTACCTGTATCGGAATCCTGCCACCCAGCGCTTCGAATGGATTCCCTGGGACAACAACGAGGCACTTGCGTCCAACCCGAGGTGCCTGAGCCTTGGTGCATCGGAAGTGTCGTCCGTTTGGCCCCTCATCCGTTATCTGCTGGATGACTCCGTCTACGCCGCCCAGTATCGGCAGAACGTGCATGACTTCGCCAATAACGTGTTCAACGCCGATCGAATGATTCCCATCTACGAGACTCAATCGGCCCTGATCCAGTCCGCAGTGCTTAGCGAGAACGCAGGCTGCACCTTCACGTCGTCGAGCAAGTTCCCCGCAGCTATTGCCGCCCTCAGGGCTCATGTCGCCGCCCGTCAGAGCGCAGCCTTGGCCTATTGATTTTCCCGAGAGCGCCGCCAGATTCCCTTCCTTTGCTTTAATCACCAGGAGCGTGTCATGCGCCTTTATAGACCCAAAGCCATTGTCTGCCTTGAATTGGCCAGCCTCGTCCTCATGGGATGCGGGGGCAGCAGTTCTTCCACCACGACCACGACGGCCGCACCCGTGGCCAGCTTCACCGCCCCTGCCGGAACCGTCACAGTTGGTCGGTCGGTCTCCTTCACCGACACCTCCACCGGCAGTCCCACCACCTGGTCCTGGACCTTCGGCGATGGCGGGGCGAGCGCGGTCCAGAACCCGACCCACACCTATGCGACGGCCGGGACCTTCACCGTGAGCCTGACCACTGGCAATGCTGGCGGCAACACCAATACAAGCAAGGTGCTCGCCGTGAACAGCGCAGCCACATCAAGTGCCTTCACCCTTGTCGACACCGGCCAGACCAAGTGTTTCGATGCCGCCTCGGAAACCACCGCACCCAGTGCTGGGGCAGCGTTCTAT
The DNA here is from genome assembly GCA_903868115.1 of uncultured Holophagaceae bacterium. Lineage (GTDB taxonomy): Bacteria > Acidobacteriota > Holophagae > Holophagales > Holophagaceae > JAYREN01. The sequence goes on from CAIPUA010000230.1 coordinate 2,956, forward strand.
GGGCAGGATGCCCAGTTCTCCAGCACCCTACCCAGCTACACCAAGAGCACCGACGGCCTGACGGTTCGTGACAATGCCACGGCCCTGACCTGGCAGAAGAGCCCGGATACCAATGGCGATGGAGTCATTGATTCTCTGGACAAGATGACCTTGGCGCAGGCCCAGTCTCATATCACGGCCCTGAACGCGGCCAGCTACGGCGGCTACAACGATTGGCGGTTGCCCACCATCAAAGAGCTCTACTCGCTCATCAACTTCTCGGGCACCGATCCCAGCGGAGCCACCGGCAACGACACATCCGGCCTCACGCCCTTCATCGACCGCGCCTATTTCGACTTCGGCTACGGCGACACCGCTCGCGGCGAGCGGATCATCGACATGCAGTACGCCTCCAGCACCCTCTACGTGAGCACGACCATGCTCGGGAGCCCGACGATGTTCGGCGTGAACTTCGCCGACGGGCGGATCAAGGGCTACACGCTGGATATGAGCTACCAGGGCCCGGGAGATTCCAAGTTCCCCGTCCGGCTCGTCCGGGGCAACGCCTTCGGCGAGAACGACCTCGCGGATAACGGCGACGGCACCCTCTCCGACCGGGCCAGCGGTCTCATGTGGACGAAGGGGGACAGCGCCACGGGGATGAACTGGCAGGAGGCCCTCGCCTGGGTCCAATCGAGGAATGCCGAGAACCACTTGGGCCATTCTGACTGGCGGCTGCCCAA
>CAIPUA010000231.1 GCA_903868115.1 uncultured Holophagaceae bacterium
CGCCCCCCTGAACAGATGATTCCTCCACCTGAATGTTGCCGCGTACAGCAGAGACACCTTGCCAGGAACAACACTCCGGTCCCTTCCGTCAATGGGGGCCGCTCAAGGGAGAGGGGATTCTCTCAATCGGATAGAAGTTGCCTAATCAAGCCCTGGCGGACTTCTCCAGCATTTCGGAAATTGCCCTATGTCGTTTTTTAGTCCCCGAACTGTATGTATCGAGGGGTGAACGTTGAAAGGGGACCGTTCAAGCAATCGATTTGGCCCAAACGACTCGCCTTCAAATGCTGCATTTGTGGTCGTTGTATTTGTTGTGTGAAGGACTGTTAACGCTGGCACTCCGTTTCCATGAGTGGACTCCTCAACGGAGGGTCTCGGTGATTCCTGCCCAGCACACGATGGCAGCCTATATTTGGGCGAGTCATCACCATGAGGGTCGCGGCCCGCCCAGGCAGGGTTTCCTCTGGACATCTACCCATCACAGCTTGTGAGGTGAACCATGAACATCGGCAACATCCAGTCATCCCAGGCCAGTTCGTTGATGGCCTATGGCAAGGCGGGAAGGCCAAATGGCCCGCCCCCGCCTCCGCCACCCAAAAATTCTCAAGAGGACTCCGTGGATATATCTTCCGATGCGATGCAGAAGTATCTGAGCAACGTATCGGATTCGGTCAAGACTGCCACCAGCGATCTGCAGGGCAGCAAGTCGAATCTCGCTCAGGATCTCCAGACCATCGGGGATTACTTCCGCGATCACGGAGGCCGCAAGGCCCTTGATGCGTACATGCAGTCCAACTTCAGCCAGAGTGAGCTGGCCGGTTTCATGAATGCGGTTGGCCAAGGGCCCAGCGGAACAAGAGGCGGTCCTCGGCAGTAAACTTCCGAACTCGATTCTGAGACCTTTGGGATGGATTCAAGGCGGGCCTGGACCTGATCCCAGGCCTGCCTAGGTGGGAGGAAGTAGGGGCCTCCGAAACGCCAGCTTCAGCCATACCTGCTCATGGTCGGACCTGCCCGTCTCCCGCCCACTCTGAGGCGCTGTTGCCCCCCTCCTGATATCCTTGCCCATCGCCCGCCGCTGCATCGGCGGGCCTCTTGTCTTCAAGGATCCGCATGAAGCGCCTTCTCTACGCCGCCCCCGCCCTCGCCCTGATCGCACTGTCCCCGAAGGCCGTTGGCATTCTGGGCGCCATCGTCATGATCGGCGGGCTCATCTTCCTCCACGAACTGGGCCATTTCCTCATGGCCAAGCGCATGGGGATGCCGGTGGAGACCTTTTCCCTGGGCTTCGGGCCCCGACTGGTGGGCTTCCGCTGGCGGGAGACGGATGTGTGCCTCTCCATCCTGCCCCTGGGTGGCTATGTGAAGCTATCGGGCTACAACCCCGAGGAACCTGATGCGGAGGATCCCCACGGCTTCCTCAGCCAGCCCTTCGGCAAGCGGATGCTCTTCTACTCGGGCGGCATCCTGGCCAATGTGGCCACGGCCCTGGTGCTGCTCTGCATCCTGGGCGTGGACCAGTCGCGGGCCACCGTGCGTTTCGTGCCCGCGCCGCTGACCATTTCGGAGGTTGTGCCCGGCATGCCGGCGGCCCAGGCGGGCCTTCAGGCCGGTGACGAGATCCGGGCCCTGGACCACCTGCGCTTTCCCGGCAGCGACACGACTGCGACCACTGCCTACATCCAGAAGTGTCCGGGGAAGCCTTTGGTCCTCCAGGTCGACCGCGGCGGCAGGAGCCTGGACCTCACCGTGACGCCGGTGAATGACGGAGGTCTTGGGAAG
>CAIPUA010000232.1 GCA_903868115.1 uncultured Holophagaceae bacterium
ATGCCGCTGCCGGCGCTCATGCGCTGCAGTTCGCCGGGCCGGATCACCCCGCCGCTGCCCAGGCTGTCCTGATGCTCCAGGGCGCCCTCCAGCACCCAGGTGAGGATCTCCATATCCCGGTGGGGATGGGTGCCGAAGCCCTGGCCGGGCTGGATCCAATCCTCGTTGATGACGCGCAGGGCGCGAAAATGCATCTGCTCAGGGTCGTGGTAGTCCCCGAAGGAAAAGCTGTGGCGGGTATCGAGCCAGCCAAAATCGAAGCGACCCCGATCTTCGGAGGCGCGGATGCGAATCATGGGATCTCCTGTGGAAGGCGGGTTGCCCCCGTTCATCTATTTTTGATGTTTAAACATGTTATTGTGTTACTGAATTATTGCTTATGGGCATATAACATCCGCCTTGCGAAGGGGAGGGCTATCAGGGCCCCCGGGCGCCTTCGCTTCCAGCAGTCCCTTACAATTTCTGGAGTTTTCCCGTGCGGAGTACCCGTTCGAGCTAATCGCTCTCGGGTCTGAACCGTATGCCCAACCAAGGAGATTCCGATGAATAAGCTTATGCAGCTCTTACTCGCAGGTGGGTTGGCCGTGGCGCCGAGTCTGGCTGCTGAGCGGGAGCGCACCCTCAGCCTTCCATCCTCTCAAGGAGGCTACTTGGCCATCGATGCCGGGGCTGGCTTCCTCAAAGTCGCGGGACGGGAAGGTCAGAGCACCATCGAAGTCCAGGCCCAAATCGTGGGGCGTGGCTTCAGTGGAGAGGATCTCGATGCCTTCATCAAGGAGAAGGTCGTGCTCACCCTGGAAAAAACACCCCGAGGCGCCGCGCTGAAGGCTGAGATCAAGCAGCGCAGCTGGTCCAGCTTCATGCTGGGCGCCCGGATTGATCTCACAGTCACCGTGCCCAAGGCTACGCATCTGTCGATCGATGACGGTTCGGGCGACATGGTCGTGGAAGACCTTCAGGGCAACCTCACCATTGATGACGGCTCCGGAGATATCCAAGTCAAGAATGTCACGGGCGACGTGAAGGTAGACGATGGCTCCGGTTCCATGACGCTGCTTCATATTGGCGGTTCGGTAACCGTGGAGGATGGTTCGGGTTCGATCCTCATCGACGACGTGGCCAAGGATGTTCACCTCGGAAACACCGGCCGCGGAGGCCTGAAAGTCAAGAACGTGAAAGGCCAGGTATACCGTAGATAAACCCGAGGTCCGGTCGTCGTTTCGAACCGCACCTCGGCGGACGAATACGTAGAGCGCACACAGAAGCTGGAGGGCGGCTCCCTCAATGGGAGGACTGCGCAGAATGCCCGGAAGCGCCTGTAAGGAGATCCAGGACGAGGCGAAGGGCTACCGTGGATCGCGAGAACGGGATCGACCATCCAGCCAAGCAATGCGGATCCACAAATCCGAGAGTTGTGGACCTCGGATTTTTTTCAGTGAAGGCGTTTTTCGGAACTAAACCCGTCGGGGGCTTGCACGAAGCCATCTAGACATTATTTTCTAGACAAAAATTTCTAGATCTGTTTGTCTAGGGTCTACCGCCCCCCGGAGTTCCCCATGACCACGTCCCCCAAGCCCACCCCCGCTGAACTCAATCTGTTGCGAATACTCTGGCGCCTGGGCCCCTCAAGCGTAAAGCAGGTCCACCAGGAGGTCCTGAAGGAGCGGGATATGGCCTACGCGGCCGTGCTGCGCCTTCTGCAGATCATGCACGGCAAGGGTTTGCTGAACCGGGATGAGCGGGTCAAGTCCCACGTGTATCGGCCAGCTCACGAGCAGGGCACCCTCCAGACCGGGCTTCTGCGGGAACTCATCCACAAGGCCTTCTCCGGGTCCGGCAAGGCCCTGGTACTAGCGGCCCTCAAGGGGGGCCATGTAACCCGCGAGGAGAGGAAGGAGATCGAGGCCTTCTTGAAGAGCGAGGGGGACGGCCAATGACGTTGCTGGATCATCCGTGGGTCGCCACCCTCGGGTGGGCCCTCATCCACTTCCTCTGGCAGGGCCTCCTGCTGTGGCTGGGCGTGGCCCTGTCGCTCCGCTTGCTGCGTCAGGCCAGACCCCCGGCCCGGTGCGCTGTTGCCTGCGCGGGGTTGCTGCTCTGCCTCGCCCTGCCGACCTCCAGTGTGCTAAGGCATCTCCCGCCTGCGGCCTCCGGCAGCAGTCTCGCCACAGTCCAGCCCATGCGGACCCCTGAAGCGTTCCTGCCAGACCCAGGCCCATCCCTGCCCCCAGGAACATCGCTGGAGCGGATCCTGGATGCCCATCTCGCCCTCATTGTGATCGCCTGGGCCTTCGGCGCCGGTCTGCTCGCGCTGCGCTTGGCCTCGGGCCTCGCCTGGGTGCGTCACCTGCGGAACAACGAGCCCCTTCCCGATGCAGAGGCTTGGCAGGCCTGCGTGAAGCGTCTCTCCCGGGCCCTCGGCCTGGAACGGTCCGTTCTGCTGAATGCGGCCCGGAACCTGGAAAGCCCTATGGCGGCTGGCCTGTGGCGACCGGTGATCTTCATGCCCTTGTCGATCCTCACGGGGATGCCCCCAGGACTCGTGGAGGCCTTGCTCGCCCATGAATTGGCCCATATCAAGCGCCACGACTATCTCGTGAATCTGCTTCAGAGCGCCATCGAAGTGCTCCTCTTCTACCACCCGGCCGTGTGGTGGATCTCCAACCGAATTCGAATCGAACGTGAACAGATCTGCGATGACCTCGCGGCAGGGGCCCTCGGCGAACCGCGGCGCCTGGCCCTTGCCCTCCAGGAGCTGGATCTTCTCCAGCTCACCACCCCCAACCTGGCCCTAGCGGCCCACGGAGGCAACCTCATGTCCCGCATCCGACGTCTCATCCATCCCGAACCGCGCCCCTTGGCCTGGAAGGCTCTGGTTTCCATCCTTGGCATCACCGCCGCTTGCGTGGCCAGCGCCGCCATGTCGTCTTCCCGGTTGCAGGATGCGCCCCCCCCGCCACCGCCGCCCCAGGCGCCCCCACCACCACCCAAACCTCCAAAGCCACCCACCCCCCCCCCGACCCATTGGTTCGGAGATGGCCTACGCCTTCGTGCGCCAGGGCGGGAAGATTTCCTGTTCGGGCTCCGGTGACTACATCGGTGAGGTCAAGGAACTGCGGAAGAACAAAACAGGGGATTTCCTCTGGTTCCGGGACAAGGGGAAGGCCTATGTGGTCGAGGATCCGACGGAGATCGCCAAGCTCCGGGAGCTCTTCAGACCCATGGAGGAGTTCGGCAAGCAGATGGACAAACTGGGCCAGGAGATGAAGATCCACGGCGACAAGATGAAGATGCTAGGCCAGGAAATGAAAGCGACAACAAAGCACGGAGAGCCTCATTCCAAGGCGATGGGCACACTGGGCAAACAGATGGGCACCATGGGCAAGGACTTGGGCTCCCTGGAGAAGCGCCACGCGACCTTGGAGCGCAGGCTTGACCACGCAAAGCTCTCCAACTCGGATGAGAAGGCCCTCAAGCAGCAGATGGAGGACCTAGACAAGCAGATCGATGCGCTGGGGACTCAGATGGATGCCCTCGGCAAATCCATGGATGAGCAGGGCCGAAAGCTGGACGAGGCCCATAATCCCATGGAGGCCATCGGGCAGAAAATGGATGAGGCCGGGAAGCCCATGGCAGATGTCGGAACCCGCATGGAAGCTGTGGGCGCCCTGATGGAAAAGGAAGGCCATCAAATCGAAGAAGGAATCAGGAAGTTCACCCAGGAGGCGCTTGCAAACGGCAAGGCCGTGCCTGCTGGCCGCTAGGACCAGGCCTGACGAGCAAGCCCGAGGCCGCGCCATCCTGTGCGGTCTCGGGCATGTTCCATGAAATGGACTTCCGGCGCTTATCATCAATCATTCGGAGGCCCCATGCGATCCCTCGTTCCTGTCCTCGTCTTAGCGCTCCCCACCCTGGTTTCGGCTGCACCCCCACCCGTGATGCCGAACAACCCGCTCCTTCAGAAATGGACCACCCCCTTTGGCACCGCGCCCTTCCAGGCCAAGGGGCTTTTCAACCCCGCCCTGGCCAAGTCATTCCGGGACAATATTCTCGCCAAGGGAAGCACCGAGGAACCCATGGCGCTGTACAAGCGCTTCCGGGGCTCCGAGCCGGGCGTGGAACCCCTGTTGAAGCGGCGCGGATTGCTGGTCCAGTAGGATCAGCCAAGGCAGGATCTGGGACCATTGAATGTGAGCCCGCGCGAAGCGGCTGAATGGGGTCGTCAGCGCGGCCCCACGTGGCGGGCGCCACCGCAGCGGTGGCCTACCCCGATCCACGTCTGTTCCCATCGTTGCGCCTCAACTCCTGGTTCCGTATGGAGTCACTGCCCCCCTCCCACCCCTTCAGGCGCATGTCATGCCAACATGAGCCATCTCCCCGAGGTCCCTATGCTCTTGCGCCCTGCGAACCCCTGGCGTGCCCTGTCGCTCCTGGCCGGGCTGGTGCTGGCCACGGTGCTGGCTCTCCAGTCCCAGCATCCGCCCCGGCCCCTGGGATCTGACGCGCCACCCCAGGTCTTCTCCGCCGCACGGGCTCGCCGGCACCTGGACTGGATCGCCGCGGAACCCCACCCCACGGGCAGTCCTGCCCACGCCCGGGTCCGAGAGCGTCTGGTGGCCGCGTTCCGGGAGGCCGGGTTGGAAGTGCAGACCCAGCAGGCCCAGGTATCCACGGAGCCTTCACGCCGCACGGGCAGCAGTCTGGCCTGGGTGGAGAACGTGATGGCGCGCCTGAAGGGCACGGAGGGCGGCGGGGCCGTGATGCTCGCCACCCACTACGATAGTGCGGGCGGCAGCCCTGGGGCCGCGGATGCGGGCGCCGGCGTCGCCTCCCTGGTGGAGGCGGCCCGGGGCCTGAAGGCCGGACCTCCACTGCGGCACGACGTGGTCTTCCTCGTCACAGATGCGGAGGAACTGGGTCTTCTCGGTGCCCAGGCCTTCGTCCTGCACCACCCCTGGGGCAGGGATGTGAAGCGGGTGCTGAACTTCGAAGCCCGCGGCACCGGAGGCCCGGTGCAGATGTTCGAGGCGACCGAAGGCAATGCGGATCTCATCCAGGTCCTGGCCACGGCCTGGCCGCATCCCACGGCCACGAGCCTCGCTTTCGAGGTCGCGCGGGTGATGCCGAACTCCACGGACATGGCGGTCTTCCGGAGGGCGAACCTCCGGGGCCTGGGCTTCGCCTTTGTCGAGCGTCCCTGGGACTACCACCATCCCACGGACCATGTTGCGCAGTTGGATGAGGGATCGCTCCAACAGATGGGGGAGGCCGCCTTGGGGCTCGCCAGGGGGTTCGGAAATGCTGATCTGGGGCCGGGCAGCGGCCGCAACACGGTCTACTTCAACCTCCTCGGCTTTCATCTCGTGCGCTACCCAGCGGCCCTCGTTCCCTGGCTCTCGCTCCTGGGGCTGGGGCTCACCCTCGGCGCACTGGTCCGCGCCTTCCGGCGTGAGGGACTGACCCTCGCCGCCTGGGGCCGGGCCCTCGGTCTCCTGCTGCTGAGCCTCCTGGTGGCTGTCGGGCTGGGCCTCCTCCTGGGCACCGCAGCGGGCTGGGTCCATGGGGTCTGGGGCGTGAAGGAAATCCACCCGAGCTACTTCCAGGGCCAGCGCCACGCGCTGCTCTACAACCCCTGGTACCTGCTTCTGCCCGTCGCGCTGGCGGGCCTGCTGGCCTGGGCGCTGCCGAAGGTGATCCGCAACGAGGCCACCCGGGCGGCCCTGCCGGCGGCGGGATGGACGGCCTGGGCGCTGGTGGCGGTCGGGCTCAGTTTCGCCCTCCCGGGGGCCAGCTACCTGGTCCAGTGGCCCTGGCTCCTCACGGTCGCGGGCACCCTGCTCGCTCCCCGGCGCCTGTGGACCCAGGTGCCCGCCCTCCTCGTGCTCATCCTGTTGCTCGGCCCCCATGCCTCGGTTCTCGGCACTGCCCTGGGTTTCACGGCTGGGCTCACGGCGGCGCTTGCGGTCTGGCTCCTCCTGGCGATCTGGCTTCAGTGGCCCGTCGTGTCCGCTCTGGGGGAGGCCCGGTTGCTCCTTCTCACGTCCGCCGTGCTGCTGCTGACGGGTCTCGTCGGCGGCGGGCTCTGGGCCCGTTCGACCTTCCGGAACCGGGTCTTCGCCAACATCGAATACGCCGTGAACCTAGATAGCGGCAAGGCGTGGTGGGTGGCCCAGCGGGCTCACGAGGGGCCCTGGACGCGGCGCTTCCTGGACCATCCCCTGCCCAACGCCCCGTCCTGGGAAGGGGACGGTCGACTCCGGCCCGCCGGGAGGCTGGCCATGATCCATCAGGAGGCACCCCTGCTGGAGGTGCCCCGGCCCGGCCTTGCGCTGGTCGCCGACACCACCCGGGACGGCCTGCGGACCCTGCGACTGGCGGTGACCTCCGCCGGGGCGGAGGAGGTCCGGATCGTAGGTGAGGACGGTCGCTTCTGCCGCGGTGCAGTTGAGGGTCACCTCCTGGCGAACCGCCCCGTGGTTCGCTCCGTCGGCGCCACCCGGGTGGCCCTGGAGCCAGCTTCCTACCCCTGGCGCCTGACCCTGCAGGCGCCTCCCAGTGCTTCGCCTGTGGAGGTGGAACTCACCTTCACCTCGGGAGTCGAGCCCCTCCGCATCGGCCTCCAGGCCCGGTACGGCAGCCTCCCGGCCGCCCTGGGGGAGAGGGCCAAGCCCATCCCCGGCATTCAACCCATCGAGTCGGGCAACTGCACCTGGGTGGGGCGGGTGCTGGAGGTGAAGTAGGGGTCAGCCGATCGGAAGGAACCGGACCCACCTCAACGCGGCGAGGCGAGGAAGATCCTATTTTTTCACCAGCTCCACGCGGCGGTTCTTGGCGCGGCCTTCCTCGGTGCGGTTATCGGCCACGGGCTTGGAGGCGCCGAAACCGACCGAGCTGAGCCGCGCGGCGGGGATGCCCTTGCTTACCAGATGCGCCATGACAGCCTTGGCGCGGCCTTCGCTTAGCTTCTGGTTTTCGGCGTCGATACCCTTGTTGTCCGTGTGGCCTTCCACGCTCAATTGCAGTGCGGCGGATGCCTTCAGCATGGCCACCACCTGGTCCAGCAGCGGCAGGCTCTTGGGCTGGATCGTGGTCTTGCTGGTATCGAACTGGACATCCAGGGCCACATAGCCCTGCGCCTGAATGGCGTCCAGCAGATCCTTGGCGACCACATCCTGGCGCATACTCTGTACCTCGACGGCGAACAGATTGTAGTCGTTGCCGTCATTGCACGGGTTGATCAGCACCCAGACTTCCTGGTCTCCCTTGGCGAGCTTGCCAGAGAGGATGGCGTAGCAGGAGTAGTAGTCGCCGCCATCGGGGGGCTCGCCCTGGAAGTGCACCGTGCCGCCCGCGGCCTTGATCGCGTTGGCATAGTTGCGGAATATCTGCAGGGGACTGGCGGCCTTGGCCTCGGATTTCAGCGAATAGGCGCGCTTCCAGAAGCGGCCCTCAACGCTCTGCCACTTCTTCCCGTTGAAGAACTTGTAGGCGTTGAATTCCTGGTCCACCGAGTCACCCTCGGACATCTCGTAGCTGGGCAGGCAATTGAGATAGGTGAAGTCCTTCATGGGCGCCTGGGCCACGAGGGCCGGCATGGCGAAGGCGAAGACGGTTGCGAGAAGGGCTGATCGCATGAGGATCCCTTTTGAAGAAAACATGATGGTAGTCGAAGCTGCGCCGAATTCCGAGGAAAGGCGGGGCGTGTAGGCGAATTCAGGTAGGGGGCTTCAGGGCAGGCTGGGTGGATGGATATCACCACTGGAGATTGAGGTTCAAAGTTCCGTGAGCTGGCAACTGTACCAGTACCAGGGAAAGACGTCCGTGATCC
>CAIPUA010000233.1 GCA_903868115.1 uncultured Holophagaceae bacterium
CATCAGACCTTGGGCGGCGGCAACGCCCAGTGCAACGGCGCCCTGGCCGGCCAAGCTGCCGCCGAATCGGCCCTGTGGCAGCCGACCCGCCGCCAGAACCCACAACTCCCCAAGGGGTTTCATGGGACCACCTGGTTGAAGTCCATCCAGTCCTCTGGCGTGGGTTCCCGCGGGCCGAGCAGGGTGCTCGGAGGGAACCAGGCGTCCAGGAGGGCCAGATGGCGAGCCACATATTCGCGCGTCCAGAAGGTAAGGCGCCGGAAGAAAGGGTGCGCTTCCGTGGGCGCGGGCACACCCCAGGTCTCCAGGCCCAGATGCTGGGCGATGAAGATGGCTCTCGGGAGATGGAAATCAGAGGTCACGATCACGACCCTGCGGAGACCGAAGATCACCTGGGCCCGTCGCAGGCTGTCATAGGTGCGCCGCCCGGCAAAGTCGGCCACGATGCGGTTGGGCGGAACACCCTGCCTGAGCAGCCATTTCCGCATGGCCTGGGGTTCGTTGTAATAGGGGCTGCGGTTATCGCCGGAGACGAGGAACCAGCGGACCCGGCCAGACTGGTAGAGCCGCAAGGCGGTCTGGAGGCGTCCCTGCAGCACCTGCGTGGGTTCCCGGCCGGGCAGCACGCCTGCGCCCAGCACCAGTACTGGCATTCCCTCGGAGGGCAGATTTGCTTCGCTGTGGATCCTCCTGGTGGAATGGGAGGGGAACCTTCCCAGGGTCCAGAGCAGATCCCCGGTGAGGAGGAGCGCCAGGGCGATCCAAAGGCGGTGCCAGGGACCCCCGGCAAGACTCGTCAAGGCAGATAAGCGCATCGTGAGTTAGCATAGACCCTTACCCCACCGGGTCCCACCGGGAGCATCCCCTGATGAAGCAGCACTCAAATCCAGTTCCTTCCACCCCCTTCCTGTCGACGCTCAAGCGCCTTCGGTATCCATGGATGGCCGCGCTCCCAGCCATCCTGGTGGCCCTGCCCGGCCTCGGGTGCTACCGGGCCTCGGGCATCCAGCGCCCTGATGTGGTGGCCGAGGAGATTCCGCAGGCGGGGGGTGATCGCGTCCAGGGACTCAAGGCCCAGAGCGCCCCAGGGGACTTCTATCTCGGCAACGATTATCTGGAGATCGCCGTGGACGGCACGCCCTTCGGCGCCCGCGTCGGTGTCGCCGGAGCACCGGGCGGGGGCAGCATCATCGACGCCGGGGAAGTGGCGCTGGATCAGAACTACAAGCGGGTTTCCCTGCCGACAGACGCCCTGGACCGACTCACGCCCGTGTTGAACCAGGATCCTGATATTTCCCTGGTCTTCGACCGCTTCAAGCCCCTCAATTCGGATGCCCAGGGCCTAATCGAGATGGATGGTTATGTCCACGATCCAGGCCACAAACTGGTGGGCGCGACCTGGGATTCCCTCGGTCGGGTGCAGGGCGTCTCTGTCACCCATGCCGTGAGCCTGCAAAAATCCGATCGATATTTACTGCTCCAGACCACCGTCAAGAACACGTCCTCCACGGCGCTGCCGATCCGGAACATTGGCGATTTCCTCGCCCAGGGCGGGGCCGGCGGGTTCCGTTTCAATGTTCCTGCTTCCGAGGATATGGCTGATCAGGCGATGAACACCTGGGGCATCGAAATCCCGGCCACCGGTGCCGGCACGGCCTTCGGCAATCCCAGCCTGGCCGCGAAGGCGTCCATGGTGGCCTTCATGGGCGTCGAGCCCGTGGGGACTACCGAGGACGCCCATTCCACCCTCGGGCTGCTGCCCGTGGACGCGGATCGGCTGGTGGTCACCTCCGACCCCCAGCAGGTGCTGGACTTGGTCCACCAGATACGCCCCATTTTCCCCCAACGGCTGATCGCGGGTGGCCTGCCCGTCTCGAGCCTGGCCGCCGGGGCCTCGATGAGCCATACAAGGCGTCTCTACATCACCGGGGGCAGTAGCATTTCGGGAAGCATTGCCAATCAGGCCTCAGGCCTCTTCAACCTCATGAACAGCGATCGCTTCAGCTTGCGACCGGTGGACCAGGGAGCCCTCGTCTTCCAGCCTGCCGGCACGGCAGTACGGCAAGGACCCTATCCTTCCCAGTTCCGGATCGAACGGAATGTGGGTGGCACATGGAAGCTGGAGCGCCTGGAATGGCTGGAGCCCTTCGAGAATACGCCCAGTGATGCGGGTTATTTCTTGCCCCAGCTATCGGTGCTCCTGCCCGTCGGGACCTATCGCTTGGCGGTTCAGAATGCCTTCGGCACCAAGCTGTTCGACCGTCTGGTGAATTCCAACACCAACACGAATACGGACCGACCGGATCTCCCCGGGCCGATTGTCATCACACCGAATACCACCACGCTTAACAACAGCTTCGTCAGCAGCCCGTCCCTTGACTACATCTGCCCGGAACGCGATGAGGTCCTGAGTGCCTCGGGCACTCTTATCGCCAACAAGGCCACCGTTCACGGCTTCTCCACCCGCCAACTCGATGGCACCGCCAATAGCATCCAGCCTGCCCGCATCACGCTGTTTGGACAGTCCGGCACGGCGGATCCTTCCATGAAGCGGACCCGCATCCTGTCCAGCAGCTTCAGCCCTGTCTACCGCGCGAGAGTGCCGGTGGACGCCAACTATGGGGTTTTCGGTTTCCTGGCCGGAAACCAAGTCTTCGCCGCGTCCATGCCCTCCCGCAATGCAATGTCCTTCTGGGTGGCACCGGGCGATTATTTGGCCTATGCGACGCGGGGACCCCTTTCCCACCTAGATAGCCAGCCTGTGGAAGCCTTCGATGGCCAGACGCAGACCACCCACGTCTTCACGGCCGAGGCTGCGGTTTTGCCCTCGGGGTGGACCAGTTTCGATCTGCCCGGACCCTCCCTCGCGACCTCGGGGGCCATCCTGCCGGTCGAGAAGCTTGCCTCCGCCCTGGCGGAAGGCGTACAGGTCGTCGGGATGACCGAAAAGGACCGGCTCGTGGACAGCGCGGCCCTCGCCACGGATTTTCGCAACGAGTTCCTTATGTCCACCATCGTCGATGCGGATCGGATGGTGATCGGAACAGATCCCTTCGTCATCGAAGCGCGCAGTTCGGAGCTCGCGAACTACGGCTCCGTGACGGCGCTTTTCACCCCGACCCCTCGCAGCGAGCGCAACGGGGGAGCGCGTGACGCCGGAACCTGGACCCTGGCCGATTTTCTGGTCCAAGCCGAAGGGCAGTACAACGTGATTCACCGCCCACGTGGGCCCCAGGGACTCTTCACGCTCCAGCACTTCAACCCGGCAGTGGCGCTGGGTACGGGTGCGAATGCATGGTGGGCTGCCACCAGTCCGCTTTCCGGTAGTAAACCCCAGGGCGCCTTCGATGCGCTGGAACTGCTGCGGGCTGAGGGTTGCACGCCCGCTGATCCCTCCGCGTGGTTCACGGAATTCAAGACCGTGCGAAGTGACTGGTTCGCCCTCCTCAGCCAGCAGACGCCAACCTTCTTCACCAAGGGACTCGGCTTCTCTTCGGCCAAATACAGTCTTGATACCCCGGTGGGACTGGCTCGAACCTACCTGAAGGCCACCGGGTTCACCCAGGCCACCATGACGCCCTTACTCCAGGCCCTGCAATCCGGGGCGGCGGTAGCTTCCACTGGGCCTCTGCTGGATGTAACCCTCACAGCGGTAGGCGGCTCCACGGCGGTCGGTCCGGGTAGCCTGCTGCCGGGGCCGGTGGCCTCGGTCACCCTCACCGTGAACCTGTGGGCTCCGAGTTGGGTGCCCGTCGATGAACTGCGCGTAACGATCAACGGGACCACACAGGTCCTGGATATCACCCGACTCCAGCCCCTGGCCACCACGGACGCGGCCTACGACAAGCGCCTGCGCCGTGGCACCTTCTTGCTGACGCTACCGACCAAGGATGCCTGGGTGGTGGTGGAAGCGGGCGTGCCCCTGACTGCCACCGGCGCCTACGGAGTGGGCACTCCCTGGAACAAACTGATGAAGGGCATCTATTCGATCGCCGTTGCCAATCCCATCTTCGTGGACACCACTGGAAGCGGCTACACGCCTCCCGGACTCTGATCGCCATGCTTCGATCTCTTGACCGGCTCTTTCCCGGGGCCCTCGCTCTCGTCCCTCCGTTTTCGCGAATGGAGGGATGATCCATGGCGGAGTGGATTCCTGAACGCCTGCCGGAGGATGTGGACGCTGAACGCGCCCTGTTGGCGACCTGTTGCGCCCCCGGAGCCGAGTCCGCCGCCTCAGAGATCGCCTTTCAGCTTTCCGAGGAGGACTTCGTTCACCCGGCAAATCGGGTGGTTTTCAAGGCGCTGCTCAGCCTCATCGAGGCGCAGGTGGAGGTCAATGCCCTCACCTTGAAGGATGCGCTGGATCAGGCCGGGGATTTGGGGCGCGTGGGCGGCTATGCCGGCCTCGTGGAACTGCTGTCCGGTGAGGAGGTCGGTAAACCCCAGGTGCTCGCGGATCTCCTCGTGCGGAAGCGCAAACTGCGGCAACTGATTCGCCTGGGGGCCCAGCTCGTGAGGCAGGCCGCCGAGGAAGAGGCACCTCCGGAGACCCTGGTCGAACGGGCGGCCCAGGATCTCTTCCGTCTGGCCCAGGGTCGTGATCGCAAGGGACTCGAGCATGTCGGCGATGTCTCCGACCAGGCCATGGAAAAGCTCCTGGACCGTCTTGAAGGCCGCGGTTCCGTGGGGCTTCGAGTGGGATTTTCCCGCCTGGATGCGATCACCCAGGGCTTTCAGCCCGGCAACCTGATCATCCTGGCGGCCCGCCCCGGCATCGGCAAGACGGCGCTCGCGCTCAACTGGCTGCTGCGCTCGGCCGACAGCCGCCAGCGGGCCCACGGCGCCTTCTTCAGCCTCGAAATGTCCAACGAGGAAGTCTTCAACCGCCTTCTGGCCGCCAAGGCCACGGTGAACATGAAAGCCGTCCAGGCCGGCGCCTTCAACGATGTGATACAGGGGAAGCTGCTCGAGGCGCGGGATGATCTCCGGGCGCTGCCCATTTTTCTCAACGACCGGGCGGCCATTACGGTGCGTGAGATCACGGCGATGGTGGAGCGCCACCTGGCCCAGGCCAACCAGAAGCTGGACCTGCTCATCGTGGACTACCTCCAACTCTTGAGCAGCCCCCAGGACAGCCGTGGCGCCCGGCAGAATGAGGCCGTGCGCATCGGCGAGATCAGCCGCGCCTTCAAGCTGCTGGCCAAGGAGCACAAGATTCCCGTGGTCGTGCTCTCGCAGTTGAATCGCGAGGTCGAACATAGGCAGGGCGGCAGGCCGCAGCTTTCAGATCTCCGCGACTCCGGCGCCATCGAACAGGATGCCGATATCGTGATGTTCATCCATCGAAAG
Organism: uncultured Holophagaceae bacterium; assembly: GCA_903868115.1. Taxonomy (GTDB): domain Bacteria; phylum Acidobacteriota; class Holophagae; order Holophagales; family Holophagaceae; genus JAYREN01. The sequence goes on from CAIPUA010000233.1 coordinate 5,350, forward strand.
ACGAAGCCTGCACTGGAAGGCGAAGAAGAGGATCGCAGCGCGGAGCTGATCATCGCCAAGCACCGCAACGGCCCCACGGGCATCGTGCCGATCTACTTCGAGGCTGAATACGCACGGTTCCGCGAAATGGAACGCAGCACGGACGAGGCGTGAGCGCGAAGCAGGAGCGGAGCGCCCCTTTGCCGCAGGCGAAGCCCACAGGGCGCCGCACAGGATGTGCGGCGTGAACGCGGAGCAGGAGCTGCCCTTCTCCTCGAAGCTCACGGCCCTCCATGGCGTGGGGCCTACCTATGCTTCGGCCCTGGCTGAGGCCGGGTTGGAGACGCTCCGCGATCTGCTGTGGGCGCTTCCGTATCGCTATGTGGACCGGGGCGCGGTGCGCAAGATCGCGGAACTGGACCGATGGCACCAACCGGGCGGCGAGCGGGAAACAGTCACGGTCATCGGCACTGTGAAGGATCTGCGTCAGACCACCACCCGCGTGCAGCGGATGAACCTGATGGAGGCGCTGCTCGAAGACGGAAGTGGAACCCTGCGGCTCATCTGGTTCAACCAGGCCTACCTCGCGAAGATTCTCAAGCCCGGGGATCGGATCATCGCCTTCGGGCCCTTGGCCCTTGGGCGGCATGGGCTCGAAATGCGCGGTCCCGCGGTTGAAGTAATTGGGCGTGGCGCGGAGCCCGAGGAGCCCTGGATTCGACGCTTCCTGCCCCTCTACCGCAAGCTCGGGCCCCTCACCGGGCGCATTCGAGGGAGGTTGGTCCAGGAAGCCCTGGTGAAGGTTCGTGCCTCCGAGGAGTGGCTCCCGGCTGAACTCTCGAAGGGACTGCCGGACCTGCTCGACGCCCTTCGTTTGCTGCACCAACCACCGGATGAAGCCGACGCCACCGATCTTGAAACCCGGACCACGCCCGCGCATGTGCGACTGGCCACGGAGGAACTCTTAGCGTTTGCGCTCGGAGTTTGCCTCCGCAGGGCGGGTCGTCTTCGGCGGCGCGGCATCGTAGTGCCCACCAATCCCGAACTGCGGGAACGCCTGCGGACCTACCTGCCTTTTCATCTCACCAGCGCTCAGCGGCGGGCCTTCAAGGAGATCGTGGAAGACCTGACCTCGGGGCGCGTCATGCACCGCCTGCTCCAGGGCGATGTGGGCAGCGGGAAGACGCTGGTGGCCTTCCTCGCCATGGCCATGGTGGCTGAAACCGGCGGCCAAGGGGCCCTGCTCGTGCCGACCGAAGTGCTCGCCCGCCAGCACGCGTTCACCTTCACTCGTCTGCTGGGCGAGCAGGCGCCCCGAATGCAACTCCTCCTAGGGCCCATGAAGGCGGCTGAGAAGCGCGAGGCCCTCGCGCGCATCGCCAGCGGCGAGGCCCGCTACATCATCGGCACACACGCCCTCTTCCAGGAGGCCGTCACCTTCCAGATGCTCCAACTGGTGGTGGTGGACGAGCAGCACCGGTTCGGCGTGAAGCAGCGCGAGGCCCTCAAGGAGAAGGGGTTCGATCCCCATTGGCTCGTGATGAGCGCGACCCCGATCCCCCGGAGTCTGGCCCTGGCGCTCTTCGGTGATCTCGAACAGTCAGTGCTCGACGAATTGCCCCCGGGGCGTCAGCCCATCGCCACCCGACTGATCGAGCCGGACGATGCGGAACGCGCCTGGGAGCGGGTCGAACGGGAACTCGCCAAAGGCCACCAGGCCTATGTCGTAAGCCCTGCCATCGATCCCTCAGACGAGTCGAAGGTGCCGCTCCGGGATATTCAGGCCATGGAGGGATTGCTGCGGGCGAGATTCCCCGAGGCGACTCTGGATGTCGTTCATGGACGCTTGAAGGCCGAGGAAATGGCGGTTCGAATGGCGCGATTCGTCGCAGGAGAATCGAAGATTCTGCTGGCCACCACGGTTATCGAGGTGGGCGTGGATGTGCCCAATGCCACGGCGATGGTCGTGGACCATGCGGAGCGCTTTGGTCTCAGCCAGCTCCATCAGCTGCGGGGGCGCGTGGGGCGCGGCCAGGCGCAAAGCCATTTCATGATGATCAGCGGCGCGGAAACCGAGCGGTTGCGGGCCCTGGTCGAGACCCAGGATGGTTTCCGCATCGCCACCCGGGATCTCGAACTTCGGGGGCCGGGTGAATTTTTCGGTACTCGCCAATCCGGCGTTCCTCAATTCCAGGTCGCGGATCTCCTGAGGGATCACAAGCTGCTCGGCCGGTGCCGAGAAGCCGCAGAAAAAGCGCTGGCACGCGGCCTGACTGAAGGCCAGCTGGCCTGGCTGCGCCAGGAACACGCCCGCTTGAAGTTGGCGGAAATCAGCTAAGCGTAGTCGCCGGGGTTGCGGAGCCGAGCCGCGATGCGCTCCCGCAGGGCTTCGGGCACGAAGCCGCTGATATCACCGCCCAGCATGCCGACCTCGCGGACCATCCGGCTGGAAAGCACGCTGAACTCCTCCTTCGGCATGAGGAAGACGGTTTCCAGATCGGGGTGGAGCTTGCGGTTCATGAGCGCCATCTGGAACTCATACTCGAAATCGCTAAAGGCTCGCACGCCCCGGATGATGCACTGGGCCTCTTGTTCGCGCGCGAAATCCACCAGTAGGCCGTGGAAGGTCGTCACTTCGACGTTATCCCAAGGCGCCACCAGCTCGCGCAGGAAATCCACGCGCTCCGCCACGCTGAAGGCCGGGTGCTTGGCCGGGTTATGGAGCACGGCAACCACTAGGTGATCCACCAGCTTCTCTGCCCGCTGAATGAGGTCCCAGTGGCCCAGGGTCACGGGATCGAAGGACCCGGGATAGATGGCTTTCAACACGAGGACTCCTTGGCCTGGACAGATTACCGGAGGTCTCATTATGGCGCTCAGCGCGGCCCGGGCCCCAAAAATCGAGAGGTATCGAGGCCGCGCTGAGTATGAAAAGGCTGGCGAATAGGGTTCCGACAATCGGTGTGCATTGAATGACTATCAGCCCTCGGCTTCCACGCGCAGGAGCAGGGCTTCCAGATCCGATGCTTCCGTTCTCGGATTGATGAGGGTGCAGCGCAGGTAGGCCTTTCCGCGCAGCATGGTCTTGACGAGGTAGAAGGAACCCTCGCAGACGATGGCTTCGCGCACGCGAAGTTGGAATTCATTGGCATCCTGGATGTGGGGTGGCGCATACCGGAAGCAGACGATATTGGCTTCCGGTGCCGTGGCCAATTCCCAATACGGCCGCCCAGCGACAAGCGCACCGAAGGTCCGGCCCAGGTCGTACATGCGCTCCACATAGGCCGCAAAGAAGTCCGTGCCGAGCACCTTCAGCGAGGCGTAAACCTGCAACCCCAGCATCCGCTTGGTGCATTCGAGAGTGCGCTGAGCCAGGTCGTACCAGGTCTCCGCTGGATCCTGGCCACCGAAGATGTAGGCCGCCTGCTGGCTGAAGGTCTCGAAGGAGCGGCGCCCGTCCCGGAAGATCACCAGCGTGGCCAATGCCGGAGCCAACAGCATTTTGTGGGCATCGATCACTACGGAATCCGCCCGCTCGATGCCGCGAAGGGCTGTCCGTAAACGATCCGAAACGACGGCTCCCCCACCGTGGGCGCCATCCACATGCATCCACACGCCGTGTTCCTCACAGATCTCGGCGATGGCCTCGAGGGGATCGACGGCGCCCGTGGCCGTGGAACCCGCGCTGGCGACAACGGCCACCACCGTGGAATTCTCGGCTTTGGCCTCCCGCAATGCGGTAGCAAGGGCCTCGGGGCGCATCCGGAATTGCGCGTCCGTGGGTATCGGCACGACGCTTCGGCCCCCCAGACCCATGATCTGGGCGCTGCGTCGCACGGAGTAATGCGTTTGATCGGAGGCGATCAAGCGCAGCGCTCCGGCGGGAGCCAGGCCTTCTTCCCAGACATCGCAGGGCGCGGCGTGTTGGCGGGCCGCCAAGAGCGCCGTAAGATTGCCCGCACTGCCGCCGTGGGTCAGCACACCATCTGCCGTCTGGGGCTCGAAGCCGATGCGAGCGGCGAACCAGCGCACCACGCTGCGCTCCATGGCCGTAGAGACTGGCCCCATTTCATAGACCGCGCTGCCATTGTTCAGGAAGGCTCCAACGAAATCCAGCAGGGCGCTCCAGGGCAAGGGCGAGGTGACCTGATGGCCCACATAGCGCGGATGGTGCAGGTGATTGCTATCGGCCGCCACCTGGGCCAGAAGCGCGATGGGATCGGCACCGCCTCGGGCGGGGAAGTCCGCCGGCCAGCGCTCCAGGGACTCCGCCGGCGTGAACGCGGGCAGCACGGGGCCTTCGCGGCGGGCGGCGCTGGCCATGTGCTCAGCCAACAGATCCACCACGCGATGCCCCAGACACTGAAATGCCTGTGGATCAAAGGCCGAATCGAGATCGATGTCCGGGTTGCGCATGCTTCCAGGATGGCAGGATGCGGACCTCGAGAAGGACCGCTAGACTGCAGCCATGGAAAAACGTTTGACGATCGGATTGCTCTTTGGGGGCGAGAGTCCCGAGCACGAAGTGAGCATCGTCACGGCCAAGAGCATCGCCAA
>CAIPUA010000234.1 GCA_903868115.1 uncultured Holophagaceae bacterium
CCACTACGAGGGTGGCGAGGGCGTCATGGCACCCAAGGAACCTGCGTGAACCCACGCACCTTGCTGGTCTATAGCGCTCCCCGCAGCGGCTTCGGCGATGAGTGGATGCGATTCCTGCCCATCGGACTGGGTTATCTGCAGGCTGCGCTGAAGCAGAAGGGCTACCCCTGCCGCCTCGCCAACCTTTCGGGTCTGTCGCGCAAGGAGGTGCTGGCCTACTTCCGTAGTCGTGAGGCCGAGATCATCGGCATCTCCATGTTCACCTTCAACCGCAAGCGCAGCTTTGAATTGCTGCAGTGGGCGCGGGAAGCCCAACCGAGCGCCGTGATGCTGGCAGGGGGTCCACACCCCACGCACCTCGCGGCAGAGGTCTTTCAGGAATGCCCAGCCCTGGATGCCATCGTGAAGGGCGAGGGCGAACTGCCCCTGCTCGGCGTGGCCGAACGCTTGGCCGCCGCACCCGGTGAGGAGCTCTGGAAAGAGGCACCGGGGCTCATTTTGCGAAACGGAGAAACCCTTACCCAACCGCCCATGAAGGACCTGGATTCCATCGGCTTTCCCGCACAGCACTTCGAGGCCGACTTTCTCGACAACGTGGGTCAGCTCGCCTATCTCAGCACCAGCCGAGGCTGCCCCGCCACCTGCAACTTCTGCAACACGCCGGAATTTTGGGGAAGTTCTGTCCGCTTCCGCTCTCCCGACGCGGTGCTTCAGGAGATGAAACTGCTGCGGGCGCAGCATGGGCTTACCTACTTCTCCTTCCGGGACGATACCTTCACGGCCCATCGCGGCCGGATCCTCAAGCTCATGGAGTCCATTCAGGGCTCCGGCCTCCATCCGCTTTGGAACTGCCAGAGCCGTGTGAACCTGGTGGACGAGGAACGCCTGGTGGCCATGAAGCGAGCGGGCTGCGAGTTCATGCAGTTCGGCGTGGAACACGCCAGTGAGCGGATACTGGCGCTGCTCGACAAGGGCACGAACCTGCGCCAGGCGCGGAACGCGCTTGCCCTGGTGCGCAAGGTTGGCATGAATCTGGGCATCTATCTCATCACCGGCATCCCCGGTGAGGAATGGGAGGATGTGGAAGCTAGCGCCGCTTTCATCGGGGAGACGCGCCCCCATGACGTGCAGATTTCACCGTTGGCGATCTATCCCGGGACGCGGCTCTTCGATCGCTACCGCGCGGAGGGTCGAGTGGGAAAGGACTTCTTCCAAGCCACGGGGGATGCGGAGGTCTTCGCGCGGATGGACGCCCACACGGAGCGCGCCCTGCGGCACCTGGAGGGCGTTACCACTCGGCAGAAGCGCCGGGCCGTATATTCGCCCAAGGAATTTGCCGAGCAAAAGGCCTGGCTGGGTTTCTGCGCCGTGACGAACCTGCTGTGCGGCGAAGTGGCAGAGGATCTGGGGAATTTCACCGAGGCCGAGGCGGAGTACGCCGAGATCATCACGCTGGAACCCGCGAACACCTGGGGCTTCCTGAAGCGCGCACTGCTGCGGGAAAAGCTTGGGCGGCGTCCGGAGGCCCTCTCAGATCTGGCCGAGGTGCTGCAACTCGCGCCGGGCAATCCTGAGGCCTCCCACCTGCAGAGCCTGTGGTCCCCGGAGCATGGGAAACATAAACGGCGAATATCTCCGCCCACGGCCCCTCGGCCGTGATGAAGCCCCGGTCTTGCCTGGAGAGGCCGCGGGGTAGGTCTCAAATCTTGTAGCGCGCCACCTGGGCAGCGAGGCTTTCGGCCACTTGCGCGAGTTCGGAGGCGGTGCGGGCCACCTCCGACACGGTTGTGGCCATCTGCACCGAGCCGGAAACAGCCCGCTCGGTGTCGGCGACGGCGGATTCCACATGCCCCATGGCCGAGTTGCGAGTCTGGAGTTGGGCCTGCATGGCGGCGGCGATCTGGTCCATCGAGGCGGCGAGGGCCTTGATACTGCCTCGGATGCTCTCCATGGACTTGCCGCTTTCGGCGACCGCGTTGGCTCCCTGGAGCACCACCGCGTCCACCTCTTCGATCATCGCGTGGATTTCCCGTGTGGACAGGGCACTGCGCTCCGCCAGCTTGCGCACTTCCTCGGCGACCACGGCGAAGCCCTTGCCCATGGTCCCGGCCTTGGCGGCTTCGATGGCCGCATTAAGCGAGAGCAGGTTGGTCTGCCGCGCGATGCCCTGGATGACAGCCACCGCCTTGGACATCCGTTCCGTGGCGGTCTGGATGGCTCCCATGGCCTGTGCCGACGCTTCACCCGCATGGGTTCCCTGGTCAGACGCGCGAACAGCATCCCCCGTTCTCTTCCGGGAATCCTCCACACCCGATTCAACCTGTCCGATGAGGCTCGAAAGCTCGTCCATGGCCCCGGACACGCTGGTCATGCTGTGGCGCTGGCGCTCGCCGGCGTGGGCGATTGCGTCCACGGTCGTGCGCAACGCTTTGGATGTGGAGCTTAATTCCACCGAGCCGCTGGCCACCCGTTCCGAATCCTTAGCCAGGCTGTGGAAGATGCTTCTGTATTGTTCGTTGCTCTCGTTGAAGGCACGACCAAGCCCGCCAATCTCATCCTCGCTCAGGTTCTGGATCTGAAAGGTGAGGTCCCTGCGCTGGATGCCATCCAGCACCACCTGCACGGGGCCGAGCAGAAGTCTCCGCAGGAAGAGACGAAAAATGATCGTCACGGCGACGGTGCCTCCCAGTCCCACCGCCAAGGCGAATAGGCGGAGGTAGAGGATGGGTTTGTCAACCTCCTCGATCGGATAGGCCGCCACGAGGGCAAAGTCCCACGGATCAAAGGGCTTTCGGGTCAGCTTCCAGGTTTTTCCTTGGAGGACGCCTGATTTGAGAATGGCGTGCGCGGATTCCGGAGGTAGATGGCTGGGTATGAAGATGGGCTGGCCCGTGGGATCCAGAAGGCTGCGGAAGCCTGTCTCCATGATGCGGGTGCTGCGGGCGGCCTCCGCCACCCGCCCGAGGGTCTCGATCTTGTAGCCGACATAGAGGGCGCCGAGGGTGGTGCCATCGGCCCCCTGCAGAGGCTCGTAGCCGGTCAGGTAGTGACTGCCCAGGATCGTTACTCGACCGTAAAAGGCCCTTCCCTCGCGCAGGGCCAGAATGGCCTTGCCCTTGGGGTCCAGCGGTGTGCCGATGGCCCGGGCTCCGTCGGGCTTCTTCACATTCGTGCTGATGCGGATGAAATCGTTGCCCCGACGGCTGAAGAGGGTCGCGGTGCCTCCCATCCTGGCCACTACCGCATCTACCAACTCAAAGCGATTGGCCTGGGGGGTTCCGCCGAACAGGAGATCCGGCACCTGCTCCGTGCCGACGGTAATGGGTTTTCCCTGGCTGGGCGAACCGACCCGACGGGCATCGACCTGAAGGTTCTTCATGGAGGCTCGGACTTTCTCCGAGAGCAGTTCGTGGGTGACGGTGAGCAGAACATGGAAATCCTCAAGGGCCGATTGGCTCTCCTGGACAGCCCGATGGCGCATGGTGCGTTCGGCATACATGGAAAAGCCCCATCCCGCCAGGATCGCGGCACCCAGGGTCATCACACAGGCCGGGATGAGAACTTTGAGGACGACGGACTTTCTCATGGGGTACCCCGGAGCGAAGAATCCTGTTTTAGGTTGGAGCAGCATACATCTTGAGGATGGCGCCCGGGGCCTAATTTTGGACAGGGTGCACTAGAATAAATGGGCGCCCGCGCAACGGAGGCACCATGAGCGAAGCCCACGCACCCTGCCTGCTCGACCCTCAGCAGATGGATGCCTACCTTCTGCGGGTCGCGCGGGAGATCGCGGCGGCCTTCGGTCATGACGAAAACCTGGTTCTCATCGGCATCCGCAGTCGGGGTCTGCCTCTGGCCGAGCGGCTTGGGGCCAAGTTGGGCACTCTCCTGGGTCGGGAAGTGCCCATCGGGATCCTGGATATCACCCTCTATCGCGACGATCTGACGGAGATGGCCGGTAGCCCCATCGTGCGTCCCACCGAAATTCCCTTTCGGCTCAAAGGCAAGACGGTGGTCCTTGTGGACGATGTGCTCTTCACAGGCCGCACGATCAGGGCCGCCCTGGATGCGCTGCAGGACCTAGGTCGTCCTAAACGGGTCTGGCTGGCGGTGCTGGTGGATCGCGGTGGTCGCGAACTGCCCATCCAGGCCGACTTTATCGGCCTGAAATTGGAAGTGCCTCTGAATCAGAGAGTTTCGGTGCGGGTGGTGGAGATCGACAAGGTGGACGGGGTCTTCCTGGAGGGACGGAACTGACATGACTACGCCGCGTTACTGCTTCCCCCACAAGCATCTGCTGGGCATCGAGCCCCTCAGCCCCCAGGACATCACCGCGCTTCTCGATCAGGCAGAAGCCTTTGAGGAGGTATGCGAGCGCCCCGATATCAAGATCGTGCCGGCCCTGCGCAAGCGAATGGTGGTGAATCTCTTCTTCGAGAATTCCACCCGCACTCGCAACAGTTTCGAGATCGCCGAGAAGCGCCTCTCAGCGGAAATCATCAACTTCGACGCGGACACAAGTTCCCTCAGCAAGGGCGAGACACTCATCGATACCGCCCTGAACCTGGAGGCCATGCACCCGGATCTGATCGTCATGCGCCACAGCGCACCGGGCGCCCACGCCCTGCTGGCCCGGCACATGAAGGCGAGCATCATCAACGCCGGCGACGGGGCCCACGAGCATCCCACCCAGGCCCTGCTGGACGCCTACACCCTGCGCCAGCGCTTCGGGAGACTGGAGGGTCTGAAGATCGCCATCGTCGGCGATATCCGCCATAGCCGCGTGGTGCGCTCGAATCTCTGGCTGCTCACCAAGATGGGCGCCAAGGTGACGCTGGTAGGCCCTCCCACGCTTCTTCCCACAGAGTTGAAGGACACCTGGCCCATGGTGGATATCAGCTACGACCTGGATGCAGTCATTCCCGACATGGACGCCATCATGATGCTGCGCGCGCAATTCGAACGCGGCACGGGGCAGTTCATCCCCGGCCAGGGCGAGTACATCCGCTACTACCAGATCAATGCCGACCGTATAAAACGCGCGAAAAAAGATGTCGCCATCATGCACCCCGGCCCCATGAACCGTGGTTTCGAGATCACCTCCGAAGTGGCCGATGGCCCCAACAACGTGATCCTGGAACAGGTGACCAACGGCGTGCCCGTGCGCATGGCCGTGCTCTATTTACTATCCAATCCCCACGGCGAGCAGGTGCCCTGATACGCCGCTACGCGGCGTATGTGAGAAGGCCCGCGTCGCGGACCTTCTCGAAGGGAGCCTGATGGTCAGGGCGGGGACGAGGCAGAGCAAGTTAGGCTTCTGCTTCCATCCTCAGATCTCAAAACGTTCAACAGAATCCAATGTTAGATGTATCGCAGGCATCAACCCCGAGATTGAAGAGTCATGGCGGATTGTTCCAAATGGCACACGTATTCATATCAACCCATGATCTCTATTAAAAAAGGCCCGCGCATGCGGGCCTTTTCATTTGAGGCGCGCAGCGCCTCAAGGGGCCACGATGGAACCGGAGGGGCAGGTGTCGAGGCAGGCACCGCAGTCGATGCAGGTTTCAGCGTCGATGGTGTAGATGGGATCGCCTTCCTTGATGGATTCAACCGGGCATTCGGGCAGACAGGCGCCACAGGCGGCGCAGGTATCGGTGATCGTGTGGGCCATGGGGAACCTCCAAGAAAGGACCGTTTCGAGAGTAGACCCAAGGGCGGGTGGCGAAGATCACATCCCGCCCAAGAGGCACTCGCTTCAGTCCAAGCGTTCCGGTTTGCACAACCGCTTCTTGTCGTTGCTCACCCGGCCGCATTTGAGACAAAGGTGGGTGGGTTCGGTTACCAGCTCCTTGAAGGCCTCCAAAGACTCTGAAAGCGCCTCATCCTTGACGAGCTTGCAGAGTTCCTTGTCCTTCAGCTTTTTCACGGGCTAGGCTTTGGGTGCGCCCGGGGCAGCCTCGGGTGTGTTGCCGAAGGATTGGAGAGCCAGGTAGTTCAGCCCGAAGCGTTCGATCTTCTCGCACTGCTTTTCGAACTGGTCGAAGTGGCGTTCCTCGTCCACCACTAGGCTCTCGAAGAGCTGCTTCGTCACCGCATCGGCGTTGGCACCACACTCGATGGCGGCCTTGTTGTAGTCGAGTTGGCTGCCGGCTTCCATGGCCATGCCCTTCTTCAGCATGGCTGTGGGATCTGTGATTTTCTCCACAGGTCCCGCCGCAGTCACTTCGACTTCCCCCTTCAAAAACAGGATGCGCTCCGCCAACTTCTCCACATGCAGCATCTCCTCTATGGCCGTGCGCTTGAACAAAAGGGACAGGGGTCCGAGCCCCTGATCGTCCAGATGGAAGTGGAAGTACATGTATTGGTGTACGGCCTGAAGTTCGTCGGCAACGGAGTGGTTCAACAACGCGATGCTCTTGGTGCGATCCATGGTTCCCTCCTGGGGGTGTTGAAGACATTCACTTTATCAGGGAGCAGAAGCACCCGCGGGCGTGGAGCACTGGCCCCCCGGTTATTCTATCTGCAAGAGGCCGGGAAGATCGCCCGCGCTTCCATTGAGGTGTCCTCATGATCCAGGGTCCCGTGGTGCTCCTCATTCTCGATGGTGTGGCCGATGGGCTGCGCAATGCCTTCGACGCTCCCTTCCAGGCGGGGATGCCACACCTGAACCGCCTGCGGGGGCACTACGCGGCCACGCAGCTGCAATCGGGCGGGGAGTCCGTGGGGTTGCCGGAAGGTCAGTTCGGCAATTCAGAAGTGGGCCACATGAACCTGGGCGCGGGGCGCGTGGTGTGGCAGGAACTCACCCGCATCGACGCGGCCATCAAGAAAGGCACCTTCCGCCAGAATCCGGCGATGGAACAGTTGCTGTCCGAACTCAAGGTCTCGGGCCAACGGTTGCATCTCCTTGGGCTCGTGAGTCCCGGCGGAGTGCACAGTCATCAGAATCATCTCGTGGCGCTGGCTCAGTGGGCCCAGGCCGAGGGTGTTCCCACGGTGGTCCACGCCTTTCTCGATGGGCGCGACACAGCACAGAAGAGTGCCGATGGTTTCCTGGGTCAACTCTCGGAGGACCTAACATCCTGCCCTTGCGTGAAACTCGGATCCCTCTGTGGCCGCTATGTGGTGATGGATCGCGACCATCGCTGGGAGCGGGTTCTGCGGGCTTGGAAGCTGCTCGTGGACGGTGAGGCCGAGTTCACCTCCGCGGATGCCCTGGCGGGCATTCGGGCCGCCTATGATCGTGGCGAGACGGATGAATTCGTGAGTCCCACGGCCACGGAGGATTTTCAGCCCCTCCAGGACGGGGATGGCGTCATCTTTTTCAATTTCCGCGCGGATCGCGCTCGGGAATTCTGTCACGCCTTGGTGAATCCGGCCTTCAGCGGTTTTCCTCGCGCACGGGTTCCGAAGGTGAAGCTCGTCACCTTCACCCAGTACGACATGGAGCTGGATCCCTTCGTGCGTGTGGCTTACGCGCCACAAAACCTGGCGAACATTCTGGGTGAACTGGTCGCGCGCCAGGGCTGGAAGCAGCTCCGGACGGCGGAAACGGAAAAATACGCCCATGTGACTTTCTTCTTCAATGGTGGCAGGGAGGAACCCTTTGCGGGAGAAGAACGCCAACTGGTCCCCTCGCCCAAGGTTGCGACCTACGATCTGATGCCCGAGATGAGTTGCCACGAGGTGACGCGAGGGCTCGTGGAGGCGATTCGGGCCGGGCAGTACCGCTTCATCGTGTGCAATCTGGCCAATGGCGACATGGTGGGCCACACAGGCGACCTGAACGCGGCGGTGATGGCCTGCGGCATCGTCGATGACGCCGTGAGGCAGGTGGCGGAGGCCGTGCTGGCAGCCAAGGGTGCGCTCTTGGTCACCGCGGATCACGGCAACGCGGATTGCATGCGCGATGAGGCCGGCAACCCGCACACCGCCCACACTTCCAACCCTGTCCCCGCCGTCCTTGTCGCGGAGGGCTTCGCTGGCCGCCAGTTGCGCAGCGGCGGCGCTCTCTGCGACGTGGCGCCCACCCTGCTGGAGCTGATGGGTCTCGAGCGGTCCGCCGAGATGGAAGGCGAGAGTTTGCTGCGCCTCAGCGGGCAGGCCGGCGCACCTGCTTGGTGAGGGTGCCTTGAACGAAGGTTTCACCTACACCGAGATCATCAAGGCACGCGGTGAAGGTCAGTTCCTGCTCGACTACCTCGCGGAGCGCTACGCGCACAGCTCCCGACCGGTCTGGGCAACTCGCATCGACAGCGGTGTGGTGCTGCTCGACGGGCACCCCGCCCAGTCCGAGGCAGTCCTTCACCAAGGGCAGTCCCTTGCCTGGCTGCGCCCACCCTGGGAGGAAGCCGAGGTGCCGATGGCCTTTGCGGTGCTCTTATGCGACGAGGATCTGCTGGCCGTGGCCAAGCCCTCGGGGCTGCCGACTCTGCCGGGCGGAGGCTATCTCGACCACACACTGTTGGCCCTCGTGCGCCGTCGCTACCCCGAGGCTTCGCCCGTCCACCGCCTCGGTCGAGGCACCTCCGGTGTGGTGCTCTTCACCCGGACGCCGCTGGCGGGTACCCGGGTCCTGGCGGCTTGGCGCGATCGTCGGGTCATCAAGATCTATCACGCCCTCGTGCAGGGACATCCCACCGAGGTCGAGTTCACCGTGGATACTCCCATCGGACCGGTGCCCCATCCGATCCTGGGCAGCGTCCATGCCGCCTGCGCCGAGGGTAGGCCCTCCACCAGTCATGTTCGGGTGCTCGAGCGCAGGGAGCATTGCAGCCTCGTGGAAGTCCGTATCGAAACCGGCCGCCCCCACCAGATCCGCATCCATATGGCGGCCTGCGGGCATCCCCTGCGGGGCGACCCGCTCTATGCAATCGGCGGCGGACTGTGCGAGGGCGGAGCGCTGCCTGGCGATGAAGGCTACCGGCTCCACGCTTTGCGCCTTTCTCTGCCCCATCCGCGCACGGGCCTGCCTCTCCAGGTGGAGTGTCAGGCCCCGCCGCCTCTCAGACCGGGAGGGTAGACCCTGGGACAAACCGGCTCCTGCGCGTCTGAAGTTTCTACCAGGCGGCGGCGAGCCTGAAGGCCAGTGAACCCAAAGGGGTGCAGAAGGATGGATGGGACATGTGGACGGGATTGTTGCACCCATGGGGCCAACATGGGGCAAGAACTGAATGCCCCAGGTCGAGAGGCGACGAAGGGTGTATCAAGACCCACCGCCGATTGCCGGTGCCGGCAGGTTTCGCCCTCGCTCCATCCAGGCGAAGACGAAGGCCGCCAGAAGGCAGCCTAGGCCTCCCAGGGTGAGTGCGGAGGGTGCCCCGAAACGCGCGGCAATCTGCCCGGCGATAAGCCCTCCCAGCGGCATGGCACCCATGAATACCGTGGCGTGAAGCGCCATGACACGACCCCTCAACGCACCCGGCACCTGAAGCTGTACCAGTGTGTTGTTGGAGGTCATCACGGACACCATACAGAACCCCAACGGCACGATGAGCAGCACCGAGAGCCAGGGCAGGCGGGACAGCGCGAAGGCCGGCAGAACCACGCCCAGCGAGCCCAGGGCCAGCCGCATCGTGCGGGACAGGCCTTCCGGGTCTCGGTGGGAAGCCAGCCGCAGGGCGCCTATGGTGGCGCCGATGCCACCCGCGCCCATGAGCCACCCCAGCAAGCGGGGCCCTGCGTGGAGCACATCCTTTGCCACCGCAGGCATCAGCACGGTGTAGGGCATCCCCAGCAAGGTGGCCAGCCCCAGCACGGCAAACAGGCGCCGCATCTCGACCGAGCTCCTCACGAAGTGAAGGCCTTCCAGAAACTCGTCCCGCAGACGCCGCGGCAGGGTGGATCGTGCAAGTGGGGGCAGCCTCAGCAACAACAATCCCGTCAATGCCGCCAGATAGCTGACCGCATTGAGCAGGAAGCACCAGCCCTCGCCAAAACCCGCCACCATGAGGCCCGCGAGCGAGGGGCCCAGGATGCGGCTGCCGTGGAAGAGGCTGGAGTTCAGTGCGATGGCGTTGGGCAGATCCTCCCGGGGCACGGCCCGACTCAGCAGTACCTGAGAGGCCGGCATATCGAAGGCGTAGACCACGCCCATCACCATCGCCAGGACCAGCACATGAGGAATGCCCACCCGGGCCGTGACGGTCAGCAGACCGAGGGTCGTGGCCTGCAGCAACATCAGAGTCTGGGTGACGAGGACCACGCGGCGCGGATCCACCCGATCCGCCAGCGCGCCACCCAGAGTTCCCAACAGAAAGGCCGGCGCGAGCCCCACAAAGGAGACCAGGCCCAGCATGGCGGGGCTGCCGCTCAAGCGGTAGACCAGCCAGCCCTGGGCCACCGTTTGCATCCAGGTGCCCACCATGGACACCAACTGCCCCGTGAAGATCAGCCGGTAGTCTCGATGGCGCAGAGCGCGGAAGGAGTGAGCCCGCATTCAAGCCCTTTCGTCCGGCCCTTCGCTCAGGGTCCGCAGCCCGTCGCGGAGACGCTCGAGCAACTCCAGGAGAAGCGCGCGTTCCGCCTCCGGCAGCAGAGTCTCCAGTTCTCGCAGGACCGCAGCGTGGACGGGGGAGAGTCCCGCCTGGCAGGTCTCCCCCTCGGGAGTGAGGCACACCTGCCAGCTGCGTCGGTCCTGGGGGTTTGGCTGCCTGACTGCGAGTCCCTGCCCTACGAGGCGATCCACCAGACGAGGCAGATCGGCACTGCGGGTGATGATCCGGCGACGAATTTCCCCGATGGTGTAGCCCTCGGGGGGACCGCCCTTGAGGATCCTGAGCACATTGAACTGTGGGTCCGTAAGCCCCGCCGATCTGAAGACCCGTTCGTCCATGAGCCGACTCAGATACTCGCGCGTGAGGAGGATCGAGAGCGCCAGTTCGTGCCCCGGTTCCAGAGGCTTCCCGATGTGCAGTTCCTCGATGATGCGCATGGCTTCAGGTCCCTTCTCGGCAAGCCTAGCAGGAGGCCGAAGGCCCTTGTTCCAATAAAAATGTTGTCACACCTTTTTCAAGCATCGCATCCCATGGAAGTCATTTACTCGCCCTGGAGGCTCCCATGATGATTCGCGCCACTCACAACTTCATCCTGCTCGCAGGCCTTGCCCTCGCCGCACCCTCCTTCGCTCAGGACACCTACAAGATCGACGCCGTCCACAGCCAGATCGGCTTCAAGATCCGGCATCTAGTGGCCAAGAGTTCAGGCCGCTTCACGAAATTCGACGGCAGCGTAAGGGTCGACGCCAAGGATCTCGCGAAGTCCAGTGTCGAGGTCAGCATTGATGCCACCAGCATCAACACGGACAACGAAGGTCGGGACAAGCATCTGCGCGGCGCCGATTTCTTTGATGTGGAGAAGTTCCCCACCATCACCTTCAAGAGCACCGAGGTGAAGGAGGTGGAAAAAGGCAGGCTGCGGGTGACGGGCGTGCTGAACATGCACGGGGTGAGCAAGTCCATCAGCTTCGTCATCGTCAACGCCGGCACCCATGCGGGCATGAAGCCAGGCAGCGTGGTGGCGGGCTTCATCGATGGCGCCCTCAAGGTGAATCGCAACGACTTCGGCATCAAGACCTATCCCGGCGTGCTGGGGGATGAGGTTGAGATCAGCCTGGACATCGAAGCAGGCAAGTAGTTCCCCGAACCAGGCACCTTTCGAGATAGGCTTTCCCCCCAACCCAGGAGTCCAACATGAACGAAGCGAAGGTCGTGGATACCAAACCGGTGGTGCTCGAACTTGAAGCCGGAACCTACTATTGGTGCGCCTGCGGGCATTCCGCCAAGCATCCCTTCTGCGATGGCGCCCACAAGGGTTTGGGCATCGCCCCTCTGCGATTTGAGCTCACTGAAGCCAAGAAGGTCGCCCTTTGTGCCTGCAAGCGTACGGCCAGCCAACCCTTCTGCGACGGCGCCCACTCGAAGCTCTGAATCCGAAAATTTCCCAGGGCTGCTCCGCCTCCGCGGGGCAGCCCTTTTCCGGGTTACAATCGTTCCCATCGAGAGCGACCATGAACCATCCCCTGCCTCCAGAGACCAGCGATCGGCCCCTCGCCCCGGGTCAGCGTCTGTCGCGCAGCGCGCGTAAATCGCTGAGCCCCGAAACAGAAGGCGAGATTCTCGCCCTGGCGGCGAAATACCCGGACAAGCTGGCCGCCACCCTACCTGCGCTGTATCTGGCCCAGGCCGAGCTTGGCTTCGCGGGGCTGGAGGCCATGAAGGAAGTGGCGCGTATCCTGGCCATCCCCGAGGGGCATGTCTTCGGCGTGGCCACCTTCTACACAATGTTTCACCAGAAACCGGTGGGGAAATTCCATCTTCAGGTTTGCACCAACCTCTGCTGCGCCCTGCGTGGCGGCGCTCAGCTCTTCGAGCAGCTCTGCACTCGCCTCGCGGTGCAGCCGGGTGGGGTGAGCCTGGATGGCCTGTGGAGCGTAGAGGAAGCGGAATGCCTGGGCAGCTGCGGCACCGGTCCGTGCCTGCAGGTGAACCACGAGGTCTACGAGGAATTCCTGGACGAGACCCGCCTCGATGCCGTGATCGAGGCCTGCATGCGGGGCGCCGTGCCCGAGTGGGGGAAGTGATGGGCGCCATCCGCACCAAGGCCGATTCCCAGAGCTACACCTTCGAGGGCTTTGGCTCCGACAAGTTTCCCAACTTCATGCTGCGCGGCACAGGCGATCTGGACAACTGGCGCCTGAAGACCTACGAGCAGCGGCATGAAGGCTATGAGGCCCTGAGGAAAGCGCTGAAGATGGACCCTGCCAGCGTAACCGGCGAGGTGAAAGCTTCGGGCCTGCGGGGCCGTGGTGGCGCCGGCTTCCCCACGGGACTGAAGTGGACCTTCATGCCCAAGGACACCGAGGAGCGCGCCTTCACCCGCTATGTGGTGTGCAACGCCGACGAAGGCGAGCCGGGCACCTT
Source organism: uncultured Holophagaceae bacterium (assembly GCA_903868115.1). Classification (GTDB taxonomy): domain Bacteria; phylum Acidobacteriota; class Holophagae; order Holophagales; family Holophagaceae; genus JAYREN01. The sequence goes on from CAIPUA010000234.1 coordinate 12,924, forward strand.
CAAGGACCGGGCGATCATGGAGTACAACCCGCACCAGCTCATCGAGGGCATGCTCATCGCGGGCTGGGCCATGCAGTGCAAACTGGGCTTCATCTATGTGCGCGGCGAGTTCAAGTGGCTCATCGACAAGCTGGACGCCGCCATCCAGGAGGCCCGGGACGCGGGCTACCTGGGCAAGAACATTCTCGGCAGCGGCTGGGATTTCGATCTGCTCACCTACCGCGGGGCGGGCGCCTACATCTGCGGCGAGGAGACGGCCCTGCTCAATTCGCTGGAGGGTCGCCGCGGCGAACCCCGGGTGAAGCCGCCCTTCCCGGCCACCAAGGGCGCCTACGGCCAGCCCACCACCGTGAATAACGTGGAGACCCTGGCCTCGGTCCCGGTGATCCTGCGTATCGGTGGCGCCGCCTACGCGGCCATCGGCACCCCCAACAACACGGGCACACGTATCTTCGGCGTATCGGGCCAGGTCAAGCGCCCGGGTCTGTACGAACTGCCCCTGGGTACACCCCTGGATTTCCTCGTGAACGACCTCGCGGGGGGTTGCAGCACCGGCAAGAAGATCAAGGCGATCATCCCCGGAGGATGCAGTGCGCCGATGCTGGACGCCAAGGATTTCGACTGCCCCATGGACTTCGATGCCATGAAGGCGCGGGGCACCATGGCCGGCAGCGGGGGCGTCATCGTGATGGACGAGAATGTCTGCATCGTGGAGGCCGTGCTGCGCCTGACACGGTTCTACGCCCACGAATCCTGTGGCCAGTGCACTCCCTGCCGCGAGGGCTGCAACTGGCTGGAGATGGTGCTGCATCGCATCGAGCACGGCGAAGGCCGCCCCGGCGATCTGGACCTCATCGCCAGCCTCACGCCCCGCATCAATCTGCGGACTCTTTGCCCCTTGGGCGATGCCGCCTGCGGTCCCATCGATTCGGCGCTCCAGAAGTTCCGGCATGAGTTCGAGCACCATATCGAGCACAAGACTTGCTTCGTGAAGGGGCCGAAACTGACGGCAGGAATTTCAGTTCACTGATCGCATGGAATCTGCCCGAACTGTTCCGAGCAGCGTCTGATCGAACTTGGCGGAACGGTGCCTGATCAGCGACTGTAGGGCAGCGTGTAGACCAGCGGCTTGGGCAGTTTCTGGCTCTTCACCGTCACCTCCAGAGTAAGCACCTTGCCGGTGGCGCCCACGCGGAAGAGGTTGCTGCGCTCGCCGTCCTCGCCCTGATAGTGCTGCGAAAAGCTGTCTCCCTGGGTTTTCACGGACACCATGAACTTTTCGCCGTCCTCCCGGGTCCAGGGAATGGCCTTGCCATCCGCGGGCATGCGGATGGGTTGCCGCTCGTCGAACTGGATCGTGAAATCCGCACCGTTCCGGGCAATCAGCACGCGCTGATAGGCCGGGTTGAGCTTCTTCAGGCGGGAACGGGCGATGGGCCGCTTGATGAAGGACATCTCTGCGGTGGAGCGCTCGATGATCGCTCCGATATCCGGGGCCGAACCGAGCTTCCAGGTGCCGAGCCAGGCCGCGTCCTGGGCCATGAGGGTGGAGGCGCAAAGAACGGGAAGGAGCAGACTGCACAGGGCCATGGGATCTCCTGAACGCCAAAGGCGGTCTGTCCACCCTAGATGCTGCGGCGATCCGCCTCAAGTGGAATTCTCCGAAAACGCAGAAATTGGCAAACAAGTGGTGGTGAGCGTGAGGATCCTGAACACTCAGCGCATGGCCTGCGCTTATTCTGAATTTTCTTGCTTCCTCTGGATCTTCCATGACCGTCACCTCTCTTGGCCTCACTCTCGCGCTCCTAGGCGCGCTTGGCTGGACCCTCTTCGATGTGGTCCGCAAACAGCTCACCCAGAAGGTGCTCCCCACCTTCTTGACCGTGTGGCTGCCGCTGGCCCAGGTCCCGCTGCTCATGGCCTGGGCCGCCAGCACCGGCCCCTTCCTGATCCCGCGGGCCAGCTTGCTCCCGATGGGCTGCTCCATTGTCCTGAATGTGGGCGGACTGTTGGCCTTCATGCAGGCCATGCGCCTCTCGCCCATGAGTCTTACCATTCCGCTGCTCAGTTTCACGCCTGTTGGCACCACGCTGATCGATTGGCTGTTGCGAAATCAGACACCCACAGTGAGTCAACTCGGAGGCGTGGCCCTTGTGGTGGGTGGCGCCATTACCCTGGGTCTCAAGAGCGGTAAGTGGCCGGGCCTGCGGGCCTTTGGCAGGGACCCCGGCGTGCGCCGCATGGCCATTGCAGCCGTCATTTGGAGCCTTACGGCCGTGATCGATCAGGTGGCCCTAAAGCGCGGCGCGGGTTATTGGTACGCCCCGGCCATCACAGCCGGAGTGGGTCTGCTGCTGGGTGCGATCCTGCTCGTGCGGGGCCAGGGACCGGCCCTGCGCGAGGCCGGTGCGACCCTTCTCAAGCACCCGACCCTGATGGCCCTCGCGGTTGTCATCGGCTCAGCCGCACTGGCCGTGCAGCTCGAATCCCTCCGCATCGCCCCGGTGGGCTTCATCGAGACCGTAAAGCGCGGCATCGGCATGACGGGCGCCATCGTCTTCGGCCATTTCGTCTTCAAGGAACCCATCGGCACCCCCAAGATCGCGGCGGTGATCCTGCTGAGTTTGGGCGTAGGCCTAGTGGTGATGGGAGGCTAGGATGCCCACCTGCGTCCTGCTGAGCCTGATCCTGTTGAGGCAAATTCCATCGCGGCCGGTGGCCAAGGCCCCGGGAATCGAGATCGTCATCCAGGACCGGGCCATCGAACTGCCGCTGCTGCCGGAAGGGGTGGAGCAGGCGCGAGCGGGATTCGTGAAGATACGGCCCGATATCACCACCGCCCTCCAGGATCTGGAGCGGGACCTCGAGGGGATCTACGCGGCCCTCGCCAGGGAAGGACCCTCCACGACCTTCTACCGGACCCCCTCCAACCCCACGGCCGAAGGGCACTTCCTGGCCTCCATGCTCGAGGACGATGCCTGCCTCGCGCTGGAGGATGCGGTCTTCGACGAATGGGTCCACTGGCAGACGCGCCTGCTCCGCTACGGCCTGAGCCTGCCGAGCGGAGGGTCGGAGATCACCTCCCGCATGGTGCTCCTGGCGGTCAAGCGCAACGAACTGCGTTCCCAGGATCGCAGCGACCTGCCCCGGCCCTTCTTCGATCTCCTGGCCGTGGATGGCCTGGACTACACCCGATGGGGCTCGCTGGCCCGGGGCGCCTCTGGCTTGGCAAACACCCAGGCCCCCCAACTCGCGCGCGCCTGGAAACCGCTGGCCCAGCACTTGAACGAGACTGCCCTGAAGATGCTGGAATTCGAGCGGACCGCAGCACCGACCCAGGACTCCACATTTCGCATCCTGCGCCTCCAGGCCAAGCTCAATATGCTGGAACGCTTCCGCTCGGCCCTCTGGTTCTGCCAGTTGGTGTGGGCCCACATGGCCTCCAGCCCCCTGCCCAAACCCCTAAAACAGCTCGGGAAGGCTACTCGATGATCCGTGTGCTTCGTGTGGTCCGTGGTCGAAAAGAAGAGGAACTAAGCACGAAGGTAGAGGTTATTAGTACGGAATAGGCTGAGTCAGGCCGATCATCAGGTTGCCGATAACCGGGCTTCCTTTGACTCGAATCGGCGTCAGTTCCGCCCCGTGCGCTCGTATACCTTGGCTTCGATGAAGAGCCGCAGCAGTTCGGGGTCAAGATGTCCGGCCTTCGCGTCGGCTTCCAGGATGCCCAGACTGCGCTCCAGAGGTATCGCCGCCTTGTAGGGACGATCCTGGGCCGTGAGCGCGTCGAACACATCCGAGATGGCCATCGCCTTGCTCTGCAGGGGAATGTCCAGAGCGTTCAGCCTGCGCGGATAACCGAGGCCATTCATGCGCTCATGATGGGCGAAGGCGATCTCAGGCACACCCGCGAGATCCCGGGTCCAGGGGATCTGGCTGAGGAACCGGAAGGTGTGGGTCACATGGCTTTCGATCTCCTGGCGCTCTTCCTCGGAAAGACTGCCCTTGGGAATCCTCAGAGCCGCCAGATCGCCTGCGGTTATGACACCTTCGGACTGGCCGTTCCAGTGGACATAATCAAGCTCCGCCAGTCGCTCCAGATTCCCCAGGACCTCCTGGGGTAGCACCGACGGCTCATTGGCCTGCATCACCAACGCGATGAGGCGATCAGCCTCCTCCTGGAGTTCTCGCAGCAGTTGGCGCCAGCGCTCGGGCTGGAAGGGTCGGCCGGCTTCCCAGTCCCGCTGCAACTCCTGGCGGGTCCGCTCCTCCTGCCGCTGTCGGATTCGCTGGAGCACCATCTCCAGGCGTGTCGGATCGAGCTTCTTGGCCTTCACGAGCACCTGCTCCCGCACGCCGACCTTCCCGAAGTCGTGAAGCAGGCTCGCGTAGCGGATCTCGCGGAGCTGGCGGTCGCTGAAGACCACCCCCGCAAAGGGACCGTTCGGCATACCGCTGACGACTTCCGCGAGCCCCACTGTGAGGGCGGCCACCCGACCCGAATGCCCGCTGGTGACGGGATCGCGTTGCTCGATGGCCAGCACGGAGGCGTTCACAAAGCTCTCCAACAGGTTCTCGATCTCGTGCCGCAATCCGGCGTTCTTGACCGCGACTCCGGCCTGCCCCGCGAGGCTCTGGGCCAACCGGACATGGTCGGCGCGGAAGGGCACGATGGGGTGCCCATCCTCAGCCTCGTCGAACCGATTTATGAGCTGCAGGACGCCGAGGATCCCTCCCTCCGTGTCCTGCAGGGGAACGCAAAGCATCGACGTGGTGCGGTAGCCCGTTTGGCAATCGAAGCTGTCATTGAACCGGTAGGGTGCGTCCCCCGGGATGCGATAGGCATCCTCGATGTTGAGGCACTCCCCGGTGGCGGCCACGAAACCCGCCATGGATTTTTTGGAGATGGGTAGGCGGAACCGATGATAAGGAGTGCTGATCCGGGTGTTCTGGGTATAGGCGAAGAGCAGTTCCCGCTCTTCGCCTATACCCTCGACGAGGTAGATGGAACCCGCCTCGGCGCAGAGCAACTGCTGCGCCTGGACGAGAATGAGTTCCAGCAAGCGGTCGAGATCCTGTTCCGAAGCCAGGGCCCGTCCCACCTCGTGCAGGCTCTCCATGTCGCGGCGATCCTTGAGCCGATGGAAGCCCGCCTCCAGGAGCGCCAGAGCGCCGTCCTCGCCGGGCCAGACCGCGCAGGAGGCCAGCTCGCCCTCACCGTTCATGCCCAGCACGACTTCCGCTGGGGGCGCATCCACCCACTGCAGCGCCCGCACCAGCTCCCTGCCCAGACGACCCTCGAGGCTGCTACGGTGACTTGAGGGGAGGGCGACAGTGAAACGCAAGGTCGGCTCCAGACCGGGGATGAAGGAACGGAAGTCAGTGTACCCAGGGTCGGCAACTCCCAAGGTGAAATGGATCGGAAAGATCGAGCGACTAGCCTGGGGTGGCCTGGGTGTCGGGCGGGAGGCCGATGGCCGCCTCCTCTTGCTTTCGGCTCCCCTGGCGCTTTTCCCGGGAGAGGAAGTCGAGGCCGAGGTGCGCTGGAAGGCCCGGCATGGAGAGGGCGAGGTCCTGCGCTGGCTGGTCTCGGATCCCCGCCGCCGCCCCGCCGGCTGCCCCGTGGCCAGGCTGTGTGGAGGCTGCGAACTCTGGGAAGCAGGCACTCACGCCACGGCTCTCAAGCGGCTCATGGTGGAAGACCTGCTGCGCCGCCAGTTGCCGAAGATGGAAACCTGGGAATGGAAACCGGCACCTGCGGAGGCCCGCCGCCATCGGATCCAGCTGCATTGGGCCGGAAGACAGCTCGGCTTCCATCGCCGCCGCAGCCATTCCATCGTGCCGGTAAGCCGATGTCCGGCGGCAGATCAGGCCCTCTCGAACGCCATTCCGCGCCTCGCCGAAGCCCTCGAAGGAGGCGCCCTGCCCTCCCGGCCTCAGCGGTGGGAACTGGCCACGGGAACTCCTGCGGGGGAAGTCTTTGCAAGTCTTGAGGACGGACGAGCCTGGCGGCTGGAACCGGATGGCTGGCATGTCTCGCAGGATTCCGTTCTCCACACGCACCGAGGTGCCGTCCTCCGGCACCGGGTCGGCGGGTTCTTCCAGGTGTGCGCCCCCTGGGCCATGGACGCCTTCGGCCAAGTGCTTGAGGCTTGGGATCTGCGAGGCATCACCCTTTTCGATTTGTATGGCGGCGTGGGGCTCTTCTCGGTCCTGCTGCGGGAACGCTTCCAGCGCTTCGTGCTGGTGGAATCCGAACCCAATGCCGTGGCCTGGGCCCGGAAGAACCTCGAACACTTGGGTCTCTCCGCAGAATGCCACGCGGTCGACGCCGCCGACTGGATGCCGGACGGTCTTGGCGAACCCGGCGACACGATCCTGCTGGACCCGCCCCGGGTGGGCTTGGCGCCCGCTTTTTCAGACAAACTCAAACGCGCCAAGGCCGGGAATCTGGTGCTCGTGGGCTGTGATGGGGCGGCCTTCTGCCGGGATGTGCAGCGTCTGGCGCCGGAGTGGCATCTGGAGCACTTGGCTGTGCTGGACCTCTTCCCGCTCACGGCCCACGCGGAGTTCGTGGGCCTGCTGCGGCCCACCCCCGCCCCCTGATTTCCTGCTAGCGTTTCCCTATGCACGCACTCGGACGCCATCTGCTGGCCGAACTGCGAGGCTGCGATGCGTCGCGCCTCTCGGATCTCGGCTGGGTTCGCGAAGCCATGCTGGAGGCGGCCCGCGTCAGTGGGGCCACCGTGGTGACCCAGAGCTTCCACCACTTCGCGCCCCTGGGCATCAGCGGCGTGGTCATCGTCTCCGAGAGTCACCTGGCCATCCACACCTGGCCGGAGCACCGCTTCGCGGCCTTGGACTACTTCACCTGTGGGGAGAAGATCGACCAGGCTCGAGCCGTCGAAAAAATGCGTCTCGCCCTCGGCGCCGAGGAGGTCTCGGTCCGCGAGATCCTGCGCGGGGAAGTCCCTTAAAGATTCCGCTTCAGGAACTCCCAGGTCTTCCAGTAGCGGAACCATATCTGTTCGGGCGTGCGGGGACCGTGGCCGCTGCCGGGGAGCAGCACCAACTCATGGTCCTTGCCGGCTTTCTGGAGGGCGTCTACGAACTGGATCGTGTTCTGAGGATGCACATTGTCGTCCAGGGTGCCGTGGAAGAGGAGCAGGCGGCCTTCGAGATCCTTGGCGACCTTCATCAGATTAGTGCCGTCATAGCCCGCAGGGTTGTCCTTGGGCAGTCCCATGTAGCGTTCGGTGTAGATGCTGTCGTAGAGGCGGTAGTCGGTCACCGGTGCGCCGACGATGCCAACCTGCCACGCCTTGCTATGGGTGAGGGCATAGGCACTCATGAAGCCGCCGTAGCTCCAACCGTCGATGGCGATGCGGTTCATGTCCACCCAGCCCTGCTGCTTCAGCCAGGCCAGGCCATCCAGCTGATCTTCCAGCTCCGTCTGCCCCAGGCGCTTGTAGGCATGAAAGGCACTCGCGGTGCCCTTGTTCGACGCGCTGCGGTTATCGCAAACCCACACCACATAGCCCTGCTGGGCCAGGAAGTGCCACCAGAGACTGTCGCGCCCGAAGGCGTCTCGCACCGTGGGGCTGCCGGGTCCGCCGTAGATCTCCTGGAAGACGGGGTATTTCTTCGTGGCCTCGAAATCGGGAGGCAGGACCAGCAGGGTCTCCATGGGAAAACCGTCCCGGGTCTTCACCTGCTGGAACTTCACGGTGCCGAGTTGCAGGGCCTTGAAGGCTTCGGAAACCGAGGCGTCCACCGTACGCAGGGTCGTGCCGTGACCATCCATCAGGAAGGTCTGGGCGGGCGTGCGGGCGTCCGTCCAGCGATCCACGAAGGCCGATCCTGTGGGGCTGAAAGTGGCCGTGTGGGTGCCCGGCCGCTCGGTGAGGCGCTTCAGGCCGGCATTGGCCGCCTTGCCCTGCAGATCGACGGCATAGGCATCCAGGCCGATGGGGCTGCGCTCCGTGGCGCTCAAGAAAACCCGGCCTGCCCCTTCGTCCACCGCGTGCAGGTCGCGCACATCCCAGGATCCGGCCGTGAGGGGTCGGATCATCTGGCCGTCCGGACCGATGTGATAGAGATGGCGGAAGCCGGTGCGGTCGGACTGCCAGAGGAAGCTGCCGTCCTTGAGGAAGCGGGGCAGTTGGAGATTGTTAGTCTCCAGCCA
>CAIPUA010000235.1 GCA_903868115.1 uncultured Holophagaceae bacterium
CCAACTGGAATCCTGGAAGGCCATGACCGACTTTTCGAGACCAACCAAGTGGAGGATGTGTCCCACTTCCCACTTTGCCAGGGGTTCCAGGGCGCAGGCGAGGCGGAAAACCTCGGGCAGCGGGATCTCCAGGCGGATGAGCAGGCTGGTGATTTCCTCTGAATACACTGCGGGACAGGCCTCATCGGAGAGAAGATCCCGGTCGCGTTTAGGTTTCACGATTCCGTCAGCCTTGAGCCACTCTCCCATGGTGGGGCCGAAGCGACTCCCGATCAGGACCGTTTCGGCGATGGCAGCCAGAGGCCTTCCATACATGAAACCCTTGAAGAACAGGAAACGCTGCGCCAGTTCATGCCGGGACGGGTCGCTGCGGAGATTCGAGATCTGTCCCATGGCTTGGCAGTCCTCGGCCACGAAGCGGAGCAGGGAGACGGAATCGAACAGTTCGACGGCCCGAAGGGACGTTGGGACCGACCCCGGATCCAATGCCTCCTGCTCGAGTCTCAGGGCGCGGTGCACCAAGCCTTCCAGGCGCCAGAACTGCCCAAGGGATTCCATGGTGGATGATCCCAAAGCGGTTGCGACCCAATCCAGGGAGGCTTCCGTGCGGGGCAGGTCATGAAGCAGGGCCAGGATGGCGACCTCCTCGCCCCAACCCGCCGTCAGCGTTAGGCTCGAGACCTCGAGGGGATGGAAGGCGTAGGGAATAGTCGTGGCGGGCCAACACTCTTCAGCAAGCCCTTCGAACAGGATGGAGAGCGCCGCTCTGAAGCGATCGGAAGGGGGGAAGGGGGACGGTGCGGCCAGATGCTTCTGAGTTTCGGAACATGCCAATGGCTGAAGATCCAGGACATTCCCTTCCTTGGCCACCACGCCCAACCAGAAAAGCAGGATGGGATCGGACAGGGAGGCGTGGTGACTGGGCAAACGAACGCGGGTCAAGAGATCCAAAACATCCCCGGGAACCTGCTTCCGGAAGGCGTTGACCACTCTGGAATGTCGGTTGGACAGCACCAGCATCAGTTCCACCATCGTCATCTTCCGCAGACACTCGGCGGCCACTTCCGGTCGCATTATGTCGGGTCTCAGGGCGCTCTGACGGAGGAAGCCTGCCTGAGCAATCCCGGGAAGCCCGTTGAGACTGCCGAGCACGGTCCTCATCTCCTGAGCAATGCCGTGGAGACCCCAGAGCTTGAGCAGGGGAACCACTTCCTGCGCGTTCACCCAGCGGGCCCACCCATCCCTCTGGTAGGCGAGGGCAAGGGAGGGGAATGGCGTTGTCTGTTCAGGATGACGGATGGGGAGCGTCATCCAGTTCTGGAAGAAAGCCAGCAACTCCTGACGGAGCTCCGGTCCCGATGAATCCTCCGCTGTTTTCGTGACCCAACGACCACGGACGAGGCACTCAGCTTCAGGAAGCCACGCGCGCTCCTGCAGCCAGAGGCGATCAGCGAGATCGCCATTTCTTGTCTCGTCCCAGAGATGGGCCAGGGTTTCCCAGTCGAGTAGGATATTCCGAAAAACGGCCAGGGCATCGCAGGCCACGATGAGATGGAGTTCCGGGTCGTCCGGCGCCGTCTCGGGTTGCCAAGGATCCCAGCCTGGATGGGGGAGGAGGTGCCCCTGCCAGCAGCTTTCCAGCAGACCAGCGACCCGGTCCCCGAAGGTGCCCCGGATCTCGTGCAGCTCTGCCGCCTCATCCTGGTCGCGCCGGACCTCGTGCAGGAGCGCCGCGAGGATCGTTTCC
>CAIPUA010000236.1 GCA_903868115.1 uncultured Holophagaceae bacterium
AACAACCCGAGCCGAGGATGGGGACTCCGTCATGGCACCAGTGTAGCGGGTGCTCGCGCGCCGCTTCGGGTACCCTCTAGGTCCGGAAGTGCCCATGCCCACTGAAAGCCGAACCCGAGTCGCCCTTGCCCTCCACGGAGTCTTCGGACGCTCGTACCGGGTGCCGGACACTTGGAACGAGGGGCTTTCTTCCGACGATGCCGCTCTGGCCCAGGCCATCCTGGGGCTCTGTTTGCGGAACTGGGGTCGTCTGCAGGCCTGGGTCCGGCCGCGGCTTAAGAACCCGGATCGCGATATTCCCCTCGGCAGTCGGGTGGCCCTCGCCATGGGTCTTGCCCAACTCGCCTGGCTCCCAGGCGTTCTGACCCATGCTGCCGTGAACGAATCGGTCCTGCTGGCCTCGGACCCGGAACTCGGTTTTCCTCCCCACAAGGGACTGGTCAATGCGCTGCTCCGGCAGGCGTCGAAGGATCGACCCGCCTTCCGGATAGAACTGGAAGCGTTCCCCTGTGCCCTCGATCGAACGGCTTTCGCCGACCGGGCCCTGGGTGCGGCCCTGGCGCCCTGGCCACAGGCGGATCAGACCGAGATTCTGTGGAAATCGCTTCAGCAGCCCTCCCGCCCCAGCTTCCGCTCCCTTACCTGTGACCCACTCCCCGAAGGCCTGGAACCGGATCCCGATTTTCCGCTGGCCCTGCGCTTGGCTCCGGATGCCTCATTTCCCCGGGCTTGGCTCGCGGGGGGCTGCGGGATGGTGCAGGATCTCAGTTCCCAGGCCATGATGGCCTTCGAGTGGCACGGCTGACCCGAACGCATCCTCGATGCCTGCGCGGCTCCGGGAGGCAAGACCACCTCGCTTGCCCTACGCTGGCCCGACGCAGAGTTGCTCGCCCTCGAATCGGATGGGAAACGAGCCCGGCGGCTGGAGGAGAATCTGGCGCTCCGCCGGGTGCGGGCGCAGGTGATCCCCGAGGAGGCCGGTGCGTGGCTGCGCCAGGGCGGGTGTGCCTTTGACCTGATTCTGGTGGATGCCCCCTGCTCTGGCTCGGGCACCCTGAGGAAACATCCCGAACTGAACTGGCTAGGGGATTTCCTCGATTTGCCGCGACTGGTCCGGAATCAGCACGCCCTTCTCGAAGCGGCCCTGCTCCGACTGGCCCCCGGTGGTCTGCTGGTCTATGCCGTCTGCTCCTGGTTGCCCGAGGAGGGTGTTGAACACCAGCAATCCATCCTGGAGCGCCACCCGGAACTCAGACCCGCCAAGCTTTGGCCCCCGGCCTTTGGAACCGAGGAAGGTCCTGCCATCCTCTTCCGACCGAACCCGCTCACCTGGCCGGGAGAAGGCTTTCAGGCCTTTGGGTTCGCGCACCCCTGACCATTTTTGCCCTGGTGAAGCAGGGCCAAGCATAGCCCTTCGATACGACCCACCCCGCATGTCACGACGAGCAGCGTCGATGATCTCTTTAACAGGAAAGCCAGAGGGAGCAGTCAACCACGCCCTCTGTCTTGCTTGATTCAGTCCTTGCCCATGACATTGGCCATGTTGAAGATCGGCATATACATGGCCACCACGATGAATCCAATGACGCCACCCAGGATCGCGATGATCAGGGGTTCCATGAGGGCCGTCAAGGCCGACACGGCATTGTCCACCTCGTCCTCGTAGAAGTCAGCCACCTTGTCGAGCATGGCATCCAA
>CAIPUA010000237.1 GCA_903868115.1 uncultured Holophagaceae bacterium
CGCTTCGGCAGCGGCATCCGTTTCCTGGATACGCTTCTCGCGCCAGGAGACGATCGCCTGAATCGCCGGATCCACCCGGTCGGTATTGACCTTCACGCTCAGGCCACTGAACAGTTCCACGGCCGCGGCGTCCTGTCCCTGGGCCTTGAGGGCCAGGTCCGTGGCCAGCGCTTCTTCCACCTTGACCAGCAGAGCCTTGCCATTGGGCGTCTTGGCCGCGGCTTTCAGGTCCTCGATTCCCTTCTTGTAGGCGGCCCGGTGAGTGTCGATGGCAGCCTGATGGGCCCGCTTGCTGGCGGCGTCCTTGGCGGTGACCAGGCCCCACAGCTCGAGGTAGATATTGTCGACGGCGGTGCTGACCTCCTTGATCTGGGCCATTTTCGCCGATTCATCCATCGCGAGGCCCATCCGCTGGTTGATGACGGCGATCTCCCACAATAAAAACGCAGCCGTCATGCTCAGGCCGATGGCGATGCCGCCGAAGGCCAAGCCCAGGCGTTTCCCGATTCGTAGGTCATTCAGGCGCATGGGCATCTTCCGGTGGAAAATTTTGGAGAAGGGGATGCCATCGAATGCACTGAAAAACCATTCGCCTTGCCAAGACAGGAAGCCTACCCTCTCGGTTAGGTCCGAGTCTTGGTATTGGCCTTGGTCCTGCAGGTTTTTTCCCCAACCCAATAGGAGGAGAAATGAAAAGATATACCGCAACACTAGTAGCCCTGCTGACGGCCGGAGCCCTCCAGGCCCAGGACCTGAAGGTGGGCGCCCTCGCCGAGGTCTGGTACACGCAGATGACGGACAACAGCCTGCGCAACAACGCGGCGGCCAAGGTGCCCACTTCGGGATACTACGAAGGCCTGAGCAGCAGCCGCTTCGCGGAGAACAACTTCGTTGTCAAGCGCCTGGAGCTCTCCCTGAGCGGCAAGATTTCGGATGAAATCAGCTGGAATGTGATGTTCGATCCCAACAACTCCACCAGCACCGTGGGCAACAACATCCTGCAGGATGCGGTCATCACCTGGGCCCTGGGCCACGGGTTCGTCGTGAAGGCCGGCCAGTTCAAGATGCCCACCACCTACGAAGCCACCCTGGTGGGCTCCAAGGACATCCTCTTCTTCGACCGCAACCAGCTCAATCGTGTCTTCGGCGACAAGCGCGACCGCGGCGTGTGGGCCAGCTACGCCTACGGCGACGCCAAGGGCTTCCAGGGCAAGGTAGGCCTCGCCATCTCCAACGGCACCACCGATGACGGCAGCAGCGGCAAGAACAACGACCTCAATGCCCAGAAGGATTACACTGTGCGCTTTGAAGGCGGCTACGGCCCCGCGCACAAGTTCGGCGGTTACTATCGCACGGGTGTCACCAACCTGAAGGACTCCACCTCCCTGGCAGCCACGATTCCCACCCCCTGGACAACCGCAGGTGTCACGGCCGCGCAGGTCAAGGACAACAAGGACAAGACCACCCTTGGTGGCCTCTACTACGCCTTTGATAACGCGGCCTGGCATGCGGATTTCGAGTACGCCACGGGCCTGATCGGTCGCCGCTATGCAACTCTTTTCGCGACAGCCGCCGCGCCTCTCCGTGAGCACCTCGATCAGAAATTCACGGGCTACGCCGCGACCGGTGTCTACAAGATGGGCCGCCACTGGCTTCTGGCCCGCTACGACCTGCTGAACTACAACTCCGGGGACGACTGGTACACCGCCTACAATCCCTACACCCACAGCGCCGCCGGCGTGAGTCGCAATGCCGACTACAGTCCCAAGTTCACCGAGCTCACCCTTGGCTACAACTATCTGTTCGCGCCCACCAAGTCCTCACTGGGCAAGCTGAAGCTGGACTACATCATGCGCAGCAAGAATTTCCTCATGCCTCTGACGGCGCTTGGCCAGGTCGGCGAGCAGGGTGGCAACAGCCTGGTCGCATCCCTCATGGTCGCGTTCTAGGACCACTCGTCAGATCATCCATCCACCCCTTCGGAGGAAGTCATGTTCCAAGCCCGCATCTTCGCGCTCCTCGCCGCCTCGGCCCTGGTCCTCGGGGCCCAATCCGCGGACAAGGCGAAG
>CAIPUA010000238.1 GCA_903868115.1 uncultured Holophagaceae bacterium
GGTGGGGCGATGGGAAAAATCAAAAGTCTGTCCGGGCCCGAGCCTCCAGAACTTGAAACCGAGGTAGGTGAGGGGTTGTCCGGGTAGGCATAGCTCGGGCGGATGTTCGGCGAGGACCACATAGACCGGCCCCTCACCCATTACATGCCCCAGTCCGGCCTTATCGATGACCAGCGATGTCCGCTCGTTGACGGCCACCCCCAGGGCGCGACTCACGACCCCGTCCTTGATCTGCCGAGCCAGGAAAGCCAGCGTGCGTCCCATTCGGTCCCGTGGTACGAAATGGGTGTCAGTCAGGATGCCCTCAAGATCAGGCCATGCGAAAAAACCGGAAGTGAAAGAGATCTCGGGATCGTAGGGGTTGGCCAGGGCCTGAACCGAGGTGACATTCCCTTTGCGCTTGTTCCTGCAAGCATCGAACACAATGGAGCCCATGATGGCGCACCCGGCACTCGTGCCCCCAACGGCCCCGCCTTTGGCGACCACGGCCTTGACGGCGGCCTCCACCTGGGTGCCCTTGAAATTCGTCACGTAGTCGCACTGGTCTCCACCGGCGAAGAAGATCACCTCAGCATTTCGGATTGTCGTCTCCACCTCGGGGGTGCGGGCATCTGCGGGACTGGTGATCACCAGGGTCTCCACGGAATTAACGCCGTTGAGCGCCAGGATGCCCTTGTTGTACCCATCGGCTCCCGTCGCCCGCAGCACGACTACATCCAATTTGGCAGCGGGGTCCGCGCCGCGCACCTGATCCACCATCCATTGGATGGCTTCCATGACGTCCTTGGCACCCCCGCCGAGATTGTACGCAGGCCCGTGAAGTGTGGGCGCTGCGTCTTCGGGGTTGCCAGAGCGATACCGCGTCACCGTCGCCCGCGCGGGGATCAGACCCGCCACCAAGGTCAGTAGGCCGAAGAGGATTGATTGCAGGATGCTCCGTTGTTTTCGCATGAACGCTTTCATTCTTCGGTGGAGTACAAAGGCTGCGAGATCCGTTCGGCTTCCTGGAAGCGGCGGATGGTCTTGACCGCATCCTTCGAGGCGGCCAGGACAGCCAGGGTATTGGCCATCAGCATGAAGCCGGCCAGGCTGTGGGAATAAAGCAGGTTCTCTCCAGAAAGAGGAAAGACCCAGGTCGCCAGTTTGGAAAGCGGGGCCTCCAGACGATCCGTGAAACCAAGAACGGGCACATGGCGCTCCCTGGCATAGGCCACCGCATCCAAGGTCTCCCGAGAATAGGGATGGAAGCTGAAGGCCACCAGGAGGTCCTTCGGGGAAAGCTGCGAAATCTGGGTCGCAAAATCCACGCTCTGGTCCGCCACAGAGGTGAGACCCACTTGGGTCAGGAGGTAAGCCAGCACTCCCGCCATGTGGCAGGAGATGCCACGGCCAAGAATCACGCGATGACGGGCCTTGGTAAGCGCCAGTACGACTTCCTCCAGGGCCCGCCCATCCACCTGGTGGAAGGTCAACTCCATGTTGGCGATATCTCGGCGAAGCACTTCCTCAAGGGTCTGCAGGGCGCCGGAGGGAGTCTGCAGGAAGCGGGCCTGCTTGCCTCGTTTTTCGCGGGCCTCCGTCACCAGCGCGTGGCGCATCTCTCCGTAGCCGCCATAGCCCAGGGCCTGAGAGAAGCGCACGACCGTGGGCACGCTGACCTGCACTTCCTTGGCGAGCCGATCCGCGCTTGTGAAGGCGGCCGCAGGTTCCGCCAGCAGTCGGTTCGCGATGAGGCGCTGCCCGTCAGTGAGCCCGCTCAGATGCTTGGCAAGGCGGTCCATGAAGGAATCGGGGGCGTGGGGCTTAGTCATGAGGGAAACCGATCGGTTCACTCCTACTATGCCAGTCACGGCCTGCCTGGGGAGGTTCTCGTCCACGAAATCGCTGTGGCCCCGCTCCGGGGGGCGTGCCGCGGGGGCAAGGGCCAGGGGAGCTTGTCCGTCTTGGGGTTGCACTACATTAACCTTTCGTGAACGAAATTGTTCAAATTACCCTTGACGAGTTCGTCCTTGAACATGATGATTCAAATCGTTCAACAATTGAACCATTTTGTTCACGGAGGCCTTCATGGCAACCCCATCCCGTTTGATCTGCCACCTGCTTGCCGCCGGCGCCGGGGCGGCGCTGATCGGCCAGAGTTCCACCACCTCCGCCCTCGTGGGTGAGGTGAAGAACGTCGCCGGGAAACCGCTCGCAGGCGTGACTCTTCGCCTTACCTCCGACGCCCTCATGGGCAGCCGCAGCGCGGTCACGAGTGCGACTGGCGGTTACCGCGTCCCCGTTCTGCCCCCCGGAAGATACCGAGTTTCGGCGGAGATAGCCGGACACACCCCCCAGGTCCGGGAAGTCGTCCTGACTCTGTCGAACACCATCGGCCTGAACTTCAAGCTCTCGGAACAAGCCGGCGTCACGGTCGAAGTGCTGGGCACACCCACCTCGCTTGGCGCTGCGCCGGTAGGAACCAACCCCACCTTCAACACGGAGATGTTGGAATCCATGCCGGTGAAGCGCGATCTCACGAGTGTTATGAACCTGACGCCTGGCATTAATGGTGGTGTCGCCTGGGGCGGGGACAGAGGCAACTCCAACGCCTACCTCATCGACGGAATCAATGTGGGCGACGCGTTGTACGGTTCCCAATATGTGTATGTGAACCCCGACTGGTTCTCCGAAATCCAGGTGGGCGGCCTGGGGGCCTCTGCGGAGTATGGTGGCTTCAACGGGGGCTACATCAACTCTCTCGTGAAGCGTGGGGGCAACACGCTCGATGGCAGCGTGAACGGCTACTACAGCCCGGACGCTTGGCGGGCACGGCCGAAGCTGAAGGATTCCCGACTCAAGGACACCTCCATTCCCACCACGGATTGGGACATGAACGTGAACATCGGGGGCCCCATCGTCAAGGATAGGCTTTGGTACTTCGTCTCCGCCGAAAAGCAGTACAACTCCAATGCCCCAGTGGGGGCGTCTGCTCCGGTAGAGATGCTGAATCCAAAATACCTGGGCAAGCTCACCTGGCAGGCCACAGGCAGCACGACCCTGGACATGTTCATGGCCTATGACGGGCTTTCTCGCGAGCACCGCGGGATCAACAACCTCATGGAAGCCGTCGCGTCCCTCAAACAGAGCGGCGTTGATCGCACCTATGGGCTCACCATGACCCAGCTGATGGGAAGCAACTCCGTGCTGACGGTGAAAGCCTCGGGGTACGCGGGCGACTATACCCTGGGCGAGTACCAGCCCGGCGTGGCCTCCGTGGGGCTGGGATCCGGCACATATAATGGCCTGAATCTCTTCCGCAATACCACTCGGGGCGATTACTACTTATCGACCCGCGGAACACTTTCAGCCGTTCTGGATCTCTATGGCACGGGACTCCTTGCTGCCAATGACAGCCATGCGTTCCGGATTGGTATCGAGACTGAGCAGGCCCGCGCCGAGATGGTGACCCATCGACCCGGCGGGGTTTATTACGACGGCACTGGCGTCGCGGCAACGCCGACCACGCCTGCCCGTGTGACGACCTATCGCGTCACCAAGGGTGGAGATATGAACATCCGCGGCAACATCGACCGCAATGTGGTCTATGTGATGGACACTTGGACCCTGGGCCGCTGGAGGGTCCAGCCGGGCCTGCGCTACGAAACCTTCAAGGGGCGGGGCTACGGAACCTCCACTCTCTGGGATACGGCGGTTCTGGCACCTCGCTTGGGGGTCACCGTGGATCTGAAGGGCGACCAGCGCTTCCTGCTCAAGGCCCACCTGGGCCGCTACTTCGATGGCCTCACGGTCGTGCATTTTGATCGTGCCATTCCAGGCGCCTACAGCCGCACAACCACCCACAATTGGGGTTCCGGAAGCACCTACGCGGCGGGAACGACCTTCGATATCAACAATCCGGAAGCCCTCCCATATAATCCCGTGCCCTTGTCGACGGGAACCGATACCAACACCAGTCGCCTCGATCCCAATGTGAAGCACCCCTATACGGACGAGGCCCTGCTGGCCCTAGACACGAAAGTGGGTGACAACTGGTCCCTTGGAGTCTCGGGTGTCTACCGCAAGAGCTGCGAGCTTCTGGGGCGCAACGATGAGCGCCTGACCTACAACACACTTCCCGGCAACACGGTCTACGACAACACCACCGGGCAGACTCTTCAGGTCTACGGCATCACCAATGTGACGACTCCCGGTCAGGACTTTGTCATCCGCAACCAGCCGGGTTTCTCCCGCACCTACACAGCGCTCTCCTTCAGCTTCGAGCGCAAGCTGGCCTCTCACTGGGCCGCCGGGGGCAGCTATACCCGTGCGCTGCGCAAGGGGAATACGAATCGCTCCAACGGGTACGATGACGCTTTTGCCAATCCGAACTACCAGACCAACTTCGATGGGAAATTGCCCGGCTACAACGATGACGAAGTGAAGCTTCGCGGGACCTATGTTTCCCCCTGGAAGACCACCCTATCCATCAGCTACACCTATCTCAGCGGCGAGCATTTCACCCGCACGCTGTCGGCACCCGCGCCGGCCTCGCCTGCGGCGAGTGCGAACTACACGATCTGGGCGGATCCCTTGGGAACCTCCAAGTATCCGGGCCGGCATCTCGTGGATCTGCACCTTGCCCACAAGATCAAGTTCGCACCACTCAGCATCGAAGCCTTCGCGGACGTATTCAACCTGCTCAACATGGGAGATGCCCTTAGCTGGACTTCCCGCTCCAATGCGAACCGGGCCCTCACCGCCGCATCTTCGGGAGCGGCCTTGGTCAACGCCACCTATCTTCAGGCCACGGCCCAGGAAGAGGCTCGCAATGTCCGTCTCGGAGTCCGGTTCCGTTTCTAGTCAAACGACAACCTCCAGCTCGACCTGAATCCTCCGGCGAACCTGCTGGCGCGCCTTCCGCCTTGGCTGGCGCGCCAGCAGGTGACCCTGCGGCCTTCGACACCCAGGTCGACACAAATACGAAAGAAGTGTCCATGCTGATTCACATAAGAAACATCGAAGCCTACGCGCCAGACCCCCAAGGGCACACGGACATCCTGGTGGCTGGAGGACGCATCGCCCACCTCGGTTCCCTCTCGCCCGAGGGATTGCCGGGGCTGAAGGTGATCGATGGGCGAGGGCTCCTGGCCTTTCCCGGTTTCATCGATGGGCATGTCCACATCCTTGGCGGCGGGGGCGAAGGGGGTTACGCGAGCCGCACGCCAGAGCTGATGTTCAGCGAGGCCGTGGTGGCGGGTGTCACTTCCATCGTGGGTTGTCTGGGGACCGATGGCATCACGCGAAATCTGGCTTCGCTGATCGCCAAGGCGAGAGGCTTGGAGGAAGAAGGCATCTCGACCTGGATCTTCACCGGGTCCTACGGCGTGCCTATCTTGACGGCCACCGGTAGCGTGGAATCGGACCTTCTCCTGATCGACAAGATTCTGGGCGTGGGAGAAGTGGCCGTTTCAGACCATCGCAGTTCGCAGCCGACGCACGAAGAATTATGCCGTCTGGTGGCGGAAAGCCGCAGGGGGGGCATGCTCTCCGGCAAGGCCGGCCTTGTGAATTTCCACCTGGGGGACGGCGCGAAAGGGCTGGCTCCCCTCCGCCGGATTCTGGAAGAAACGGAAATCCCGGCCTCCCAGTTGCTGCCAACCCACCTCAATCGCAACCCCTTGTTGCTCTCCGAGGGAGCGGCCTATGCCCGAGCGGGTGGCCTGATCGATCTGACCACTTCGGCCCCCCCACCCGAGGCCGGCTCTCGTCAGATTCCAGCTTCTCGGGCCCTGAAAATGCTCCTCGATGAGGGCGTCCCCGCCGACCGGATCACGATGACCTCGGACGGACAGGGCAGCCTTCCGGAATATGATTCCAGCGGCCGCTATGCGGGCATGGGGGTGGGTAAGGTTCGCTCTCTGTTTGATGCCTTCCGAGAGGCCGTGAGGGGCGAGGGAATTCCTCTGCCCACGGCATTGCTGCCCTTCACCTCCAACCCGGCTCGCATCCTCAAACTGCGAGGGAAAGGCCGAATCCAGGCAGGTCAGGATGCCGATCTGATTCTGGTGGACCGCGCGTCGCTGGAGTTGCATACGGTCATCGCCAAAGGATGCATCCTGATGTCAGATGGGAACCTGAAGGCCCGCGGAACCTTCGAGAGGGCTTCCATGACGAGGGAGTTGGAAGCATGAGCAGCACGCCGACAGTTCAGCAGACGAGGCCGACAGAGGAGCGGCTCTGGGCCGGGGGCACCGCTGCGGAATTCACGCTCAAGGCTATTGCCACGGGCATCCTGCTGGGTGTCACCTTCGGCGCGGCCAACGCGTACCTGGGGTTGCGGGTGGGCATGACCATTTCCGCTTCCATACCCGCCACGGTGCTCACCATCGCCCTCTTTCGCCTCCTGCGAATCAAGGGCACCCTGCTGGAGGCCAACATGGCGAAGACCGTGGCTTCCGCGTCCACCTCCCTGGCCACGGGCACCATCTTCACCATTCCGGCGCTCTTCCTGTGGGGCATCACGCCACCCTTCCTGCAGGTGGTGACCCTCTGCTTTCTGGGGGGCGTATTCGGGATCATGGCCATGATTCCCCTGAGGCGCCTCCTCATCATCCAGTCGGCCGGAGAGCTGCCTTATCCTGAGGGCGCAGCCTGCGCGGAAGTGCTTCGGGCCTCCTATTCCGGGGTGAGCGGGGGGTCCTGGATCTTCTACGGCATCGGCATTGGCTTTGCTGCGAAGCTAGCGATCTCGCTGTTCTATCTACTGCCCTCCGAGATCGGGGTCTACCTTCCCGTGCTACCCAAGGCCTACCTCGCCACCGCCGTGGCTCCGGCCCTCATGGGCATTGGCTACATCCTGGGCTTCAAGCGCTCCGCCGTCATCGTCTCCGGCGCGGCCCTGGCCTCCCTGGTGCTGATCCCCATGATTGCTCATTTTGGCGCGGGCCTTGGTGGCCCTGTCGCTCCCGAACCCTCTGTGCTCATTCGGGCCATGAGCGATGGACAGATATGGAGAGCCTATGTCCGATATATCGGCGCGGGCGCCGTGGCGGCAGCGGGTATCTACACAGTGTTGCAGACCCTTCCGACCATCTACCGCACCTTCATGTCCGTGCTGCAGGGACTGCTGCGGCGGGCCGACGACGCCGCGGCTATCCCGGTGCGCACCGATCGTGATTTGCCAGGCGGTGTGGTGGTCGGTAGCCTCCTGGCGGTGCTGCTGATGGCGGCTTTCGTACCCGGTGTCTTCGGGCAGGGCATGACCCTGTTGCCCCGGCTCATCTGCGCCCTGGGCGTAGGGGTCTGCGGTGCGCTCTTCGTGACCGTAGCCGCGCGCATCGTGGGCCTAATCGGCGTCTCCTCCCAGCCCACTTCGGGCATTACCCTCATCACGCTTATGCTGGTGTCCTCCATGTTCGTGCTGGCGGGTTGGAAGACCACGGCGGCCATGGCATCGGTGCTGACCGTGGGCACCATCGTGGCCATCGCGGCCTCCAAGGCGGGCGACATTTCCCAGGACCTGAAGACCGGCGCCCTGGTGGGTGCAACGCCGGCCCTCCAGCAGTTGGGGCAGCTCATTGGAGCCGCCTTCGCCTGTTGGGCGGTGGCGGCAACGGTGCTGTTGCTGGGAAAGGTCTACACCTTTGGGTCGCAGGAGTTGCCGGCCCCCCAGGCCATGCTCATGAAGACCGTCATCGAGGGCGTGCTTTCCGGCAACCTGCCGTGGCCCCTGGTGCTCATGGGCGTGGGGATCACGGTGCCGGTGATTCTTTGTGGCATCTCCGCACTTTCCTTTGCCATCGGCGTCTACCTGCCCCTGGCCTCCATGGCGGCCATCTTCCTCGGGGGGTGTGTTCGTAAACTCGTGGACCACCGCCGGGCTTCTCGCTCAGAATCCACGGGGGACGAGGGCGATTTCGGCATCCTGGCCGCCTCGGGGCTGGTGGCCGGAGAAGGTCTGGCTGGAGTGGTCGTGGCGGGCCTCGTCGCAGGGAAGCTGGTGCCGAGCAGCGGCACACCCCTTCTCCTCGGCATTGCGGGCCGCCTGGCTGGCCTGGGCGTAATGCTCCTGGTGGGTGCCTTCCTCGGGTGGGCGGCGACCCGGACCCTCAGGCTACCTGCGGGAACTCCCGAGAAAGGCTGAGGTCTGGGATATCCTGGGTTCATGCGGGTCGCGGATTCTCTGGATCGTCCTCTTCGGGCCCTGCGGGTCTCGGTGACGGACCGGTGTAATTTTCGCTGTCCCTACTGCATGCCCCGGGAACGCTGCGCTGACCAGCACCCATTCTTGGACCGTGGGCAGGTCCTGAGTTTTGAAGAGATCGAACGCCTGGTCCGGGTCTTCGTGGGCCTTGGGGTCGAGAAGGTGCGCCTCACCGGAGGTGAGCCGCTTCTCCGTCACGATTTGCCCTCCCTCGTGCGGCGTCTGCGAACCATTCAGGGACTCCGCGAGCTGACCCTGACGACCAATGGCGTGCTCCTGGACGATCTCGCCAAACCCCTCCGAACAGCAGGCCTCGATCGCCTGACCGTGAGTCTGGATTCGCTGGATCCCGCTCGTTTTGCGTCCCTTTCGGATTCACAAATCCCCGTGGAGCGGGTGCTCGCCGGAATCGAGGCCGCACGGGCGGCCGGGTTTTCGCCCATCAAGCTCAACTGCGTAGTGCAGCGGGGACAGAATGAGGCCGAGATTCTGGCGCTCGCGGATTTCGCCCGGGAGCAGGATCATAGCCTTCGCTTCATCGAATTCATGGATGTCGGAACCGGGAATGGGTGGCAGCTCGACCGGGTTGTTCCTGCGGCGGAGGTCGCCCGGGTATTGGCTTCCCGATGGCCCCTTGAGCCCGTTCGGCGGGACTGTCCGAACTGCGTGGCCCAGCATTGGCGCTATCTTGACGGCCACGGGGAGGTTGGGCTCATCGCCTCCATCACCGAACCCTTCTGCCAAGGCTGTGATCGGGCGAGGCTTTCGGCCAAGGGCACCTTGTATACCTGCCTCTTCGCCTCTGAGGGACTCGACCTCAAGACCTTCCTCCGCACCGGCGCTTCTGATACGGATCTGAAGGCCATGGTGGAATCCAGGTGGCGCCGACGAGAGGACCGCTATTCCGAGTGCCGCACGAACGCCACGACCCCGCGCCCCAAGGTGGAAATGTTCCAAATGGGGGGATGAAAATTCCTCTCTTGTCTTGAAAAATATTCTTCACTCAATCGTCTTGCGGGGATAGGCTTGGGGTCATGTCCACGAAGCATTCCCTCGTCACCCGCCTGCATAGCACCAAGGGCCTCTCGGTGAGTCAGCGGCGCATCGCGGGATGCGTGCTCGCGCGGATGGACGAGGCCGCTTTCTGGGGTGTCGAGGAACTTGCGGAACGCTCCCAGAGCAGCGTGGCCACTGTCGTGCGCTTCGCCCAGAAGCTTGAATATTCGGGATTCCTGGAAATGCGCCAGGCGCTGGTGGCCCAAGCCAAGGCCAAGTCAGCCCCCGCTGACCGCCTACTGAAGGCGCCCAAGGAAGCCGCCGCCATGCTGGTGGAAGTGGCCAGACAGGACATGCTTAACATCGAACGAACGGTGCACGGCATCAACGAGACCCTGCTCAAAAAACTCGTGCAGCACATCGAGCAGGCGCGCCATCGCGTGCTCATCGGGCATGGCGTCTCACGCATCATGTCCGAGCACCTTGGCTATCTCCTCACCATCTCGGGCTATGTCGCTGTGGCCGGAAATCCCGCCGAATTCGCGCGCCAGGTAGCCAACCTCGGGCCTCGCGATTTGCTCATCGCCTTCAGTTTTCCCCCTTATTCCCAAGAGACGCTGGATGTGGTGGACTACGCGCGCAAGCTCCATGCGCCGGTCATCGCCTTCACGGACGGGCTGGATTCGCCGCTGGCACGGCACGCCGACATCACGGTTCCCGTGGCGGGTGAAAACCTGATGTTCACCCACAGCATCGCCGCCTATGCCGTGGTCGCCCACACCATCGCCGCCGCCCTAGCCTCCAAAGATCGGGAAGCCGCGATCAAGCGACTGCAGGAAGCCGAGCGCATCGCGAAACCTCAGTTCACCGAGGAATGATGGGTATCGGCGAGATGGGGCCCTACGCAGTCGTTCGGTCTTTGCGGAGGCCAATGGCCTTTGTGAGGCTACTTGACGGCACGCATGACCTGCAGCGCCTCCTGGGCCGCCTGCTCCTGGAAGGTCGCCAACTCTGGCTGGGTCCGGGGTGATTTCAGAAATTCGCGGGTGCGCTCGTAGATGCGCTTTTCCGCGTCCATGAGCTTCGGCAGGAAGCCTGTTCCTGCCTTGTTATCGAGCTTGGTGACATCCAGGTAATCCTGTTTTTCGGATTCTGGGAAAGGTCGAAACAGCTTCTTGATGCGCTGGCCTTCCGCCCAGAGGGGCGAATCCTCACCCTTCCACAGAATGTCGGGGACACCGCCCGCGTCCACCCAGAATGGCATCGCCACACCGGTTAGAGGCTCGCCCGGAATCACCCACATCGTCGCTCGGGACGCGGCATCCTTGGGGTCCTTGCCGACCAGCACGACGCAGGTGGAGGTATAGGACTTGTTGATGGAATCGCGGGTGGTGATCCACTTCGGCGGGTCCGCAGGCAAGGACTTCAGTTCGTGGATCGTGGGTTGTTTGAGCAGCGGATTGCTGATGTCCCGGGCTACATCATGGAGGATGCCCCATACCGTCACGGGTCCCTTCGGCACGGTGCGAAGGAGTTCCGAGGCGCGGTCGAAACGAAGGTAGCCCGCGCCCTTAGCCTGGGTTCCAGAGCGGGCGTAGTTGGTGTTCACCAGATATTTTTCCGGTACCGCGGCAGCGTCGAATTTGGTGAAGCCATGGTTATGGGTCTCGAAGATGAAGGCCTGGCCTGTCGCGTCGATCACCCCGAAATTGGTGCGACAACCCAATCCCGGGCCCGTATTGGCCTTCAGGTAGGCTTCGAAGTCGGCCACCGTGCGGCAGGTGCGCAGCGCATCGGCCATCACCACGCCTTCCAGATCCACCAACTCCCCCTTCCGGGCCGCAGGGAGGTTGTAGGCAACGGTGTTGATGATGGCGAAACCCGCGGTATTGACCCCAGCCCAGACGCTCCGGCCCGAAGCATCATCCGCATCCACCACTCCCAGGTAGCTGAATGGTACTTCTTTGACGTAGACCACCTTGTTCGACAGATTGTCTGTATCCCGGTTCTTCCAAAGCATGGGTCGCCCACCCTCCGTCGAGGCGGGACTGAAGATGGCCGAGGTGCATTGTTCCGCCCCCTGGGACCAGAGAGGAACCGCGACCAGCAGAACTGCAGCACCCAGCAATCCGTTCAAGAACATGCGGAACTCCATGGGAAGGCCTTTCAGGTAATGGAACCGACATATAAACCCCCTGTGGGCGCTTCCGCCCGGGGCCAAAATCAATCCATAAATTAAACCATGTGGGCCGGATGTGGCCCACATGGTGTCTTTGCACATGAATTTCAGATCAGAATTTCAGACGCAAGCCAAGGCGCAAACTGCGCGCGGTGTCCTGGAATGTGGGTTTCTTGTAATCACTGTAAACCCCTTCATCCACCTTGTTAACGAGTTGATTTGTATTGCCCCGAGTGTTCAATTCCACGGTTGAGCAGTTGTTCATTACATTGAAGACATCCAAGAAAAATTCAGCGCTGACTTGGTTTGTGATTGAAACCGACTGACTCACCCGCACGTCCAAGAGTTTCCGGGCGGGCAAGGCCTCGCTGCCTCTCGGTTCAGCGAAGAGGGTGCCGGACCAGTACATCCAGGCCCCGCTCGACTTGGTGTCCTTCACACTCATTGTGCGTGTCCACCGTTGTCCACTTAGGTATGTGAAATTGCAAGAAAAGCGCGTCTTTGTAACTGGGATCTCATAGGTTCCACGGAGTTTGACTTCGTCGTCGTTATAGCCGGCCAGACGACCATCCGCGTTGATCTGGTTGTTGGGGTTTTCGAAGGTGCTGGCGCCACCGCGGAGACTCGAGACATTGCCATAGGTGCGGGCACGGGTGTAGCTGGCCGCTAGGCTCCATCCGTCCGCGAGCTTTCGGTCGGCCGCGACAGTCCAGCCCCAATAGGCCCGCTTGGCCCGGTCATCGTTAGTGACGTACCAGTCCTCGTCGCCAGGGTTCGTCACATCCACGAGGCCGACCCATCCCTTGCCGACCGGATCCCAGATGCGGTAGCCCTCATCGATCGTCTGGGCGCGGTCCACCCGAGTCAGCATGTCCTGCCATTTGCGGTAGACCCAGGTCAAGCTCGCGGTCCACTTGCTGCCGAGCTTGGCTTCGTAGGAGACCATCGTCTCGTTCGCGTAGGGCAACTTCGCGTTCGGATCGAGATGGGTGAAACTGGACTTCTCATCCCGGAATTCCAGATCGGCGGGCTTGGGCGGGTTCCCCAGGTCGGTGAAGGCGCCATCATTCCACCACCACCGGGTCACGGGTGCGGTGGCTCCGGGGATGGAGCGACTAATGTAGCCCGTTTCGATGCCGTCGTAGAACCGCCCCCAGTGGGTCTTCAGGACATGCTTCTGGTCGCGGGTGAGATTGATCGTTAGGCCGATGCGGGGGGCCACCGTCTTGGTGTTCCAGAGGTTCGATCCGCCATAGGGGTTCATGGTGTCCTGCTCGAAGCGCAGGCCCGGGCGCA
>CAIPUA010000239.1 GCA_903868115.1 uncultured Holophagaceae bacterium
CATCGTCCAGGTAGCCTCGGGCCGCGGCCACGAAGGGATTGGCGAACTTCTCCTTGTAGGTTTCGATGAGCTCCGCGCGTTTGGTGACGGGATCAGCGGCTTCCTGGAGTTCCTTGCGGAAGATGATATTCACCGCGCCATCGGGACCCATCACAGCGATTTCCGCCGTGGGCCAGGCCACGTTGTAGTCGCCTCGGATATGCTTGCTGCTCATCACATCGTAGGCACCGCCGTAGGCCTTGCGGGTGATGACGGTGAGCTTGGGCACCGTGGCCTCGCAGTAGGCATAGAGCAGTTTGGCGCCGTGGAGGATGATGCCATCGTGTTCCTGGTGCACGCCGGGCATGAAGCCGGGCACATCCTCGAAGGTGATGATCGGGATGTTAAAGGCATCGCAGAAGCGCACGAAGCGCGCGCCCTTCACGCTGGCCTTGATGTCCAGCACGCCCGCCAGCACCATGGGTTGGTTGGCCACAATCCCCACCACATTGCCGTCCAGGCGGGCGAAACCCACGAGGATGTTGCCCGCGTAGGCGCCGTGGATCTCGAAGAAGTCGCCGTTGTCCACGACCTTCGAGATGACCTCGTGCATATCGTAGGCCTTGCGCGGATCATCGGGCACCACGCTGTTCAGGGCCTCGTCCCGGCGGTTGGGATCGTCACCGGTGTCCAGGTGGGGCGCATCCTCCATGTTGTTGGAGGGCAAGTAGCTCATCAGCGTGCGGATCTGCTCGAGGGCGTCCTGTTCGTCCTCGCAGGCCAAGTGCGCCACGCCGCTCTTGGTGGCATGCACATTGGCGCCACCCAGATCGTCCATGCTCACATCCTCGTGGGTCACGGTCTTCACCACATCGGGGCCCGTGATGAACATGTGGCTGGTCTTTTTCACCATCACGATGAAATCGGTGAGAGCGGGACTGTAGACCGCACCTCCGGCGCAGGGACCGAGGATGGCGCTGATCTGCGGGATGACGCCCGAGGCCAGGGTGTTGCGCAGAAAAATGTCGGCGTAGGCACCCAGAGAGACGACGCCTTCCTGGATGCGCGCACCGCCGCTATCGTTGAGGCCGATGACGGGGATGCCGTTCTTCACGGCCAGGTCCATCACCTTGCAGATTTTTTCGGCGTGAACTTCGCCCAGGGAACCGCCAAAGACCGTGAAGTCCTGGCTGAAGACATAGACGGGGCGGCCTTCAATCTGCCCCCAGCCCGTCACAACGCTGTCGCCCAGGAACTTCTTCTTGTCCATGCCGAAGTCGTGCGTGCGATGCGTGACGAAGGCATCGAGTTCGCGGAAAGAACCCTTGTCAAGCAGGGTGTCGATACGCTCCCGCGCGGTCATCTTGCCCTTGGCGTGCTGGGCGTCGATGCGGTCCTGGCCGCCACTCAGGAGGGACTCTTCGCGCAGCTTGCGAAGCATCTCCTTCTTGGCTTTCGTGTCCATCCGATGTCCTCCCTCGCATTTGAAATCTTTAAGTGGAGGTCCGCCAGGCACTGACAAACCTCTCGCGCAATGTGTAGAGCGCCGTACCCGCAGATTGTAGGAGAAATGCAGTCACAGCGCCAAAGAGCCTGGGGCGTCCGGGCTTTCGTGACCGTTAGCACACTGCGAATGCCTTCAGCGCGGGGTCGGGTTGGCCTTGAGTTCCTCGAGGGCCTTCCGTGAAAGTTGAGCCTGCTGGCTGGTGGGTTCCATCTCGATGATACGGCTCCAGGTCTTGACGGCCTTGTCTCTGGCATTCATGTCGTGGGCGTAGACGATGCCGAGGTTGTAGAGGCTTTGCAGGTGCTTCGGATTGACCTTGTTGGCTTTCTCAAAATTGGCGACAGCCTTGTCGAAGGCCTTGATTTCGCGATACATGATGCCCTGGTCCGTCAGCACATCCGCATTGCTGGGATCCAGTTCGAGGGCCTTGCCGTAGGCGTCAATGGATTTCTGTGGCTGATGGGAATCGAAATAGCCGTTGCCCAAAGCGATCCAGGCCTGCAGGTTGCGCGGGTCCCGTTCCACGGCCTGTTGAGCGGTGAACATGCCCTGCTGGAGTTCGAGGGAACCCGGCGGCATGGCGGGCACGGCCCCGGCGGTGGCGGGCATCGGCAGGGGCGCTGGAACGGGAGTGCTGCGATTGGAACCCGCGAAATAGCCAATAAAACAGCCCACCAAAAAGCCTGCACCAACCCCGATCCAGATGTTGCGGTCCACTTGCCACCTCCCGTGCCGGTCGTGCCGGCCCTTGGATTTTCGCATGTTCCGGTCGAACTTACTCCCGCTCCTCGACCTCGAAGACCTTCACGGCCCAGGGATATTTATAACGGGCGCGGTCTACGGCATTCCCATCCACGGTGTCGACCCGGACTCGGTAGGTATCGCCCCGCCGGACCTGGTAGTGGGTGGGGCAGGATTCATCCCCCTGGCGCCAGAAGGCCTCAATCTTGCCCTCGTAAGCGTGCTTGTGGCCCCGCTCCGAGCACCAGGAAATGCGCGTACCTAGGGGCAGCGGCTCCTCCACCGTGCGGGCCTTGAGGCGCCCCTTGAAACTGTCGGTGTCTGGCCCGAAGAGTCTCTGGACGGCAGGGGCGAGGATCTTCCGGCGCTCCTCCCGGGAGATGCCTTCAAGTATTCTGGTCCTCGTTTTCACCACCCCACCCCCTGGCCCGGCGTTCTTCTTATCGGAGTCGCCGAACTTTCATTGAATTGTGCCCTACCCTGCACCAGGAATCTCCGTCCGACGGCTACTGAGGGTGATCCGGCTGATCTCACTGCGCCGCCACAGGCGCATCCTCGGGCCCCAGGTGCCCGTGCCGCGGTTGATGATGAGGGTCATGCCCTCAATTTGTGCCTTCCCCGCCAGGGTGGGATAGACCCGCCCTGTCAAGTAGCTGAAGGGCCAGATCTGGCCGCCATGGGTGTGACCGGAAAGCATGAGGGTCGCGCCGGAACGGGCCGCTTCCTCCACCTGCTGCGGGATGTGGGCCAGCAGCACCAGGGCGCCTTGGGGGCGCTCTGCGGGAACATTCCAGATCGCTTCCTGTGCGGCGCCATGGCGACCCGATTCCGATCGTCCGGCCAGAGCCAGCCCTGGAACGGCCGTCGCACAGGCATTCCGGAGGACGCGGACGCCGGCCTCGTCCAAAGGTGAAAGGGCCGTGCCGTGGCGCTCGTGGTTGCCATCCACTCCCCAGATGCCCAGCGGGGCGTGAAGGGTGCGCAGCGTCTTGATCACGCGTTCCTCGGGCCGACCGTGCCCCTCGAATACATCCCCCAACAGCAGCACCAAATCGGGGCGCAGGGCGTGCACCTGGGCGATGCGCGCCTCGAGCCACCGCGGCCCGAGGGTGGAACCCAGATGGAGATCGGCCAGAGCCACCACTACGAGGCCATCACGCTCCTGGGGCAGTCCCGGGAGCTGCACCTCGTACTCGACGACCTCGGGCTCACGCAGTCCCTGGAACGAGGCAAAGCCTGAAAGGGCGAGGCCACCCAGCAAAGCCCAACCGCGCAGACGAGGGGCGGAGGCGCGGCACCCGAATCCGAACCCTGTGGCCAGATCCACCACCAAGAGCGGCATGAAGCACAGGAAGAGGATTCCCAACAGGGTCATGCCTGTGAATTCCAGGAACGCGGAACCCGGGAACGACGCGTCATGCCCCAGCGTTCTTCCGGCAGCCATCAGCGCCCAAAGACAAGCGAAGGCTATCCAAAGCGTCCGCCTGCCCACACGCTTGGCAAGCCACGGAACCGAGGTGCTGCGCCAGGCCACATAGGCCAGAACCAGCGTTGAGAGAAGGGTGAGCCCCCATCCGAACATGGAATCACCCTCTACTTGTGCCAACGTCTGGCGGCGATAGGCGTTGCTGTTCGATAGCCACACGGGCCTGAAGTTCTGCTAGGGCGTCTTCCAGGGGCTTCAGGGACACATCCTCGGAGGAGGCCTGCTCGTAATAGCCAAAGGGGTTGTCAAGGTCGCGGATGAGGAACATGAGGAAGAGCAGCAGGAAACTGACCACCACCAGGAAGAAGAGGGATTCGTAGAAGGGTTCGATGCGCGCAAAGACAAGGCCCAGCAGCAGGAGGAGGGTGGTGCGACTGGCGATGAAGTAGCCCGAGGAAATGAAATCCGTTTCACGGATGGTGTGGATGCGGATGATGATCTTCCGCAAGGCGCTCTGCTCCTGCTTCAGGCGAGCGATGAAATTGGCCTGTGTGAGGGGCTCCACGGCCAGAAAGTGAGCGTTCAAGCTGGCGATCTGCGCCATGACCACCATACTTCGCTCCTGCTTGAACAGCCATCGCCGGATGGTGAGCCCGAGGTCGCGGACATGCTCCAGCGCGGCCAAGGCGAGAGGTGAGCCGCTGCGATGGTGGATGCTCTGCATCTCATCGGCCAGCGTGAGCAGGATGGCGGACATTTCTCCGGGAATGCGCTCACTTTCCTTGAAATCCGATAGCACACCGCTCAACAGAAAACCCATCAGGAACACATTGGCACCGATGAGGCCGGAGAAGATGGTGTTGATGGAGAGCAGTTCCAGATTGAAGCGGTGCAGCACGAGTTTGGCGAGCACCAGTAGCGCGATGCAGGGAAGCACGCGGTAGAAAATGCGTTGCTCCTTGGGGATGCGACGGGCGAGGGCAGCGATCATTGAGGCAGCTTCAGCTGGATGGACACAATGTCTCCTGTGGGGATGGATGCGGCGATTCTGAACTCTAGTTCCTTGGGTGAACCATCAGTCTTGATGTGCTGTTGTGTCCGCCCCAGTTGCACTCCCTTGGAACCGAGGAATCGGGCGACCACATCTCCTTCGAGCGGATGATCGAAGGTGCAGCGCACCTGGAGAAGATGGGCGGGGTGGCCCTGGAGGGTGGCCGAAGCGGGGTGGATGCCGAGCAGTTCCAAAGCTCCATCCGAAGAGGCTGGCACGGTTCGAATTTGAGGTGGCTCGATGGGCCTGGCGATCTCGAATTGGGAGGTTAAACTTTCGGTTGGTTTGGCGGCCAGGTCGGGCTTCCCGCCCGACCTGCCGCAGGCTGCACCAAACAGTGCGAGCCCGAGTCCCAGGAGGAGGATCCTGGTGTCCATGAATGGGCCTCCCTTCTCAATGAAGTGACCGAAAATGTCTCGAACAGGGGATTCCGGGAGAGGTCAGCTCCTGAATAGTTTCTGGAAGCTCCCGAGGACTCCTGTCTTGTCCGCCTCGGTAATGGCGCCCAGTTCGCCCGCATCCAGCCACATTCCGCCACAGGTGGAACAAATATCCACCTTCACTCCCCGGAGTTCGGTTTCCAACAACTCCGACCCGTCCTTGGGACAGCGCATCCAGTGCAGCTCCTTGAGCCTGGCCTGCTCTTCTGTGGCTAACTGTGCGGCCTGCGTCTGTGCCATTAATTTTCGGCGTTCGAATTCCATCTGCGCGAAGTGTTCTTCTTCCTTACTGCTGGGCTTCACAGGCATGGGAGCTCCTCAGGGGTTGGTTCCGTCAATGGTTTCAAGGATCTCGCGATATGGCGGGATTTGGGATTGCGGGTTCGGCCCTCGTCCAGGACGGATTCGAGGGACCGTTCCAGTCGATGTGCAGCCATGGTGATCGCGGTGTAGAGATCGGTGTGCCGACCCTCCGTATTGAGGGAGGGATGGTTGCTGCGACGAGCCACGAATGCTTCGGATTTGAACGCTCTTGGACAGGTTCCGGGCATCCTTCCTCTGCTCGACTGAAGCCGAGAGGAAGGTCTGGCCTATCCCCTCCGCGGAGGGGGATTCCTTGGATCCCGGTCCGGGTCACTCAATCCCTCCGGTGGGGGCGCTGCATAGGTGGATTCAGGTTCAGTCAGGGAGGGGAGTTCTGTGGTGATCTCAACAGGCAGGCGTTCCTGCTCATCCAGTTCGCACATCACCTGTATCTCCGCCACTCCCGTATGGCAGGCACCTTCGGAAGACTGGGGGGCCGATACCAGCGCGATGAAGCAAACGGCCACGAGCACCAGCATCCATCGCAGCAACCGGAATCTGGCATTGGGTCTTGGGTCGGCGGGTTTGAGCATTCACTTCCTTGATGAGATGAATTCAGACATCGCGGATATCCCTAAGGCCATCCAGCTGTCGCAAGCCTGCTTCCCAACCATCCTGAACCATCCTGCGGAGCGTGGCTACTCGCATGGCTTCGGTCTTCCCACCCAGGCATAGAAACTGGGCAGGGCCAGCAGGGTGAACAGCGTGCTGGTCACGAGGCCACCCACCATGGCGATAGCCAAGGGGCGCTCCAGTTCGGATCCCCCGAAACCGAAGAGCATGGGCATCAGGCCGAGGATGGCGGCACCAGCGGTCATGAGCTTGGGGCGCACGCGGCCCAGGCTGGCCTCCCGCAGGGCCTCCTCGAAGGGCATGCCCTGGGCCATCAGGCCCTTGGCCTGGGTGATGAGCACCAGACTGTTCTGCACAGCGACGCCGAAGAGCCCGATCATTCCCACCGTGGAGCTGATGTTCCAGGTCTCTCCGGCCAGCCATAGCGCGAAGATTGCCCCGGCGAAGGCGTCCGGTAGCGTGGCGACGACCACGAGCACCTCTCGCCAGCGCTTGAGGGCGAGGTAGAGCAGCCCCACCACCAGCGTCAGGGCCGCCGCGATCGCGATGCCAAGGCGGCGCTGAGTTTCGCGAGCCTCCTCGATCTTCCCGCCCAGCTTCACGAAGGTGCCTTCAGGGAGCTTCAGGCCCTCCAATGCCTTCTCGATGCCTTTGGCCGTGCCGCCCAGGTCGCCCGTGGTGCGGATGTCGAGGCCGAGGCGCCGCTGGCCGGACTCGCGGCGGACCAGGGTGGGCGTGGAGGCTTCCTCGAAGCGGACCACCTGGCCCAGAGCCAGGGCCCGGCCATCCTCCAGGATCAGCGGGGTGTCCTTGAGATTCTCGGGACTCACGCGGCCATCGTTGGGGAAGCGGACGATGCGTTCGATGCGCTGGGGGCCCTCGAAGCGGATCTCCGATTCCAGGCCTTGGAGCGCGGCCTGGAGGGTCTTGGCCACCAGGGGACGGGGCACGCCCAAGCGCCGCAGGGCCTCCTCATCCAGCACCGCCCGCCAGCGGGGCATGGGGTCCGGCGTATCTGGCGTCACACTGCGCACGCCCTCGAGCTTCGCGAGTCGTGCGCGGAGTTCGGGCAGAACGACCCTCACGGCTTCCAGATCGCGGTTGAAGAGCTTCACTTGGATATCGGCGGGGGTGCCGCCGATACCCTCGGCGATGCGCTCCTGCATGGGCGTGTTCATTTCCACGGGGAAGGGCATCGCCTCCGCGGCTTCCAGCACCTCGCGGCCCACGCTGCGTTCATCGGCGTCGGGTCTGAGGATCACCATGACTTCGCTATCGGTCATGGGACATGGATCTTCGGTGACATCGGCGCGGCCGCTGCGGCGATAGACGGACTCCACCCCGGGGATGGCCTTCAGGCGCAGATCCAGGTGGAGGTTGGCCTGATCCACGGCGTCCAGACTGCTCTCCGCAGGGACCTTGGAGAGCAGCATGAAGGCCCGCTCATCGAGGCTGGGCAAGAAGTTGGTGCCGAGGTGGAAGGCCAGCCAAATGCTCGGAATCGTCAGTCCCAGGGCCAGCACCCGCACCAGGGGGCCATGGTGCAGCGCCCAGTCGAGGGCGGGCCGATAGACCCGCTTGATGGCCTTGACGAAGCGAGGTTCCTCCAGGGCACTGCCCGGAGGCAGGAAGCGCTCCACCAGAGCAGGCACGAGCGTGAAACTGAGCACGAGACTGATGGTCATGGCCGAAGCCACGGCCACCGCCAGGGGTGCGTAGAGCTTGCCCGCGATGCCGCCCATGGAGAGCAGCGGGATGAAGACCGCCAGGATCACCAGCACCGCGATGAGGATGGGCGTAGCCACTTCGGCGGCGGCGCGGGTGAGGGCCACTCGTCTTGGCTCCACATGCTCCTGGTGCGTGTGGAGCCGATGGGCGAGATTCTCCACCATGATCACGCTGGCATCCACCAGCAGACCCACGGCGATGGCAAGCCCGCCCAGGGTCATGGCGTTGATGCCGAGCCCGGCGAAATGCAGCGGGATCGCGGCGCCGAAGGTGGCCAGCGGCAGGACCACCAATACCAACGCGGCCCCCCGGACGCTACCGAGCAGCAGCACGAGCACGAGGGCCACGAAGATGCCGCCCACGAGCAGCGCCAGGGTGACGCCATCCAGGGCCTGGGTGACGAGGCGGCCCTGGTCGTAGATCAACTCCAGGCGCATGCCTGCGGGCAGGCCCTTCTTCAGTTCGTCAACGGCGCTCCGGACGCCCTCCGCCACCTCCAGGGTGGCTGCGTTGGGCTGCTTCACGATGCGGATGCTTACGTCCTCGTGCGACCCCTCCGTGGGTCGCACCCTTCGGGCGGTATCGCCTCCGGCGATACCGTGGCCCTCCGCTCCTGCTCCGGGCTCATGCGAGCCGAGCGTGGGTCGCACCCTTCGGGCGGTATCGCCTTCGGCGATCCCGTGGCCCTCCGCTCCTGCTCCGGCCTCATCGGTGCCAACCGCATGCCGGGCCAAACCGCGCCGGAAGGCCGGAGCCTCGCGGATTTCGGCCACTTCACCCAGCGTGACGATGCCTTTGGCCGCTTGCACGGGCAGGCGGCGAACTTCTTCGGGAGTCGCGGCCAGGTTGCCCACTGACATGTACCAGCCCTTGTCCTGGATCTCCAGCACGCCTGCGGCCAAGTCCTGATGGCTCTGTTCCAGGGCGGCCATCACACGATCCAGGCTGACCCCGAGATTACGCACCTTCTCAGGGATCAGCACGATCTGCAGGGAGCGCTCCTGCCCACCCAGCTTCTCCACCCGCGCCACGCCAGGCACGGCCTGGAGTCGCGGTGCCAGGACCTGATCGGTGTGATCCCGCAGACGCATGGGATCCACCTGCTCGCCCTCCAGCACGATCTCCATCAGTTCGTGGAGACGCCCGGAAGCACTGCTCATGAGGGGCGGGCGGGTGCCGGAGGGGAAGCTCCCGACCACACCGGACAGCCTCTCGGCCACGAGCTGCCGAGCCCGCCAAGGGTCGGTGTCTCCCTCGAAGGTGACCACCACCTGAACCAGTTCGGGCAGCACCACGGTGTTTACCCGCCGGACCCCGGGCATGCCGCCCAGGGCTTGTTCGGTGGGCTGAGCGACGGAGAGTTCCAGTTCGGGCGTGGCCCGGCCTGGACTCTGGATGAGCACGCTCAGGATGGGCAGGCTCATGTCCGGAAAGAGATCGCGCTTGAGGCCTTGAAAGGTGAGCACCCCCGTCAGGCCCCAAACGATGCTCAGGGCAAAGACCCAACCCTTGCGGGGCAGGAGCCACTCGAACCAGCGGCGGATGGGTGTCCGGTGCTGGGGCGTATAGACCTCGTAGGGATCGTGGGACAAGGTCCGGTCCAGAGGAATATCAGAACCGTTCGGGAAGTTGGGATCAGTGGCCATGACCACCCTCTCCTTCCGGCTCCGTGCGCTTCTGCTGGTAGGCCTTGAGGAGGTAGGCGCCCTCGGCCACTACCGTCTCGCCGGGTTTCAGCCCCTCCAGCACCAGAACTTCGTCCTTGAGTTCCATCCCCCGTTGGACGGGTCGGAATACAGCCTCGTGCTTTTCCACCGCAAAGACACCCCAGCGGCCCTCCATCTGCTGGAGCGCGGCCTGGGGCAGGTAGATCCCCTTCCCCAAGGGCACCTGCACCTCAACGGGGGTCCCGGGCATGGGCAAGGCCCCTCCGATGAGGCGCAGGCGGTAGTTGAGGCGCCGGGTGTCCGTGGTGAGCGTCGAAGGGGTGCCTTCCAGGCGAGCCTTCCAGGTCCTGCCGCTGGCCTGACGGACTTCGCACGGCGTGCCTGCCTTCCATCCGATCGGCCCGGGCTGGGTGAGTTCGAGTCGCACGACCGCGGCCTGGGCCGCCTGGAAATTCCCCAGTTCCTGGCCCGCCTCAACGCCTTGTCCCCGCTGGACCTTCCAGGCCACCACGACCCCGTTGTTGGGGGCCTTCAGGGCGTAACTGGCACCGGCCTCACCGGGTTTCAGGCCCACGGCCTCCAGGCCCAGACGGGCGGCTTCCTCCTCGGCCTTCGCCGTGGCGGCTTCACTCAGGACGGCCTCCAAATCGCGGCGGGCCCCGGCCCCGGCCTGGAACAGCCGCTCCTCGCGTGCCAGATCGGCCTGGGTGCGCTCCAGTTTGGCTTTGGCTGCGATCCAGCCGGCCTTGAGATGGGCCAGTTCGGGACTCTGGACGAGGGCCAGGGTTGCGCCCGCCGCCCGGTGCTGTCCGGGGATGGCCACGAGGTGGCTGATGATGCCCTTCACGGGACTACTGAGCAGGGCCTGGGCAGCCTCGTCCCCCGCGGCTTCCCCCGGCAACCACCGGCCTTCCAGCCGCGGTTCGGGAACCTGCATGAGGCAGAGGCCCCGGATGCCTTCCAGAGGAATGTGGCTTGCCCCGGCTTCAACAGGCGCCTGCCTCTCGGCTTCATGCGCGGGAGGGGGCTGCTTCGAGCAGCCCACCCCGGCCAGAAGCAGCAGGGCCAGGGAAAGGATCAGCGCGGGGCGGTTCATCGGGGCACCTCGAAAAGGGTCTGGAGTTCGGCAGTGAGCAGGTGCTGGGTCTGGAGGCGGCGCAGGGAGGCCAGTTGGGCCTCCAGCAACTGGCGACGAATGGGCAGGGCCTCGGAGGGCCGTTCCCGGCCCTCCAGGAGCCGCAGCCCTACGGCGGCCACCGCCTGGGTGAAGTCGGGCGGCTGCTCATCGGAGAGGATCGAGATTTTGCGGGTTAGGGCGGCCTGGGCGCGGGCATCGAGTTCGGCCAGGGCCTGGCGGGTCTCACCCCGCACGGCCTGGAGCTGGGCCTCCATGCTGCGATGGAGGGCGCTGTTTTCTCCGGGGCGAGGCAGGCGGACTGCCACCCCGAAACGCGTGACCTGCTCTTCGCCTTCCTGGGCGTGGCTGCCGCGCAGACTCCAGCGGCTCAGGGCCTGGGCTTCCTTCAGACGGAGACTGCGGACTTCAAGCTCCGCCTGGGCCTGCAGAGCCTTGCGGAGGGGCTCCTGGCCTAGGTTCTGGGCGAGATCTCCCTCGGGCAACCTTTGGGCCGGGCCCGGATCCGCCAAGGGGAGAGGGCTGCGGGGCAGATCCGCGAGGGCGGCCAGGGCGCCCCAGGCCCGAGCCTGGCGGATTCTGGCTTCGTCAAGGTCCTGCTGGGCCTGGAGGCGTTCACCCTGCACCAGGCTGACCTGGAACGCGGGGTCTGCCCCGGCCTCAAAGCGAGCCCGGACGGTTTTCAGCCAGCGGTCGACGATCTCCAGGTCGGTCTCCCGCAGTGCGAGTGTGCGCGTGGTGACCCATGCCTCGAGATAGGCGGCCCGCAGCCGCAGGGAGCCTTCTCTGCGAGCGGCTTCCTTCAGGAACGGATGGGCCGCGCCCAGAGCCGCTTCGAGGCCGGTCCGCAGGCGGGGGGAAAGAAACAGGGGAACATCCACCTCGAAAGCGCGGTCGGTCGCTGTGGGCAGCCCGACGGTCCTCCGCGGCCCGGCACTCAGGGCGACCGTGGGCCCTTCCCGGAGGAAGCCCCGGCTTTCCTGGAGCTGAAGGCTCCGCTCGGCCAGCAGGGCCTCCGCGCGCCACTGCTCGGGGGCCGGCCAGGCCTTGGCCTGGATGTCTTGAAAGGTGAGCGGCGTCTGGGCCGCAGCCTGCACCATCAGCAGGCAGGGCACAGCCCCGAAAGGCGTGAATCGCATAGTTTCCTCGAATCAGGGGAGTGGCAGGCCCCGCGCGGGGCCGAATCGGGCTCTGAGGGCAGCGTCAGGCCCGAGGCGGTTCCTTTTCGGGTTCGAGGTCGAGATTCAGGATGGGACAGACCACCGTTTCCGCGAAGGCGGGCTTGGGCATGGGGTCGGGAGGTGGAGGGGCGGGAGCCTGCGGAATCAGGGCCGGCGCACAGTCGTCCACACAAAATATGTGCTGGGATCGATGGCAGTGGCCGCTCGGCGCATCATCACAATGATCCGCGCCCGATGCCGCCAGGAAGGTGGCAGCCACCACCAGCAGCAACACCGCGACCCAGCGCCTCATGAGCGCGAGGCATTCAGGTTGGGCCAAAGGGCCGGGGCGGGAGAGGCGGTAGTCACGAGATCAGTATTCCATACCTGTTTATGCCGTCGCTAATCCAAACCAGGATCAAGGTCGTGCAGGGATGGATCAAACTGGGTTTGAAGCTCCTGGGCGTGGGCCCGCAGGAACCCCTCGTCGGTAGCCGTCAAGTTCTGCGCCCGAAGTTCCTGGATCAGAAGGCCGCAAATTGCTTCCACGGTTCGGGAGGTTTCTTGGGGGTCTGTGCATGGATGTTGGATGAGGCTCTCCAGCAGGGGATGCAGGGCAGGCCCCGGACCAGGAAGGCTCAGGAGGCTGCGGTGCATCCATTTGTAGAAGGGCCGATAGCGCCGAGCCAAAAGGTGGGCCGCAGAGATGGCGTGGCGCACGAATTCCGCCTCTGCCAAGCGAGCGGCCACGCGTTCTCCTCTCTGAAGGCAGCGGGGCAAATTGTACTGGCCGGACTGAGCCAGGCCCGCGCATCGGGCTTCGAGTTTTCGGAGGCGGACAGGTTCGGGATAGTAGGCGAGTAGCTTCATCCGGAATTGAGAAAAGGTGCCCAAGGGGTCGGAGAAGACCCGCCCATTGGTGCAGGCAGCCAAGGCTTGCTCGGGAATTCGGAGCCATTCATGGGGGTGTAGGGGTGGTTGCTCCCGTCCCGTAAAGCGTCGATAGAATCGTCCGATTCCGAAGGCGCCCACCCTTTCGCCAAGGGCCATGGCTTGCGGCCTCGCGGGGATTCCCGCCCATTCTGGGGGAAGGCTACCCAACACCTCGCGGAACCGGGGGCCGAAGTGCTGAAAATCATCCTCCTCCAGCCAAAGGCAGAAGGCAGGCCCCCAGTCGTGGTCTCGACTCCAACGGTCATCAAAACCGAAACACTCAGAGCCCTCCCCCACCAAGCCGACGGCAACCCGAGGCATGACTTCCAGAAAACGGGAGGCCAGCATGGGAGCGCCAAAAAGGGCGTAGTAATGCTCGGAAAGGGTCAGACCATCCACGGGTAGCAGGGCTCGCAGAGTGCTATTGGCTTCGACAACACTTGATCATAGCGAGTCGGCTTTGATGCTCGCGGGCCTCAATAGAGGCGTGGCCCATGCGCTGGAAGAGCAAGGTGTAGCGCTCCTCCACCAAGTTGCGGCCCTCGGCCTCCGCGGCCAGGAGCAGGGCGTGGTAGCCCTCCAATACCTGCGTGGAGAGGGTTTCCAGTTCGCAGGCCAAGTAGCTCTGGAAGCGATTTCCCATTCCCGGAAAGGTGAGTGGGTAGCGCCGGTTCAAGGCCTGCATCCAGGTGCACTCAAGGGCGACGATCTCTGGGATCAGGGGACTTTCGTTCAAGGAAGGGATCAGACCTTCCATGCGAGCGTACTTTTCAGTCATGAGATTGCGTCCTGCCTGTGCGGCCTCCAGTAAGTGAAATCTGAGCGCTTCCAGTAATTCATTCGGGAGCACGGCGTGACTCATCCAGCGCATCGTGCGAAAGGTGCCTTCCTCTTCCTGACAGGCCGCGGGTTCAGAGGCCTTGACGCTGCGAAACATTTCCCATTCGGCATCGATGATCCGGTTGAGCAGGGCTGCACGGAGAGGTGTGGTGTCAGGCATGTAAGCTCCAAGGGAATGAAGACGATTAAGGCAAGGACTGGGACGCGAGAGTTTGCCCCAGACGCTCGGCGTATCGGGGGGAGAGGATTTGAAGAATCCGCCACTGTCGATGGCTCTCTTCCAGATCACCGATGGCGAGACAGAGGATGCCCAGATGGAAGTGGGGCGCGGCAAAATTCGGGGCCAGCCCGACGGCGCGCCAGAGGGGTGCCAACCCTTCCTCTGGATGTCCCGCCATGCCAAGGGCCAACCCCAGACCCCACAGGGCCCCCACATGGTCCGGGTCGAGTTGCAGGGCCTCTTCGTAGCGCAGGATGCCTGCGTCCAGGTGCCCGAGGGAGCGAAGGGTAGTGCCCAGGTAGGCGCGCACCTCTGCAGAGTTGGGGAAGTGGACGATGGCCTCCTCCAATATCTCCTGGCTGGCCTCCAACTGCTGGAGTTGCCCGAGGGCAAGACTCAGATGAATGCACCCATCCTCCGTAGGCCCCAGGGCCGTGGCTTGCGCCAGGATTTCTGCAGCTTCCGCATATCGCTCGGCACGGAAGAGAGCCATGCCTCTGCTGTGCAACCCCTCAGCGTCCAGGTTCTCCGGATTAGGTTGGAACAAGGGGCCCC
The DNA here is from genome assembly GCA_903868115.1 of uncultured Holophagaceae bacterium. Taxonomy (GTDB): domain Bacteria; phylum Acidobacteriota; class Holophagae; order Holophagales; family Holophagaceae; genus JAYREN01. Next base: position 14,319 of record CAIPUA010000239.1, read on the forward strand.
CTACTGCTGTTGAAGTTGCGTGAACACCCGGTTGACACACCGTGCCGTCATTGTCTGAGCACGAACAGTGCCAGTGCCTCGATGGGATCAGATGGATTGCACGAGCACCCTGGCTATCCCGCGTGAAAGTTGGTACCCATGGGGCTTGGCCAGCCTTCAGAGGTTGCGCGCGACGCAGAGGATTTCCTTGTCGCGCCGGTTGGCCTCAAACCGAGGACGCCGACAGATCCCAGACTGTATCGATTCCGAGACATGACTGTTGCGCAAGCGGACAGGCCCCTACCTTCCGGGTGAGGTCAAGATTTAATTACTACCATTTCTAATATTTACTTGCATATTTGCACACAAATTTCGAATGCCTTCTGAATTTCCGACCCAGAAGGTGTTGCGGGACTGAGACACCCGGTTGCGGGGAGGAACGCAATCGTGGGATTTCTGTCAAAATATTGCGCTTAACATGTTTAATTTCAATTATTTAATATCGCATTTCCGACGTTGGCCCCTTCCTTGCTTTGCCTGCATACATCTTCGCCCCGTGACATGGGTCCCCGGGTGACCCCTAAACACCAATCAGGAGGAAGCAATGCCCAAAAAACTTAAAGAGGTGTTGGCAGACGCTGGCATCTCCATGGACTACGAGTCCGGCGGGAAGTCTCCAGAAGGCTTGACAGACCGTGAGGTGCAGCCCAATTGCCACCCCAGGGTCCAGAAGCTGAAGGACATCTTCATGCAGACCCTGTCCTCGGCAAACAGCGAGTTCCCCTACTGGTACACACGGGAATGGGTGCTGCGGGACGGTGAGGTTCCGGTCGTTCGCCGCGCCATGGCCCTGAAGTCCGCCTTTGCCCACGCCACGCCGGTCATCTTCCCTGGCGAGCTGCTGACCATGCACAAGGCCGCCTTCTTCCGTGGTTCGTTTCCCATGCCCTGGCTCTCCGAGGGCTACTACATGGTCCAGGAGGATGCACTCTATCAGGACGCCCTCAAGCGTGGCTCCGCCTCGGCGGACGAGCACTCCAAGTTTGGGACGGGCGGTGGCAACGTCGTACGCAGCTTTGGCAAGGTCGTCTCCATCGCCGGCAAGTTCGGCATGCGCCAGGAAGAAATTCCCGTCCTGCTCAAGCTGGCCAAGGCTTGGGTCGGCAAGTCGGTGGACGATCTGGGGCATAAGTACGAGCAGATGGTCCCTGGCTACGACATCAAAGAAGCGCTCATGCGGAATGTCATTTGCATGTTCGATTCCGGCTACACCCTGCCCCAGGGCCGGGAAGTGATCAACTATTACTACCCACTGGAATACGGCATCGACGGCATCATCAAGATCGCCACCGAGAAGAAGGCCGAGGTTGCAGGTCGCGCCGATGGCGATGGCATGGTGGGCACCAACCGTCTCTATAACTACGAAGCCGTCATCCTGATGATGGAGGGCCTCAAGGCCTGGTTCGAAAACTATGCCAAGGAGGCCACCCGTCTAGCCTCCATCGAGCAGAACGCGACCCAGAAGCGGGAGTACACGGATATGGCTGAGCGCCTCCAGTGGCTCTCCCACGGCAAGCCCCGCAACTTCCGCGATGCCTTCCAGATGATCGAGAGCATCCATCTGGGCGTGCTCAACGAAGACGCCATCTCTGGCATGTCCCCCGGACGCATTGGCCAGGTGCTCTTCCCCTACTTTGAGCAGGATATTGCCGCGGGTCGCCTCTCCGAGGACGAGGCCATCGAACTCCTCGAACTGGATCGCGTGGTCAAGACCTCCATCGATTGCTTCGCCTCCATTGGCGTGGTCGGCGGTGTGCTCTCTGGCAACACTTTCAACACCGTGAGCGCTGGCGGCCTGAACAAGGATGGTGGCCACGCCTGCAATCGCCTCGAGTACCTGCTGATGGAAGCGGGCATGCGCAATCCCATGCCGCAGCCCACCATCGCCCTGCTCTACGACGAAAAGCTCCCCGAGGACTACCTCCTGCTGGCCATGGAGTGCATCAAGACCGGGGTGGGCTACCCGGCCTTCATGAACAACCAGGTCGGCATGACGTTCATGAAAGAGCACTACGGACCTGAAGGCATGAACGCCGAGGAAGCCCGTGCTTGGGCCATCGGTGGTTGCCTGGAGTCGAGCGCCTGCTGCTGGAAGCCCCTGCACCTCAACGGGAAAGAGTATTTCATTCCCGGCGGTTGCGGCCAACCCACCTCCGTGGGTGTCCACTTCCTCTCCATGCCCAAGATTCTCGAGACCGTGCTTTGGAACGGCGTGGATCAGCGCACCAATGAGCGGGTCTTCCCGGCCCATGATCGGGAACTGGATTCCTACGAGGTGATCTGGGACCAGTTCAAGCTCTACTGGCAGAAGTCCGTGGATGTTCTGGCGCTCACTAATAACCTCCAGCACGATATCTGGCGCAAGAACAACATGGCCGTGCTCAATTCCTTGTTGAAGCCGGACTGTCTCGATACCGGGCACCTGATCAACGAGCTGGGCTACCGCTACAACGCCACCTTCAATGTGGAATCCGCAGGCACCACCACCTGCATCAATTCGCTGGCCGCCATCAAGAGGCTGGTCTTCGAGGACAAGGTCGTCACTCTCGACGAACTGAAGACCGCCATGAGGACAACTTCGGCTTCAAGACCGCCAAGGAAGTGAACTCCTTCTCGCTGGCCGATCAGGAAAAGCGCGAGGACGGTCCCGGCAAGTGGGACAAGCTCCACTTCGCCTGCCTGCAAGCCCCCAAGTATGGCAACGACGAGATCGCCGCCGACCAGATCCTCCTGGACTGGGAGAACTGGTTCACTCGTGACTGCTACACCTACGAGTCCCTCTACGGGCATCCTATGTATGCCTGCCAGATTTCTGTGTCGAGCCACGGCGCCCTGGGTTCCGTCACCCTTGCCACCTCGGATGGTCGCCTCGCTGGCACCACCTTCGCCGACTCTTCCATGTCTGCCTACCCGGGCACGGATCGCAACGGCGTCTACGCGCTGCTAACGTCGGCCGCGATCTGGGACCACTCCCTGAGCCAGAATTCCCAGTTGAATGTAAAGATCCATCCCAGCGCGATCATGGGCGCCGAGGGTTCCCGCAAACTGCTGGATCTCATCCGGGGCTACATGCGTCAGGGTGGCTTCCACATTCAGTTCAATGTCGTGGACAGCAAGGTCCTCAAGAATGCCCAGGCCCAGCCCGAGAACTATCGCGACCTGATGGTGCGCGTCGCCGGATTCACCCAGTACTGGGTCGAGATCGGCAAGCCCGTTCAGGATGAACTCATCGCCCGCACTGAATACGAAGGGATCTGATCATGACGACCAAATTCAATCACCGCGACTGCCGCAACTTCGCTCCCGTGGATGTGGCCAAGGGCATCTGCCATCTCAGCAAGGAATTCGTCCAGGCGGACGGGGAACAGTGCGACAAGTTCACCCTTATGCCCAAGTGCAAGCACTGCAAGAGTTTTAAGGCAGATGCGACGACCATCGAAATGGGCACTTGTGAATCTTCCATGCATGAGCCCAAGTTCTTCGCCTATCCGGACATGGTTTCCGTGACCTGTGAGATGTTCGTCAAGAACTAAGCACCGGGAGACCGGCGGCCCTCTTTGAAAGCAGCACCCACCCAACCTGCAGCGCCTCGCAGGGCGCTGCAGGTTGAGGTGTGTGCTCGCGGGATTTATGGGCTGGGGTGTCCCCATCCAAGGAGGATGATATGGAAGATCGAAAAGCAAAGTTATACGGATGGTCAGTGGTGTTTGCGTCCTGGCTGGCAGTGTTCTGCCTCTTCGGCTACCGCGCCACCTTTGCCATCCTCAAGGGACCCATGGGCATCAGCCTCGGCTGGACCACGGCCCAGGTGACCCTTGGATATTCCCTGATGATGGTGTGCTACGCCGTGACAGCCTATTTCAGCGGCATGATCCTCGACAAGTGGGGAACCAAGCCCGTATATAGCATTGCTGCCATCTTCGGCGCCATGGGCTTCTTGTTGACGGCTACGATCAGCACTCAATTGGCCTATCTCTTCACCTTCGGATTGCTGGGCGGCGTGGCCACGGGCATGCTCTGGGTCACCTCCACCGTCTCCGTCCGCAAGTGGTATGTGGGACGCACCTACGGAACGATGTGGGGCATTGCCTTCGCGGGCGCCCCCATGGCCCAGTTCGTTCTGGCTCAGGTGGTCAAGCCCACCCTAAGCGCCACCCAGGGCAGGTTGGACATGGCCCTCCAGGCCCTCATTCCAAATGCCGCGTCCCTGCCTGGCAAGGAAATGGCCGTGGCCATGGCCGCCAAGCTCAAGGAGCCCGCCACCCGGCTGGTTCCGGCCGTCAAGGAAGCCATCGAAGCCTTGGACCAGGCCTGGCGCACCCAGATGACCATCCTGGGCGTCATCGTCTTCATCGCCCTCGTGGTTGCGGTCCTGGTCGCGAAGAAATCTCCCGAAAGTTATGGCCTCAAACCTTTCGGTGCTCTTCCCGCTACCAGCGGCGCGGCCCCGGTGGAATACGATTGGACTGTCCGCGAAGCTTTCTCCAAGTGGGCCATCTGGGCCGCCATCCTCACCTTCCTCACCAGCATGATGGCGGAGTTCCTGATCTGGACCCAGGTGGTGAGCTATTGGACCTCCGATATCGGGTTCACTCTCAAGAAGGCCACCAATACCTACGCCATCATTGGCCTCATTGGCATCTTCTCCATGCCCATCATGGGTAAGGTAGCCGACAAGGTTGTCCAGGCCATCGGCAACGAAGTCATGGGACGCAAGATCATGCTCATCATTGGTCCCCTGACAGGCGTCATTGCCTGCCTGTTCCTGCTGGCCACGGGCAAGAGCGACATGTTCGCGTATGTCGCCTGCTTTGTCTTCGCGGTCTATTGGGCCATCGTGCCCGGCGGCGTGGTCGGCTACACCGGCGCCATCTATGGTCGCAAGACCCTCGGAAAAATCTGGGGTCTGGCCACCATGATCGTAATGGGCATTGGCCCCTTCCTCGGCTCCTTCATCGGCGGCTGGATGAAGGATGTTTCCGGAAAGTTCACCTACTCCATTTACTTCGCCCTTTTCTCGTTCATCGTTTCAATCCTGCTGGCAACTTCCCTGCCCCTCAGGGCGGACCCCAAGCAGCGCTAATTTTCCGGTTCAGCGCTCTAAACAAAGGGATGAACCACAGAGGACGCAGAGAAAGAATGGAGGGCACAGAGGACGAACAAAGACAGAAGCGGACTTTTTTCTCGGGGTCCTCTGGCTTTTCCTCTGTGCCCTCTGTGGTTCCTCTTTTTTATCCAGGCGGCAACATAACCGGCCCCATCTGAACCCATCGGTGGGGTCGGCGCCATGCCCACGACTCCGGGAGTTATTGTGAATGCTGCACCCCTTCCAACCAAGGACCCTACGGGGCTGATCTTCGATATCCAGGCTCATTCGGTCCACGATGGGCCCGGCACGCGGACGACGGTTTTCTTGAACGGGTGCCCCCTTGCCTGCACTTGGTGTTGCAACCCAGAGGGGATGTACAAAAAACCTGTAATGATGCACCGCGAGGCACGCTGCGTCCGCTGCGGCAACTGCGTCAAAGCCTGCCCCTCTGGCGCGGCCACCCTGGACCCCCAGGGAAAGATCCACTTCGATCGCACCCGGTGCGATGTCTGTGTAGACCCCCACTGCATCACCGACTGCTATCACGAGGCACTAGTCATCAGCGGCAAGCGCTACACCGTGGATGAACTGGAACGCATCTTCCAGCGGGATCGACACTATTGGGGACGTGGGGGAGGGGTCAGCTTCTCGGGCGGAGAGCCCCTGCTGCAGAAGGAATTCATGCTGACCCTACTGCAGCGTTGCAGGGATCTCCGGATCCATACCTGTGCAGAGACGACAGCTTGCCTTGAGGGCGATTACTTCATGAAGGCGGCGGCCCTGCTAAGTTGGATCTTCGTCGATCTGAAGCACATGAATAGCGAGGCGCACCGCAAGATGACGGGGGTCGGCAACGAACTGATCCACGAGAACCTGAAGCGCCTCGCTCAATCCGATCTGGATTGCTTCGTCGTGGTGAGAATTCCCATCATTCCAGGCTTCAACGATTCGGAGAAAAACCTGCGGGCCACGGCCCGCTTCGTTCGCGAGATCGGCCTCGAAGTCATCAATATCCTGCCCTTCCATCGTCTCGGGGAATCCAAGTGGCGCCAAGTTGGAAAGGATTACACGTTTGCGGAAACGAAAAGCCTCGGACGGGAAGAACTGGAATCGCATGTCCGATGGATAAAAGAGGAAGGCCTCACCTGCTACGCAGGCTGGGAAACGCCTTTCTGAGCGTCTGCTCGGCTGAATCAACCACTCTATGTGCCCCTGGAGGCCCTATGCAAAGTCTGATCAAACTATCGCGGCTAGCGACCGCGCTCACCCTGACCTCCTGGGTCTTGGCCCAGGAACCTCCCAAGGGCCAGGCCCCGAAGGGCATCTTCGAAGTTGGTTTCGAGGAGCGCGTGCGCCTCGAGGACTACGACAACATCATCGATCACAACGACGCCAACGCGTCGGACCTGAAGAGCTATTACCGCTTCCGGACCCGAGCGTGGATCACGGCGAATCCGACGTCCGATCTAGAGATTTCCATCGGCGTGAACAATGAAAATCGAAAAATCGTCCATCCAAATGCGGCCATTAACGCCCGCGAAGTCTTCTTCGATACCTTCTATGTTGATTATAAATTTTCGAAAGCCTGGTCTGTGAGAGTTGGCAGACAGAACATCATGCGCGGGGAAGGCTTCGTCATCTTCGACGGCGGCGCCCTGGATGGTTCCCGGGCCGCCTACTTCAATGCCCTCGATCTCACCTATGCCTGGAGCAAATCCAAGCTTGAGTTCCTGGCCATCTCCAATCCTTCGAAGGACAAGTATCTTCCGAGAATCAACGAGGCGACCGGGTTGGGGGAGAGTCCCCAGCGCCTGAACGAGCGCGACGAGCAGGCCCTTGGTCTTTATTTCACAGGGAAGGAATGGACCGGGACAAGCCTGGAGGCTTACTACTTCCTAAAGACCGAGACGAACGACTACCGGGCCATTAGCAATGCCCAGTTCCAGGCCGATCGTCGAATCAGCACCCTCGGCAGTCGCGCTGTGCAGGACTTCCAGGATGGCTGGAGCGTGAACGGCGAATTCGCCTATCAGTGGGGAACCCAGGATGGGCGCCCGGGCACAACGGAGGCGCGCCGGGATATCGGGTCTTGGGGTGGCTACCTGCGCGTGAAGAAGGCCCTGGATTTGTCCTGGAAGCCCACCTTCTCCGCAGCCTACATCGCCATGTCGGGGCAGGACCCGAATTCCTCCGTCACCTCAAAGATCACCACCTGGGATCCCATCTTCAGTCGCTGGCCTCGGTGGAGCGAACTCTACATCTACTCCGAGGTTCCGGAAAAGGGCGTGGCCTATTCCACCAACACGGGCATGTGGGAAGCGGAAGTGCGCCTCACCCCGTCGAAGCCCCTGGAACTGAGGGCCACCTTCTACAAGATGGCCGCCATGGAGGCTCCCGGCACCGTGCCTGGAGCGACCTTCAGCACGGGCAAGAACCGCGGCGATATCTTGCAATTCCGGGCCGATTACAAGTTCAGCCCCGAATTCAAGGGGCATGTTCTGTACGAGCACCTCACCCCTGGCGATTTCTACACGGGCAAGAATGCGGGACACTTCCTCCGCCTTGAGCTTTCCTACCTGTTCAAGACCCGCTTCTGATCCTTTGTTCACGCAAGTCCCGGAAAGCGCGTTCTCACATGACCTGGGCGCCTTTCCGGGGCTCCACGTAAGGGGGCAGGGATGCCCTTCCATAGCTGGCCCTGAGGATTCCCAATCGGTTCTTCCCCTTTGCACTATGCAGACCCCCGCGGCCCTGCTCATTTCCGAGGAGCACTCCCCATGACCCTGACCATCCGCCCCCCGCAGTTCCAGGTCTCCACGCAAAACCCCTGCGGACTTGAAGGCATCGACTTCGTGGAATTCGTCTCGCCGGAGCCCGCAAAGCTCGACGCACTCTTTAGGGGCTTCGGGTTCTCAAAGACGATGACGCACGCCACGAAATCCATCGATCTCTACCAGCAGGCCGATATCACTTTTCTTGTAAATCGCGAGCCCAATTCCTTTGCCGCGTCATTCGGGAGCCTGCACGGACCTTCCATCTGCTCGATGGGTTGGCGCACGAGGGATGCGAAGGTGGCCCTTACCACCGCGATGGAAAATGGTGGAAAGGTATGCGCACAGGGCGATTTCGCGGTGAATGGCAGGATGATGCCGGCCATCTTTGGGATTGGCGGAAGCCTCATCTATTTTACGGATTGCTGGACCGAGGCGAACACGTGGGAACGCCTGGGCTTCCGAAAGCTCACAACGCCGGAATTCACACCGAACAAGGGCTTCACGGCCATCGACCACCTTACGAACAATGTCGAAAAGGGAACGATGCAGCAGTGGGCCACCTTCTATAAATCGGTTTTTGGCTTCGAGGAGGTGCGCTACTTCAATATCCGCGGTTCGAAGACGGGGCTGACCTCGTATGCCCTCCGTTCGCCATGCGGCTACTTCTGCATCCCCATCAATGAAGCCGACGACAAAAAATCGCAGATCAACGAGTACCTCGAGGAATACAAAGGCCCCGGCATCCAGCACCTCGCGTTTCTCACCGAAGACATCCTCGGCTCGCTCGAGAAACTTGAGGGCACGCCCATCGAGATGCTTGATATGGACGATGATTACTACCTCGATGCCTTCACAAAGGTCTCAAAGATCATGGAAGACAGGGGCGACCTCCAGAGGCGCAACGTGCTTGTTGATGGCAACGAGAATGGCTATCTGCTACAGATCTTCACGAAAAACCTGATCGGTCCAATCTTCATCGAGATCATCCAGCGGAATAACCATTTCTCCTTCGGTGAGGGAAATTTCGCCGCGTTGTTCCGCTCCATCGAGCGGGACCAACAGAAGCGGGGCTACCTTGACTGATTCCTGCCTGGCCTGATGCCATCTAAACGAGGTGAACCATGCCTAAGTGGCTCTGTGATACATGCAACTTCATGGTTGAGACACAGGGAACGACGCCTCCGCCCTCAGAGGGGCTGAAGCCAACGCCCTGGGATCTCCCCGCAGACTGGACCTGTCAGATCTGCGGTAGCCCACGCGAAGCATTATCGCCAGTCGATCCGGCCGATTACCAGAAAGGTGGCGCCTGCAATCGCTGGCAGTGAGACCGTGAAACCCTCGCAATCCGTAGGTATCCCAACACAGTCCGAACGGCGGCCCAGGCGTGTTCTGAAACTCGTTCTGGGCCTCGATTGCGCGAATGCCTGCTCCTACTGCGCCCTCAAGGGTGCGCATGGCTTCGGGGAGGCACGCGGGGCACGCCTCGACCCGCAGATCGCCGAGCCACGAATCCGTCAGGTGATGGACAAATACGAGATCACCGGCCTCGAGGTGGGCGCGGGAGAGATCTTCGATTTCCCCGATCTCTGGAAGTGGCTCCTGGATTTTAACGCCCGCGAGTTGAAGGTCCCCGTGATGGCCTTCACCTCGGGCCTCTCGCGACACACGCCACGAGTCCTCGACGCGCTCGCGGCTTCCGGTGTGCCCGTTCTCCTCCTCGTCTCCTACGACGGCCGCCGCTCCGAACGGAACGCCTTGAACTGGCGCGAGGCCGAAGCGGCCTTCCGCCGTATGCGCACCCGCCTCCCCCAGGCCTCCAATATCACGCTCAAGCTCTCCGCCTGCGTGACACCGAAGGACACACAACACCTGAAGGAGAACTTCCTCTCGCTCCTCGAACTCCAGAACGCCCCCTTTGCCTTCCGCCCCATCAAGCGCGCCTTCAGCAAGAACCAGCGGGAGGCCTTCGTGAGCCAGCTCGCCACTTTTATCGAGGAGGCGGCCGGGGGCGGCGTGCGACTGGTGGAGGCCCCGGTCGGTGACAGCTGGGCCCTTCAGTTGAAGCGCGACTGGACCTGCCACAAGCTGGGCATCAGCCTGCTGCCGGACGGACGCTTCACCGATTGCTATGTCGCCTGGTACTGTTCCAATTTCAACCCAGAACGGACGCTTCCGTTCCTCGACGGCCTCGACCGCTTCTTCACGGATGCCGAAGCACCAGTCGCACCCTTGTGTGGGCAGTGCCTTGACATTTTCGACCTCTGTAACCTCTGCCCGGCGGGCCTCGCCGACTTCCAGCGAGCAACGGGTCAACCCTTCTATTCTCCGGAATTTTGCCGGATGGTGAACCGCGCCTCACTCCTCCTCCTCAACAAGGCGCTGGAGCCACATCCGCGGCTTGAGATGATCGTGAAACGAGGGCCTGTGGAGACTCGCATTCGGCGTGAGGCTGGGCGATTGGTGCTGACATTCCCCCACGGGACTCCCCCGGTCACTATCGACCCGCGTGACCCCTCCGTTACCTGGATGGAAGGCGCGCGGGTCGATCCTTTCGGTGCGACACTATGAGAAGGTGTCCCTCCGATCTCCCTTTTCGCTGAAAATCGAGAACTTGATTTGAATGATTGGCCACCTCCTCTCACGGAACGCGAGTCCCGATGAAATCCGCCAAGCCCGTCTCCTCCCCTCTCCCCGTCAACGAGGAGGGGGTTTGCCTCGACTGGACCCTGACAAAGGTGATGGATCATCTAATCGCCAATGGCAGCCAGGCTGCCCCTCTCCTAGACCCTTCGGGATGCGCTCCCCGGAGCTTTCATCTGCCTTTTTTCCTGAGGGAGATCGCCCAGGGGAAAAAATGGTCAGGGCAGGACCCCATCGCTTGGCATCTGCTTCCGGAGGGACAATCATTCCCCGTGGTAGAGGTGGACCCTGGCCCGGAACTAGTTGGACTGGGGTTGGTTCGTCAGGCCGGGGATCACAAAGGTCTGATCCTGTTCGCGCTCCTCGATGGCGAGGGCGCCATCCCTTATGCCAGCCCGGCATTTCGTGAATTATTTTCTGACTCCTTTCGCAAACCCCAGCCCAACCTCGAGGATCTTTTTCCGGTGCTGCGGACGAGTCGCGCTGAAGAAGTTCCCGGGATGTGGGGCAGGATTCTGATCTCGGAGCGCCGCAGTTTTTTCGGACTCTTCATTCCGCTGCAGGACCTCCCCGCCCGTGGGTTCACGGCCCTTTTCCTGCATGAAATCAGTCCACTTCTGGAGGAACATCATCGCCAGGCTCTTGATGAAATCGACCTGCTGAGACGCGTCCTGGATGTCTCTGCGGATGGGTTGATGGTGGTGGACACTGGTGGCCTCATCACCCTCGTGAACCGGAGCTTCGAGGAGATCCACAGCGTCACTCGCTCACAGGTGCTGGGTCGCCATGTCTCCGATGTTGTCGAGAACACGCGGATGCATATCGTCGCCCGCACCGGAGTGGCGGAGGTGGATGATTTCCAGGAGATCGGTGCGCGCGATTTCGTCGTGACCCGCTTCCCGATTTTTCGGGACGGAAAGTGCATCGGCGCCGTGGGCAAGATCATCTTCTCGGACTTCAAGGAGATCAAGCGGCTGGGCATGAAGGTGGCCCGTCTCCGGGGACAGCTTGACACCCAGCGCGGGACCAAGAATCAGCCCCGCTCTGATACCAAATTTACTTTCGCCGACATCGTGGCTCGTTCCGAAGCCAGCCTGCAGGCCAAGGAGAGGGCCATGCGCGTGGCGCCGACGCCTGCCACGGTCCTGTTGTTGGGAGAGAGCGGCGTGGGCAAGGAGGTCTATGCCCACGCCATCCACAACCTCAGCCTGCGCTGTCAACATCCCTTCATCCGGGTGAACTGCTCGGCCATCCTGGAATCCCTCTTCGAATCCGAACTCTTCGGCTACGCCGACGGGGCCTTCACCGGAGCCCGGAAGGGGGGAAGGCCGGGTAAGTTCGAGCAGGCTGACGGTGGCACGATCTTCTTGGATGAGGTTGGGGACATGCCTCTGGCCGTCCAAGCCAAGATGCTTCGGGTGCTGCAGGAGCGGGAGATTGACAAGGTGGGTGGGGAGGGCAGCCTGCCTGTGGATGTACGCATCATTGCCGCCACCAACCAAAACCTTTTGAAGTTGGTGGAGGAGGGCAAGTTTCGCAAGGACCTCTACTATCGGTTGAATGTGATCCCCATCGTCATTCCCTCGCTTCATGAGAGACCGGAGGATGTGATGGTGCTGATCCGGATGTTCTGGACTGAAATGCAGAGATCCCATGGCATCTACCACAAATCTCTCAGCAACGCGGCCATGGACCTGTTGGAGAAACAACCCTGGCCGGGCAACATTCGCGAACTTCGCAATGTGCTGGAACGGACCCTCACCATCGTCCTGGAGGACACCATCAGCGCGGAGCAAGTGCGGGCCATCCTGGTGGGTTTGGGCCCGGCCACGGAGACATACTGCGAGGAGACTAGCTGTCGGCTGGACCAGGTTGTGGCGAAGGCCGAACGGCAAGCCATAGGCTTTGCACTGGCCCGCGCCAACAACAATCGGCTTCAGGCCGCCAAACTGCTGGGCGTCTCCAGGCCTCTGCTTTATCGGAAAATGCATGAATATGGCCTGATCTAGCCTGCGCAGGTGGTGGTGAACCCGTTAGCTATTCACACTCCACACGGAGGAGCCAAAATGCCCGTCGTCGTCCGCCCCCTGACCATCAACGACCTCTCCGAAGCCGACCGCATCTACCGTCTGGCATTTGGCACATTCCTGGGTCTTCCCGACCCCGGCCTTTTCGATGGGGATGCCGAAGTCCTGATCAGTCGATGGCATATCCGATCTGCAGTAGCTTTGGCCCTCGAAGTGGATGCCCGTGTGGTGGGGTCGAACTGGCTGACCCGTTGGGGAACGTTGGGGATGTTTGGACCCCTGACCATTCACCCGGCCCATTGGCTGTCAGGTTTGGCCCAACGCTTGCTCGAACCGACGCTGGAATTCATGCGACAGCCGGGAATTACCCACGCTGCCTTGTTCACCTTTGGCCACAGCCCTCTCCATGTCGGGCTGTATCAAAAATTCGGCTACTGGCCGGGGGGCATGATCGCGGTGATGGAAAAGACCGTCCCCCCAAAGGCGGGAATGCAGGGAGCGGTCCGATATTCCGAGATCCCTCCCGCCCAACGGACAAGCTGCCTTGCAGAGTGCCGAGCGCTTACTTCGGCGCTCCACGATGGGCTCGACCTGACCTCCGAAATCGTTGGCCTCGACCAAATGCAGCTCGGAGATACAGTGCTCCTGGTAGAGAATTCCCGCGTGATCGCTTTGGCGGTCTGCCATATCGGGGCCAAGAGTGAAGCAGGCTCGGGGAACCTGTACGTCAAGTTCGGTGCTGTCCACCCCGGCCCGGGGGCTCTAGAGCATTTCACCCGCCTGCTGTCCGCAACCGAAGCATTGGCCGTTTGCTGGGGCGTCCATCGCCTAGTGGCCGGAACCAACGCCATGAGGGAACAGGCATTTCGCGCCCTCCTGGCCTTCGGCTTACGCCCCTGGCTCCAGGGTCTGGCGATGCACCTCGACAACAAACCAGTGCTCAACCATCCCGATGCGTACGTGGTCGACGACTGGCGCTGAAACCGAAGAACAAAATGCCTGCCGTGGTGAATCTGTTCGAGTCTTTGGGCCGCTCGTCTTTCAGGGCTGTTGAACGCAAATGGGTATAACTCCCGGTGGCAGAGGGGAGGTAGTGAAGGTCAAAATTTGAGCAGTCAAAAATTTTTTTCTTGCATCAAAAAATTTACTTGATTTCGTTATAATTTTGTTTTATAGTGTATTTGGTAAATTTTAAAAAATAATTTCATTGTTTTATTTTTATTTTACGCTCTGCCGGATCGGTGAGAACCAAATTCATCGATTGAATCCAACCCCGGTTGGCTCACGCTATCCAGACCTGCAACCCCTTTGAAGGAAGCCTGGCCATGGAATTCACCCTCAATGGAACCCGCACGAGCTATGACGCCAGCCTTGAGCTGAGTGTCCTCACCTACCTGCGGGAGGTTGCCAGGATCATCAGTCCCAAGGACGGCTGTTCCGGTGAAGGTGTCTGCGGGTGCTGCACCATCCTGGTGGGCGGGGGGGCCCGTCTGAGTTGCCGCATGAAGATGAAGGACATCGAAGGGAAATCCCTCACCACGCTGGAGGGCTTGTCGACGCTCGAGCGGAATGCCTTCGCCGACGCCTTCGTGCTCAAGGGCGGCGTCCAGTGCGGCTTCTGCACGCCGGGCATCGTGATGAAGGCCAAGGCGATGCTGGCCAAGAACCCAAGGCCGACCCGCCAGGAGATCACGCACGGACTTACAGCCAACCTGTGTCGCTGCACCGGCTACAAGAAGGTGGTGGATTCCATCGAATGTGCCGCCGAAGCGATCCGCGAAGGCAGGCCCGTGACGATGACCACGGGCACGGGCCAGATCGGCAGCCGCCACGGGAAGTACACGGGACGCGAAGCGGTACTCGGTGAGCGGGTCTTCGTGGGCGATATGCAGGAGCCCGGCATGCTCTTCGGCGCCCTCAAGTTCTCGGATCATCCCAGGGCCAAGGTGCTTCGCATCGATGTCTCCGAGGCCCTTCGGGTGCCGGGCGTGGCGCGGATTCTGGTGGCCGAGGACATCCCCGGCACACGGATCGTGGGAATGATCTACAAGGATTGGCCGGTGCTGATCGCCGAGGGCGAGGAGACTCGCTACATCGGCGATGTGCTGGCCGAAGTGGCTGCCAGCAGCGAAGCCGCGGCAAGAGAGGCCGTGGCCCGCATCCGCGTGGACTACGAGGTACTGCCGCCCGTCACGGATATCTTCGAGGCGCTGCAGCCAGGAACCCCGCAACTGACTCCCAAGGGGAATGTTCTCTCCGTTTCCGAAGTGAAGGTGGGCGACGCGGCCGCCGCCCTGGATACCTCGGCCTTCGTCGTGCGCGGACGCTACGCGACCCAGCGCATCGAGCACGCGTTCCTGGAAATGGAAGCCACCTTTGCCATCCCCTGGCAGAAGGACGGTGAAAAGGGCATCAAGGTCTTCGACTGTGGTCAAGGCGTCTACGAGGACCGGGTCCAGTTGGCGGCCATGCTGGGCGTTGCCGAAAAGCGCGTGAACGTGGTCCAGGTGCAGAACGGCGGCGGCTTCGGTGGCAAGGAGGACCTCACGACTCAGGGCCATGCCACGCTGCTCTGTTGGCACACGGACCGCCCCGTGATGGTGCGCCTCACTCGCCAGGAATCTTTGCGGATGCACCCCAAACGCCATCCCATCGTGATGGATTACGCGCTGGGCTGCGACCCGAACGGCAGGCTCACAGCCCTCGTCGCCACCATGCATTCCGATTCGGGTGCCTACGCCAGCGTGGGCATGAAGGTCATCGAGCGCGCCGTGGCCCACGCCGCCGCAGCCTATACAGTGCCCAATGTCCATGTGAAGGGCACGGCGGTCATCACCAACAATGTGCCCTGCGGCGCCATGCGGGGCTTCGGTGTGAACCAGTCCTGCTTCGCCATGGAATCCTGCATGGACGAACTCTGCCGCATGGGCGGCTTCGACCGCTGGCAGTTCCGCTGGGACAACGCGCTGGTGGAGGGCAAGAGCATCGCCACGGGGCAGATCCTGAAGGGCGGTGTGGGGGTACGCGCCTGCCTGGAGGCCCTGAAGGATCGTTTCCAGCAGGCCAAATGCGCGGGCCTCGCCGCGGGCATCAAGAACACCGGCATCGGTTGCGGCATGCCGGACTACGGCAAGGCCAAGATCGTCATCGAGGCCCCGGATCGCGTGGTCGTCCATCACGGCTGGTGCGAGATGGGACAAGGCGTCTACACCATGGCGCTGCAGACCCTGGTGGAGGAGACGGGCATCGAGCCCGATTACATCGAGATCCGGGTGGATACGGACGAGGAGACCGCCGCTGGGATGACCACGGCCTCGCGTGGTACCTCCCTGGTGGGCAATGCCGTGCGCGTCACGGCCCAGGGCCTGAAGCAGGATCTGCTTGCGGGCAAGACGCTGGCCGATCTGGTAGGGCGGGAATACAAGGGCGAATGGGTCTGCGACTGGACCACCAAGGTCGGCCACGAACCCCCGCCGGGCAAGGATGTCGTTACGCACTATTCCTACGGCTACGCCGCCCAGATGGTGGAACTCGACGAGACCGGCAAGATCACGCGCATCACCGCCGCCCACGACGCGGGCCGCATCATGAATCCCACCCTCTTCGAAGGCCAGATCGAGGGCGCCCTGCACATGGGCCTGGGCTACGCACTGACCGAGGAGTTCCCCTTCAAGGACGGCTTCCCGGTGTCCTGGCAACTGGCGGACCTTGGCATTCTCCGGGCTCGTGATATGCCGCTCGTGGAGGTCATCGGCGTGGAAGTGGCGGACCCCCACGGTCCGTACGGCGCGAAGGGCGTGGGCGAGATCGGCCTAGTGCCAACAGCTGCCGCCGTGGCCAATGCCCTCTGTCAGTTCGATGGCATCCGCCGCACGACCCTGCCCATGCGGGAAATGAAGGCCCTGGGCAGGCAGCCCAAGGAAGCGCTGTGATGGAAAAAGCCTTCCGCCCCGCACCGCTTGAGCTTCTGGCCCGCTGGATTTTCGATGAACTGGATCATCGCGATACGGTCCTCGGCATCCCCCAGGGCAACTTCCAGATACCCGGCGCCCAGCTCTCGTCCCAGTTGTTTGGCCGCACCCTGGCCGTGCCGCTGGGCATGGCCGCCGGGCCGCATACCCAGCTTTCGCAGAACATCATCGCCGGTTGGCTTTGCGGGGCGCGATTCATCGAGTTGAAGACCGTTCAAATACTGGATGAGATCGCCGTCAGTCGGCCCTGCATCGATTCCGCGGACGAGACCTACAACTGCGAGTGGTCCCAGGAACTCACACTCGAGCAGTCCTTCGACGAATACCTGAATGCCTGGGTGCTGGTGCATGCCCTGGCCCATAGACTGGGCCTGAATCATCCCGGAACTCTCTTCGCCATGAGTGTCGGCTACAACCTGGAGGGCATCCAGAACCCGCGGGTGCAGCGATTCATCGCCTCCATGCGCGATGCCCGCCATGCCCTACCCAAGGCCGTCGACGCCGTGGCGAAAACCTACCCTGCGGTGCGGGATATCGAGATTCCTCATCAGCTCTCCGACCACATCACGCTCTCCACCATGCACGGCTGCCCACCAGCGGAAATCGAGCGCATCGCACGCTACTTGCTCACAGACTTGGGCGTGAACACCTGGGTGAAGCTCAATCCCACCCTACTCGGACCAGAACGGCTGCGCGGCATCCTCAACCATACGCTGGGCTTCGAGATCGAAGTGCCTGACGCGGCCTTCGAGCACGATCCGAAATTCGAGGCTGCCATGGCCATGGTGCGGAACCTCGCCCAGGTCGCCGAAGGCCTGCCCCAGCAGTTCGGCCTCAAGCTCTCCAACACATTAGAGGTCATCAACAAGCGCCCGATCTTTCCCGGCACGGAAAAGATGATGTACATGTCGGGCCGCTCGCTGCACCCGTTGACGGTGACACTGGCGAAACTCGTCACTGAGGAGTTGGATGGCCAGGTGCCGATCAGTTTCTGTGGCGGCGCCGAGGCCACGAATTTCGCGGATCTCGTGGCGGCAGGCCTCTCCCCGATCACCGTGTGCACGGATCTCCTGAAGCCCGGTGGCTACGCGCGCCTTCAGCAGTACCTGGTGAATCTCGAAGGTGCCATGACGCAGGTCGGTGCCGATACGCTCGACGCCTTCGTGCAGCTCCGCTCCGGCGGCCAGGGCGCCCACTTCAGCCTAGCCCGCCATGCCGAATGCGTCCTCGGCGACGAGCGGTATTCGCACCGCGACCGTCCCCTCCATTTCAAGGGCGCTCGCGCCCTGGGTACCTTCGACTGCATCGCGGCGCCCTGCCAGGAAGCTTGTCCGGCCCACCAGAACATTCCGGACTATCTCTGGCTGGTGGCCCACGGCAGGCCTGCCGAGGCCATGGAGGTCATCCTCCACACCAATCCATTGCCCGGCGTGACGGGCAGCATCTGCGATCATCCCTGCACCGAACGCTGCGTCCGCAACTTCTACGATGCACCCCTTGGGATCCGGGAGATCAAGCGTTTCGCGTTTGAAAATTGCGGGCGCAGCCCGCAATTTTCAGAGCAAGCGAAAGAAACGAACGGCGTCAAGGTGGCCATCGTGGGGGCGGGACCGGCGGGGATGTCGGCGGCCTACTTTCTGGCGAAGATGGGTTTTGAGGCAGAGATTTTTGAAGGCAAGACGCATCTCGGCGGCATGGTGGGCGGGGCGGTGCCGCGTTATCGCCTGGATGATGATGCGCTCGCAGTGGATCTCGAACGCCTGCGCCAACTCGGCGTGAAGATCCATCTGGGGCAGGTGCTGGGTGGGAATCTCGCCCTTTCGACTCTGCGCCAGGACTTCAACTATCTCTTCCTGGGTGTCGGCGCCCAGCGGGGAAAGCGGCTCGGCATCGAGGGGGAAACTGCACTTGGCGTCATCGATGCGCTGGAATTCCTGGACAAGGTCCGGGCTCAGAAACCGATGGAATTGGGAAGGCGCATCCTCGTCATCGGCGGCGGCAATTCCGCCATGGACGCGGCCCGCTCCGCCCGGCGGTTGGCCCCGGAGGCCCAAGTTTCCCTGGTCTATCGGCGCACCCGCTCAGAGATGCCTGCGGATCCCGAGGAGGTCCAGGACTGCCTCCTGGAAGGCATCGAACTGAAGGACCTCCTCGCGCCGGCCCGAGTCGTGGTCGAAGGCGGCAGGGTGGTGGGCCTTGCCTGCACCCGCATGCGACTGGGGGAGCCCGATGCCTCTGGCCGCCCGCGGCCTGTGCCTGCGGACGGGCCCGAGGAAGTCCTGCCCGCCGGTACGATTGTTTCCGCCATCGGACAGGAAGCCGTGCTGGATTTTCTGGGCGACCTCGAATTGAAGCGGCACCGAGACGGCACGCTGGCCGTGGCGCCTGCCACCTGCGAGACGAGCCAGCCAGGCATCTTTGCCGGTGGCGATGTGGCGCGAGGCCCGGCCTCGGTCATCAAGGCCATCGCCGATGGACGGTCTGCGGCCGAAGAGATCGGCCGCAGACATGGCGTGATTTTGGAGACCGAACCCTCGCTTGCCAAGACAAGTTCCATCGCGGAAATGCTGGCGAAGAAGGGCCCCAGAGCACTGCCCCAGACGGTTCCCGTGCTGCCCATCTCCGAACGCGGCGGCTTTCAGGAAGTTCTCCAGGGCTTCAGCCATGGAGACGCCTTGGCGGAAGCCAGCCGCTGCCTCGATTGCGACGAGCTGTGCAGTCTGTGCGTGACGGTCTGCCCCAACCGGGCCAACCGCGCTTTTGCCATGGCGCCCCTTGCCCTCGAATGGCCCGTGCTGGTCGCTCGCGGAGGCCAACTGGTCGAGGAAGGCCCGAAGGTCTTCAGCGTTCAGCAGTCTGTCCAGATCCTGAATATTGGCGATTACTGCAACGAATGCGGCAACTGCGTCACCTTCTGCCCCACCTCCGGCGCACCCTTCCGGGACAAACCTCGGTTTTGGCTGGATGCCGAAGGCTTCGAGAATGCTCAGGGTGATGCCTTCCGCCTGGAACTCACGGAGGAGGGCGTGACCCTGGAGGCACGGCTGGGCGGCAGCCTGCACCGTCTGGAGCGCCGGGCCGAGGGCACGGAATACCACTCTGACGTGCTGCGGGCCCGCTTCGCCACAGACACCTGGCGGCTGCTCGACTGGGAACCGGTAGGGCCGCTGGATGATGGGCAGAGGTTCGATCTGGCGCCCTGCGTCACGCTCATCGCCCTGCTCGGAGCGGAACAGGCGATCCCGACCCATTTCCTGCGCGCCATGTCGTCGGCCACCCGCACGGAGCCAACATGAGCCATCCTCCCGTCACCTCTCCTGTGGACGAGTTACTGCCCGTCGGCAAGCTCTCGCTGCTGGGCATCCAGCACGTGCTCGTGATGTACGCGGGCGCCGTGGCAGTGCCCCTCATCATCGGTGGGGCCCTCAAGCTTCCCAAGGAACAACTCGCGCTGCTCATCAACGCGGATCTCTTCGCCTGCGGCCTGGTCACGCTGATCCAGGCCATCGGGTTCTGGCGTTTCGGCATCAAGCTGCCCGTGATGATGGGGGTCACCTTCGCCGCCGTGAGTCCCATGGTGGCCATGGCGACGAACCCCGACCTCGGCCTCCTTGGCATCTACGGTGCCGTCATCGCCGCGGGCCTGTTCGGCATTTTGGTGGCACCGCTCATCAGTCGCATGTTGCGCTTCTTCCCGCCGGTGGTGACGGGCACGATCATCACGGTGATTGGCATTTCGCTCATGCGCGTTGGCATCAACTGGGCGGCGGGTGGCAACCCCACCCTCCCCGGTCCGACGGGGCCCATGCCTAACCCGGCCTATGGCGCCCCCCTGCATTTGGCAGTTGCCGGCCTCGTGCTGATCTTCATCCTGGGCATCACCAAGTTCGTGAAGGGCTTCTTTGCCAACATCGCCGTGCTGCTGGGCATCATCCTCGGCATGCTCATCGCCATGGCCCTGGGCAAGGTGAGTTTCGCAGGCATCCACGAGGCTGCCTGGATCGCCGTGGTCAAGCCCTTCCAGTTCGGCTGGCCCCGTTTCAACCTCGTCGCCACGCTCACCATGTGCATGGTGATGGTGGTCGTGATGATCGAGTCCCTGGGCATGTTCCTCGCGCTTGGAAACATCACGGGCAAGTCGATTAGCCAGCGGGACCTCTCCGATGGCCTGCGGGTGGATGGATTGGGCACGCTCATCGGCGGCATCTTCAATACCTTCCCCTACACCTCATTCAGCCAGAATGTGGGCCTGGTTGGGGTCACGGGCGTCAAGAGCCGCTGGGTCTGCGCCGCCGGTGGCGGGATCCTGATCCTTCTGGGCCTGCTGCCAAAACTGGCCGTGATCGTGGCCTCGGTGCCTCAGTTCGTGTTGGGCGGCGCGGGCATCGTGATGTTCGGCATGCTCTGCGCCACGGGCATCCGCATCCTGGGCGGTGTGGACTTCCAGCACAACCGCTTGAACCTCTACATCGTGGCCATCAGCATCGGCTTCGGCATGATCCCTCTCGTCGCGGACAAGTTCTTCAGTCAGATGCCCAAGGCCCTCAGCCCGCTGCTCCACAGCGGCATCCTGCTGGCCTCCATCGCGGCGGTCGCCCTCAATGCCTTTTTCAACCACTTGAAAGCCGCCGACCAGGCCGCTACGGAAGCCGCCGACGCCAGCCACGGCAGCGAAGCCTGAACTGTCCCTGAGACCCATCCATCCAAGGCCTCGACCATGACCCAAACCACCGCCCTCGCTCTCGCTCTTTGCGCCCTCGTCACCCTGCCCGCCCGCGCCTCCGACTGGAGCGATACATACCTTGGCTATCGGCACGGGACCACGTTTCAGGAGCCCACCAACCCCAAGGACATCGAGAAGAATGTCATCAATTTCACCCATGCCAGCGGCTACGCCTATGGCAGCAATTTCTTGAGTGTGGACCTGCTCCGGTCTGACCAGGCTGACCCCGCGAACAGCGGGGGCCAGGGTGCCCAGGAGATCTATGTCAGCTATCGCCATCACCTCAGTCTGGGCAGGACCTTCACCGGCAAGCCCCTGGCCTTCGGCATCGTCAAGGACCTCGCCTTCTCCGCAGGTTTCGAGTGGAGCACCAAGAACACCAGCTTTGCCCCCGGCAAGCAGGCCTTCGTGGCGGGTCCCACGATCCAGTTCAAGCTGCCCAAGGGCTTCTTCGATCTGGGTTTCCTATATTACAAAGAGAAGAACCACAACGCCTTTGGCAACTACCCCACGACCAGTCCCAAGAACGCTGATTTCGACGGAACCTACCTGATCGCCGCGGCCTGGAACCTGCCCCTCCAGTGGGGCCAAGTCTCCACCAACTTCAAAGGCTTCGCGAATTATCAAGGCCCCAAGGGCAAGGATGCCACTGCCGTGGAAACGGCCGGAGAAACCCTTGCCCGCGCCTCGTGGATGTTCGACCTGGGGGCCCTGGTCACTGGCCGAAAGGGAGCGCTCCTGTTGGGCCCAGGCTTCGAGTACTGGAAGAACAAGTTCGGCAATCCCACGCCCATCCCCACGAGCAACCCTGCCGTGACCAAGCCCAACCTCACCACCACCTGCCCCACCGTCCAGGTGGAGTGGCATTTCTAGCCCCTGATATGAAAGGTAGCCACATGACCGCGCTCTATTCCCGCATCGCCACCCGCGCCAGGGAACTCGAAGTCGAGACCGCCAACTTCCTGATGGACATGGTCCGCGTGCCCTCCTTCAGCGGAACCGAGAAGGAAGTCATCCAGGTCATCAAGACCGAGATGGAGAAAGTGGGCTTCGACGAGGTCCGCATCGATGGTCTGGGCAATGTGATCGGCCGCATCGGCAGGGGCCCACGGGTCATCGCGTTCGACGCCCACATCGACACGGTGTACCCCGGCGATCTGAGCCTGTGGGACTTCGATCCCTTCACGCCCAAGATTGAGAACGGCCAGGTCTGGGGCCGTGGCACGGTGGACCAGGAGGGCGGCATGGCCGCCATGGTGACCGCCGGGAAGATCATCCAGGAGCTGGGCCTGAACGATCAGTTCACCCTTCTCTTCACCGGCACGGTGATGGAAGAGGACTGCGACGGCCTCTGCTGGACCTACCTCATCAAGGAAGAAAAGATCCGCCCCGAGCTAGTGGTCATCACCGAACCCACCAACATGAATATCTACCGTGGCCATCGCGGTCGTATGGAAATGCAGGTTCGGGTCAAGGGCCTGAGCTGCCACGGCAGTGCTCCCGAGCGTGGCGATAACGCCATCTACAAGATCAGCCGCGTATCTCTCGAAATCGAGAAGCTCCACGAGCGACTCGCCGTGGATCCTTTCCTGGGCAAGGGCAGTATCTGCGTATCCCAGGTATTTTTCACGGGCCCCAGCCAGTGCGCCGTGCCCGATAGCGCCTGGATCAATGTGGATCGCCGCCTGACCTTCGGGGAGACC
>CAIPUA010000240.1 GCA_903868115.1 uncultured Holophagaceae bacterium
CGCAAGATCGAGCCTTTGTTGCTGGAACTGCGCCGCCAACAAGACGGGATCAAGGCGACCCTCGAAGAGCACGGAGCCCGCATCGCCAAGGCCCGATTCGCGGTCTATGGCAAGGCCATGTATCCCGATGCGACCTCCTCTCTGCGCCTCACTTTCGGGCCCGTGGCGGGCTATCCCGCCACTGGCACGCTGATCCAGCCCTTCACCACCTTCGGCGGTATGTATGATCGCTACGCCGGATGGGGTGGCAACGAAGTGAAGGCGGAGAACGGTTCCTGGACCCTGCCTCAGCGCTGGCTGGATCGCAGGGGCAAGCTGAACATGGACACACCCTTCTGCTTCTCCCATGCTGTCGACATCATCGGAGGCAATTCCGGGAGCCCCGTCATCAATCGAAAGGGCGAACTGGTGGGCCTGATCTTCGATGGCAACATCGAGATGCTCCCCGGGCGCTACTTCTACGACGGCACCACCAACCGCGGCATCTCCGTGGATGCCCGGGCCCTCCTGGAGTCCATTCAGACGATCTACGAGGCACAACCCATCGCAGATGAGATTCTTGGTAAGTAAGAGGGAAAAATCATCCACGGATGGACATGAATGAAAGATGGAAAGCGTTCACTTCTTCATCCGTGTTCATCCGCGGACCCTTCTGATTTTGTGGAGTCCTGATGCGTCTCTCGATTCTTGCCCTCACCCTTGCCTGCGCGCTTCCGGTGCTCCGGGCCGAGGAAGGTATGTGGACCTTCGATAATCTGCCCTTGAAGCCGCTCAAGGCCGCCTGCGGCTTCGAGCCCACCCGCGGATGGATTGACCATCTGCGCCTCTCGAGCCTGCGCTTCCCGGGCGGCAGCGGTTCCTTCGTAAGCGCCGAAGGCCTGGTGCTCACCAATCATCATGTGGCCCGGGGCTTCATCCAGCGCCTCTCGACCCGGGAACGGGATCTGCTCAAGAACGGCTTCGTCGCGGCAAACCGCAGCCAGGAACTCAAGGTGCCAGGCATGGAGCTGATGCAGCTCGTGGAGATGCATGACATCAGTGAACGCGTCGCCCAGGCCGCAGGAAAAACCGAAGCCGAAAAGCTCCGCGCCCAAGCCCTGGGGGTCCAGAAGGCCCGGGAAGAGCTGCGCACGAAGACCGGTTTGACCGTGGAACCCGTGTCGCTCTACCAGGGCGGCGAGACTTGGCTCTACGTCTACCGGAAGTTCACGGATGTGCGCCTGGTGATGGCGCCCGAATTGTCTGTGGCGCGCTTCGGCGGGGACTTCGACAACTTCACCTTCCCCCGGCACCACCTGGACTACGCCCTGCTCCGAGTCTACGAGAAGGATCAGCCCTTTCATCCCGATCACCATCTCCAGTGGAGCCAGGATGGCCTGAAGCAGGGGGATCTCACCTTCGTCTCCGGCCATCCAGGCACCACCAACCGCCTCTGGACCCTGGCCCAGATGCAGCACGCCCGGGAATTCGCCACCCCCATGCAGCTCCGTTCCATGGAGCGCCGCCGGGCCGTCCTGGAGGCCTTTGCCGCCCGCAGCTTCGAGGCACGCGCCCTGGTCGGCGGCCAGATCTACGGCATCGACAACGGATTGAAGGCCACCCGGGGCTACCTGGCGGGCCTGAAGGACCTGGAAGGCATGAAGCAGGTGGAGGAAGCCGAGGCGAAG
>CAIPUA010000241.1 GCA_903868115.1 uncultured Holophagaceae bacterium
AGCATCTGGCGGCCTGTCCGTGGTGCGCACAACGTGCCCATGCCCGCATTGCACGCCCGTTCTACAGTTCGGGCGTGCTGCGTATTGAAGCCCGCCCACAACAATGCCATCGTAATAGACCAGGATCTTGACCTGCTCCACGACCTGCATTCCCATGCGCCGCAGTTCGATCACCAGCGCGTTGACATAGACTTTCTCCAGGAAGCCATGGCCTAGTTGATTTGCCACAGTGTAGGCACAGCCAATAATTTGCTCGGTCAAGGGGTCGTGATCGTGCATGAAACACCTGGTGAAGGGCACGGAAAGACAAGCAAGGAAAAGATTCAAAAAAGACAAAAAATTTGCCACCGATGAACACTGATGGACACCGATAAATAGTGGCTACTGCGCGGGCTTCTGTTGGGGCGAGGCTTCCTGGATGCGGGCTCCGTCCATTACCAAGTCGCGGCCCTGGGCCACGACGCGGGTGCCGACCGCCAGACCTTCTACTGGGCGCCAGCCGGCCTGATCAACACCGATGGCGATCTTCTTGCGCCGCGCGATGCCGTTATCGAAAAAGAACACCTCGGCCTCGCGGCCCAGGGCGGTGACGACCTGGGAGGGCAGGGCCGGGCGGCGGATCTCAGTCTCCGCGAGGATTGCGCCTTCTGCGAAGAGGCCGCCTTTCAGCTTCCCATCGACATTGGGCACCAACAGACGCACGCGGAGGGTGCGGCCATCAGGCAGGACGGACGGGCTGATCTGGGCCAGGGTGGCCTGGAATGGCTGCTCATACCCAGTCACTCGGAAGGTGGCCTTCATGCCTGTCTTGACGGCACCCAGGGCCTCGGTGGGCAGATCCGCCAGGATTTCCAGCGTGCGGTTATCCACCACCACGAAGGCCGTCTGGCCGGGGTTCAGCATCTCGCCGGGCTGAACGGCTCGCTGGGCCACTTCGCCCGCGAAGGGCGCGGTGATCCGGGCCTTTTTCAGTCTCGATTTGGCAAGGCCGAGATTGCTTTCGGCGGCACGGGCGGCGGCGCTGGAGGCGTTCAGGTAGGTCTCGGCCTGCTGGGCGGCCTGTTTAGTGACGCTTCGTTTTTCGAGCAGCATCTGGGCGCGGTCATTGTCGCGCTTGGCCTGCTGCGCCTGGGCCTGGGCCTGAGCCAGCTGGGCCTCCGCCGCCTGGACCCCCAGGATCAGATCGTCTTCGTCCTGGGCGGAAAGCACGGCACCCGCGGTCACGCGATCGCCTTCGTGGACCCCTACGCGAGTGACGCGGCCCGAGACTTCGGCCCGCAGTTCCGCCCTGTTCACGGCCAGCAAGGTGCCCGTGAAGGTGATGGAACCTCTGAACGCGCGATTCTCCACAGTGGCGAGCGTGACGGGCAAAGCGCCTTCTTCCTTGATGACCTTCTGTCGATCGAGTTCGGTATTGCGCCGAACCCGGTGGTACCCGGCGGCGCCCGTGATGATCAGGGCGGGCACGCCGACATAAAGGAACAGTTTCTTGTTAGCCATGGGTTCACCTTCGCAGGAAAGTCGGTTGAGATCAGAGCGGGGCCAGGCCAAGGGCCCGGCGGTGATCGAAGCGCGCGGCCCAGAGGCCCAGTTCGGCACGGCGACGCTGGCTCTCGAGCTGGCGTTCGGTGCGTTCAGCCTGCAGAAGATCCAGAGAGGTGATGAGGCCCTGGTCGAAGGCTTCGCGGCTCATGCGGAGGGCTTCCAGGCCTGCATCGTAGGCCTTCTTGGCGGCCTCGTGAAAGGCGATGGCCTTCTCTGTCTCGCGGGTGGCGGTGCGTTTCTCCACCGCGATGGCGCGTTCCTTGTCGACGCGCATCTGGCGGACCTGTTCGAGCTGGGCATTGTTCTGGGCCCGTTTGCCCGAGCTGCGGAGCCCGTCGAAGATCGGGAAGCGCATCGTGATATTCACTTTCCAGGTGTCGTAGGGCTCCTTGAACAGATTCTCCGTTGCGCCGGCCTGGTAGCCGTACGAGGCGTTCAGGTCGAACTTGGGGCGGAGGTCGCTCTTGAGAATGCGGTCGTTGGCGCGGTACATCGCCTCCTGCTGCTTGAGTTGGGCGATTTCGCTGCGCTCGGTGGCTTCCGAGCGGACCTCCAGCGGCGGCAGGCCGAGGTCCGCGAGCTTCAAGGGCGTGCGGGGATCCAGGCCCAGCTGCCCATTCAAGACCTCCATGGCGCGCTTGTGGTTGGCCTCGGCCTGCAGGCTTTCTGGCACGACCGCGAGATATTCGCTTTCTGCCCGCAGGCGGTCGAGCTCCGTGGCCGTCTGCGCTTCCAGCTTGGCCTTCACATCGGCGAGGAACTGTTCGGCGGTCTTCTTGCGGGATTCCACGACCTCCAGTTCCGCCCGGGTGGCAAGCACGGCCAGGTAGCCCTTGGCCACGCCGTGGAGGATCTCCAATTCAGCGGTGGTGTAGCCAAAACCGGCTTCCTTCTCGCCCATCTTGGCCACCTCGACCGCCGTGCCGAGCTTGCCCCAGTAGAAGAGGGGTTGGCTGGCCGTAGCCTGGGTGGTGTAGTAGTTCCGGGGAGCGGCCAGGGCACTGGTGTCGAAGGGCGGTAGCGTAATGCCCGGCTTGGTCTGGAAGGCGTCGAAGATCGAGAAGATGCTGCCGATGTTGCTGTTGAGCATGCTGACATCCCGGATCCGCATGAAATCACCGACCAGGGTCACTTGAGGCAGCGCATCGGCCCGCACGGTGGTGATGAGACCCCGGCGTTCGTCTACGCGGGCCTTGGCGGCCCGGATGCTGGGATTCTCGGCCTTGGCGCGACTTAAGGCGGCGGCCATGTCGAGGTCCAGGGGTATCTGGATCGGTGCGCCCTCGACCAGAGCGGGTGGAGAAAGCAACAGCATGATCAGGCTCCTTGGAGGGCGCTTCCAAGGCCGAGGCCCCGGAGGCTGAAGTCGGTGATGTGGCGGGTCAGGCGATCGATGTCCTGGGGACCGTAGGGCGCGCCCCGCAGGAGGGCGATCATGGGCATGTCCCGGTGGAAGAACATGATCTGGGCGTGGATGCTGCTGCCCATGAGGAACTGC
>CAIPUA010000242.1 GCA_903868115.1 uncultured Holophagaceae bacterium
GCACGGCGGGGATCAGCAGAGCAGCCTCGAAATTCCCCTGGGCCGATGAGGTCGTGCCAGATGTTCGGAGCAACATGATGAACCTCAGCACTCCCCAGGAAATCCACCTGCCCAGAACCGACACGCTGCGGATCGTCGCCTACTTCTTCGTTTTGAACCTGTTCGTGGCTGCTTCAAACGCGTTCACGTTCGTTCCCATCTCCTGGTTCCTGAAGGAGGGGTTGCATCTCCAGGCGCAGAGTACTTCCCTAGGTCTGCTGCTGATGGATTCGCCCTACTTCATCGGCTTCATCTTCGGCTTCCTGCGAGATCGTTGGCGTCCCTTCGGCATGGAGGACCGGGGCTATTTCTTGCTGGTGCCTCCCCTGAAGGCCCTGGCGCTGGCTTCACTTGCCCTCGGGAGTCCTTCCTATGCCCGCCTCGTCACGACGATGGTAATCAGCACCTGCGGGAGTGTCCTTCTCGGTGCGGCCCTGGGAGGCCTGCTCGCAGCGGTGTCGAGGCGCTACGGCATGACCGGGCGTCTGTCCGTCGTCTACAACCTCGCGCCCCAGATCCCAAGTGTACTGGCCACTGCGGCAGGTCCATGGGTGCTGGAGCACCTGGGGATCCGAGCCACATTCGTGAGTTCAGCCCTTCTAATCCTCCCGGTTTCGCTGCTGGCCTTCTGGACGCCGAGCATTGTCTATGCCCCTGACATAGAGAAGCTAGCCAGCATCCCGGAGAATGTATGGCAGGCCTTGCGTCGGCTCACACACACGCGAGTCGTGTATCTTCCAGCGGCCATCCTGTTCCTGTTCTGCTTCATGCCGGGATGGAACACGCCGCTGTTCTACTACCTCACCGATAGCGTCGGGCTTTCCCCGGCTGCGTTTGGCGCGAGCCGATCCTTCGGCATGGCCGGGAACGCCCTCCTCATGCTGGCCTACGACCTCCTGTGCCATCGGTTCAACCTGCGTTTCTCCCTGTTCCTGGGTACAACGCTCGTCGTGCTTGGCGGTCCCCTTTACTTCCTCGTCCGGACCCCATACCAGGCCTATGCCATCCAGTTCATCACAGGGGCTTCTCTCGGAATCGCCTACGCGGCCTTCTTTGACCTTCTAGCCAGATGCTGTCCTAAACATCTGGAGGGGGCTGCCTTCATGCTGGCCGCCGCAGGAATGTGGGTCGCCTCAGACGTGGCGGATGTGCTCGGAGGATGGCTCTACCAGCATGGCGGCTTTCTTCCCGCCCTGCTGATCACTTCGCTGACTTCCACGATGATTTTCCCAATCCTGTTCTTCATCCCGAAGAGACTCACCTCCACGCACGATGGGCAGCGGGTGGCGGAGGCAGACGAGGAAGAAAAACTTGAGGGTTCATCTGGAATGAAGGCATAGCTTGAACCGGTTCCATAGAATTCTGGCGTGTAGTTCAGCGAAGCGACCCACATTGGAGTGCCTCATGATTCCCATGCGCAAAACTGTCCCAACCATAAGCTTCGCCGTCCTCGGCCTGGTGATGGCTGCGGCGCTGACTGCCGAGCCGCCGAAGGTTCCACACCTACGTTTGATCAAGGCGGCCCGTCTCATCGATGTAAACACAGGAGCCACCATCAGCCCCGCTCAAGTGCTGGTGGAGGTGGATCGAATCAAGGCCGTGGGTTCGAACCTCACCATTCCAAAAAAGGCGCAGGTCATGGATCTAGAGAACGAAACACGGCTGTTCGGCCTCCACAGCGCCTGACATCCCACCCGATTGTGTGAGAGGTTGAAAGGTCAGGCTCCCCGGTGACGGCTCAAATATTCGGCAGCGGCGGCGCGAAGGAGGGCATTGAAAGAAATCCCTTCCGCTTCAGCCTGAGCCTGTATCTCTTCCAATAGGGTCAACGGAAGCCGAACAGTCTTGGTTTTGCTCGGCGCTGGATCTTCCCCCTTCTTCGGTCGGCCCATAACCACTCGCACGAATGTGGAAGGGTCCAGGGGCTTCTTTAGGTCTTCCTCTGCTTGGGACGCCAGCGCTTCGAATTCTGCTAAGGTTTTCGGGATCTCTCCGAATGGGCCTTTGGCCAGCCATTCTGGTTCTGTGAGTGTCTTAGTGGGGGTTGGCTTGATGGTCATAGCTAACTCCGGCGGTTCGGGCTCAAGCGGTGGGCGGTGATGGGGAAGATTTCAGCGGACGACGTTCGGATGAAGATGACTCGCCATGTTTTCCCATCCACGGTTCCAAAGGCCGTTTCCCGGTACACATGTGGGCTAGGCTCCTGGATCGTGAAGTCTGGGGCGTAAAAAATTGCCTCAACCGTCTTACGGTCGGCTCCGTGACGGGAAATGTGTTCTAGGTTCCAGGTCTGCCATACGAACGTGACCATGGCAAAAGGGTACTACACATTATCGATTGGACAACCCCGTTGGGAAGAAGGACATGCCATTTCCCGTTACAACGAGCAATAGTGCCATCATGAAGCCTAAAAACTTTGGAGACCTAATGTTCTACTGGTCCTCACCCACTCCTTTCGCGGCACTTGCTGCCATCTGCCTAGCGATGGGAAGCGCGCTGACCGCCGAGCCGCCGAAGGTTCCCTCCCTACGTTTGATCAAGGCGGCCCGTCTCGTCGATGTGAACACGGGTGCCACCATCAGCCCCGCCCAGGTACTTGTGGAAGGGGATCGCATTAAGGCCGTGGGGACGAACCTTGCCGTTCCGAAGGGTGCGGAGGCGATTGATCTTGGGGATGTCACGCTGCTACCCGGCCTCATCGATACCCACACGCACATGCTGCTGCACACGGATGGATTCTCGGGCAACGGCAACGACTTCCTTGCTACGACCTTGTCCACTATCACCACACCCCAGCGGGTGCTCCGAGGTGCAGGTTTCGCTAAGGACATGCTGTTGGAGGGTTTCACGACCATCCGGGATCTGGGGAATTCAGGACGAGGAGGCGATATCGCCCTTCGGGATGCCATCGAACAGGACTGGGTTCCCGGTCCCCGGATGGCAGTCTCAACCCGCATTCTAGCTCCCACGGGAGGACAGTTCGGATCTCTTGCTCCCGATGTTGCTGGGCTCATTGATCTAGAATACGCGGTCATCAACGGCATTGTGGAAGCCCGCAAAGCGGTCCGGCAGGCGATCTACGAAGGCGCAGATGTCATCAAGGTCGTCGTCAAGGAAGGCGCCGCCTCCCTGGATCTGGAGGAGGTGAAAGCCATCGTGGCCGAGGCCCATCGTGCTTCCAGAAAGGTGGCGGTCCATGCCTATGACGAGGCTCCGGCCCGGCTTGCGGCAGAGGCGGGTGTAGATTCCATCGAACACGGTAAGCAACTCTCGGAGGACACCCTCAGACTCATGGCCCAGAAGGGCATCTGGCTGGTGCCCACCGACCTGACCGTTCGCGCCAATGTGAGTATCGATGCCCAAGGCAAGTCCCTTCCTCCCGAGCAGATCAGGGCCATCGAAGCTCAATGGACCGAGCGCGTAAAGGCCCGCCAGGAGAGGCTCCGAATGGCCAAGCGGCTTGGCGTTCCTCTGGCCGCAGGGTCC
>CAIPUA010000243.1 GCA_903868115.1 uncultured Holophagaceae bacterium
AGCCGCGGCTCTTTTCGACGAAGGTCGGTCCGAGCGCATCGCCATCATCGATTGCGACGCCCATGTGGGTGACGGCACCGAGAACATCCTGAAGTGCGTGCCCAGTTTGGCACCGAGGATCCTTCACGCCATCTTCGGGCGGCAGCGATTCGCGGAAGAGGCGGGGGAAGGCTATCTCAGGGAGATTGAAATGCTGGTCATGAAGCTGGCCCGGTTCAAACCGGACCTGATTCTCTACCAGGCGGGGGCCGACCCTCATGTGGACGATCCACTGGGCGGCGTGCTCAGCTCAGTGGAACTCCGCCAGCGGGATCGCCGCGTCTTCGAGATCGCTCGCGGCTTGGGTATTCCATTGGCCTGGGACCTGGCCGGGGGCTACCAGCGCGGAGGGCGCACCGGCATCGATCCCGTGATCGCCATCCACATGGCGACCTTCGAGGAGGCTGAGCGGGTTTATCTGCACGGGTTGCCATGGCATTCGACATTCACTGACCAGTCCCATGCCGGAGACTTGAGGGGAGGTCACCATGCAACCCAATCTGCTCGATGAGCTTGTCAAGCGCTACGAAGCGGGGGAGCGGAGCCCCGATCTGGTCCAGGCTCTCAATAGTGCCGCCTGGGTGGGCTTCCATGATCCCTGGGAAGCGCCGCCCCAGCAGACCCCAAATCCCACCCGCAAGGAGGAAGACGTGGCTGATGAACCGATGGATGAGAACACCGATGACATGGAAGCCATCCGCCCTCTGTCGGTGGACATGATCGAACGCTTCCTGCGCTGGAAGGGTTGGAACCACTGGAAGCATTCCGATGGGACACGGATGGTCAATTTCAGATACGACCCGATATCGGACAGGGAAACCCTACTCCGATTCATGATCCAGGGAAAGAACCTGAACGTCTTCCAGATGTCCTGGTCGAGTGACCGTCGTGTTTCTGCCGAGCGCTTCGATCAGGCTTTCCGCCTGTGCAATGAATGGAACGACCATAAGCGCTGGCCAAGGGCGTATGTTGAAATGCCGCGGGCCGCCAAGAATGAGGACGAAACCGAAGACAAGGAAGTGACCTCGGGAACGCTGGTCCTGGATCTCCAGTTCTTGGTACACAAGGGCATCCAGCAGGAACTCTTCAACGAGATGGTCCGGGATGCGATCGCCACCGGATGGGATTTTTGGAAGAACGCATACACCGAATACGGACTTTGACCATGCAACTGCCCACCTCCTCCTCGATCGTCATCCTCACCGGCGCAGGTATCAGCGCCGAATCGGGCCTGTCCACATTCCGCGGGGGTGGGGGTCTTTGGGAAAATCATCGCGTGGAAGATGTGGCCTCCCCGGAGGGCTTCATCACGGATCCTCAACTCGTCCATCGCTTCTACAACCAGCGCCGCGCTCAACTCAGGACGGTCCAACCCAACCTAGCCCACCTCGCGCTGGCGGAACTGGAGAAGGCCTGGCCCGGTGATTTCATGCTGGTGACCCAGAATGTGGATGACCTTCACGAACGGGCGGGAAGCCAGAAACTCGTCCACATGCATGGAGAACTCGCCAAGGTTCGCTGCATGCTCTGTGGAGAGGTCCTCCCCTGGGAAGGGGACACGCAACCCGGCACCCCCTGCCCTACCTGCGGCAAGAAAAAATCTCTCCGACCCCATGTAGTCTGGTTTGGCGAAGTGCCCTTCGCACTGGATTGCATCGGGAGGGCCCTTGAAAAATGTGGACTCTTCGTGGCCATCGGAACTTCCGGCCATGTCTATCCCGCCGCAGGTTTCGTGGAGTTGGTGAGTCCCTTCGCCTACACCCTGGAACTAAATCTTGAGGCCTCGCAAGTGGCCAGTGGTTTCTTCGAACTGCGGAGCGGCAAGGCCACGGAACTCGTGCCCGCGCTATTGAAAGAGCTGCTGGCCGGGATTCAAGCTCCAGTCCATGCCACGGGGCCATGACCATGCGATGCGGGGTTGGATCGGATCAGGAATTCACGAAAATTTTGGAGCGGTTCGCCCTGGTACTGGGCGACATCACCAAGGTTCCCGCTGACGCCATCGTCAACGCGGCAAACCGAAGGCTGCTGGGCGGTGGTGGTGTGGACGGGGCCATTCATGCCGCCGCCGGTCATGGGCTCTACCAGGAGTGCCTTCGCCTGGATGGGTGTGAACCAGGGGACGCCAAGATCACAGCCGGCCACCTCCTTCATGCTCGTCATGTGATCCACACGGTGGGACCGATCTGGACGGGAGGAAGCCAGGGCGAAGAGGCCATCCTCGCGTCCTGCTACCGGCGTAGCCTCGAACTCGCCGCCGTGCATGAGGTTCGCTCCCTCGCCTTTCCGAGCATCGCCACTGGCGTGTTCAGCTTTCCTCTGGATCGTGCCGCACGTCTCGCCGTACACGAAATCCTGGATTTCCTCCGACACAATCCCCTGCCTGAGCGGGTCACGATGGTGTGCTTCGACCCGACCACGCTCCAGGCCTATCGACAGGCCTTGCATGACCTGGAGGTCGATGTCCGAGGCGAACCCCCGAACTATCAAACGCGCAACATGAAATCCCTGGTCGTGGGTGGCGTCCGCATTATGGAGGCGCCTCGACCACCCTACTTCTCCTTTCATGGCACTCCCTGCCGAGGACTCCGTTTCCTGCGCGACTCGAGGTTGGATCCCGCGGAGCACCCCTTGTGGGGTTCCACAACCGTGGCATCGTGGGCCGAGGCCAAACGGATTGCGGGTGAGACCGGTGAGGTGCTGTCGGTCTATTTCAACACAGGGTATTACCGTCCGTTCGATGCGCGGTCCGAGAGGATCTACGATCGTCAGGAGGTGGAGGCACTGGGCGTGGAAGACGCCGCCGAATCCACCCGAGGCGTCGACCTAGTGGCAATCCTGGTCGGATCCCATGGCCCCCAGACGCGTGATTTCCTGAAGACCATGGGATGGACGGGCATCTGCTTCGAGGAGGGCCAAAATCTGCATTGGGCGATCTGGCATCCCGGCTGCGTCAAGACCACGCGTGTGGTGGACAACCCTGAGGAAGCGGCGCGCATGGAGGCCTTCGATCCGGAGCCGCTGCCACGGGTGGTGCTCATCCCCTTCGCGAGCCCGCTTGGCTCCAATACGCTTCCACCTCAGAACCCATCACCCAGAATTCAATAGTGAACAACCTTTGTGCGAAAATGAGAAATGTCGACACCCTCCTCGATCCTCCTTCTTCATGGCTTCCGTGGTTCCGGAGAAGGATCTGTGAAGCTCCTGGAGCAGCATCTTCGGGGGCTTGGATGGGAGAATGCCATCTACCTCCGCCCCACCTTGGCCGCCGTCAACAAGCCAGACCCTGCTCTGACCCCCGATCGAATTTTCGTCCAGGGTTGGGATGAACTGAACACCCTCCTTGGAGTCAAGGTTCCTCACTTGTGCGTGGGGTTCAGTTTCGGGGGCCTACTCGCAGCCTTCACACCCGGGCCTGTTCGACTTTCCGTATGCAGCCCCTGGGGCCGCCTTCCTGAGGAAGCCATCCACAGGGCGGCTTCCCGAGAGGGCTGGCAGGTTCTCCAGGGAGGGGCCGATACCGTGGTCCCACCCGAGCCAAATCTTGCGGTCCTTCCGAAAAACATCTTTCGAACCATCGACCCCCATGGGTCCCACGATTTCGACACCTGGATGGAACGTATCGCCGCCTGGGTTGTAGAACGCTGGGAGAACCATCAGACCCCACGAATTCCAGCTCCCAAAGCCGGTCCTCACAAAATATCAAGTCCTCCACATTGAGAAATCGGTGCATCCGCCGTTCCACTTCAAACCCAATCCGAGTAGGCGGTGCGAGATATTTCCGAATCCCACGGTTGTTTGGTACCTCGAAGGCAGACCGATTCTATCCACAGGAGTGCAAGAATGGCCCAAGCAGAGAGAAAGGTCGTGCTGGTAGTGGACGATATTCCAATCAATATCAGCGTGGTGAATGAAATTCTCCGCGAGACCTACAATGTCGTGACTGCGACCAACGGCACGAAGGCTCTGGAACTGGTCAAAATGGACCCCAGGCCTGACCTAATCCTGCTAGACATCGTCATGCCCGGGCTCGACGGCTATGAAGTCTGTACCCAACTGAAAGCCGACCCCGCCA
>CAIPUA010000244.1 GCA_903868115.1 uncultured Holophagaceae bacterium
GCTCCGGTGAAATCGACGCCATCGTGGTCAACATGGGAGAGGTGCTTAAGCAGCTCGGTGCCCTTGGCGCAGAGACCCGCTCCCTGCTGAAGGCCGATGGCCCGGCCATCGACGCAGCCCTGAAGGCGCTTCAGCGCAACCTCGAGAGTTCCGAGGAGCTGCTGGAACTCCTCAAGGCCAAACCCAACCGCGTCCTCTGGGGAACCCCCAGCGAAGCCGAGCAGGAAGCTGCCCGCCGCAAGGCCCAGGCCGCCCGAGAAGGTGCAGCCCGAAAATAAATCCAACCTCATTAACAATCCGGAGCCCAAGGCTCCGGATTGTTACGGAACCAAAGAACCAGCTCAGCCCTTTCCGCCCATCTGTTTCTTCAGATCCTCGCGCAGCTTCTCCGCCATGGGGTCCCGGGGAGTGACGGTCGCAACACCCGCCAGCTCGGAGACCTTCTGGCTGAGTAGGAGGCCGAGCAGGCTCTCGATCACGCTGCCGCCGCCCTGCTGGCCACCGCCGCCCATGTTGATCTTGGGCACCACGTCCACCTGGGACTTCTCGATGGCCTCGGCAAAGCGGTTCATGACCTGCTGAACCAGCTGGAATTGCGGGCCGCCGTAGGCGCGGACCTGCTCCTCGATGGCCAGGGCCTGGGCCACGCCGACTCGGGCGGCCTGTTCGGCCTGGGCTTCGGCCATGACCTTGATGCGCTTGGCCTCGCCTTCGCCCATGAGGCGCACTTTTTCGGCCTCGGCGCCCGCCAGGGTCTGGATCTGGGCTGCCTGCTGCTGAGCCTTGGCGTATTCCGCCTTGCCCTGGTTGCTCTGCACCTCGATGCTGATCGCCGATTCCGTGAGCAGGGTCTGCTGCTTGGCCTTGGCTTCCGCCTCGCGCAGTTCCCGTTCCTTCACGGCCGCGCTCTGCTGGCGCTCGTAAGTCTCCACCTGCTCGTTGGCGATTTGGCGTGAACGGAGCTGGATGAGGATCTGCTCGATCTGCCCACCGGGCGCGCCGCTGGTGGGCGTGCCGATGAGCACTTCCTGCAGTTCCAGGTTGTAGAGGACGAACTTGTCCTTCATCTCCTGGCTGGACTGGGACTGGATGGCACTGCGGTCCTGGATGAGCTGGATCAGGGTGCGCGTCTGGCCAATGTTCTTGAAATAGGCCGAGACCATCGGATCCAGGGTCTGCTCCACCAGTTTCTTGATATCTCCAAAGCGCTGGATGACCAGGGGGGCTTTGCGGTAGTCGATGTGAACTACCACGCTGAGGGGCAGGTTCGGTTCGAAGGCGTCCTTGGTGATGAGGCTCACTTCGGTGAGGTTTTCATCGAACTTGTGGCTGCCCACTTCGCCCTTGGTCCACTTCAGGATGAAGTTCGTCGTGGGCACGATAGACACTTTGCCGGCGTAGGTATTGAAGGCGTACTTGCCGGGCAGCAGGGGTTCGCTCCACACACCGCGCTGGCCCTTGGCCACCAGCTCACCATGGCGGTACTCGGCACCGCTGATATCGGCGCCCTTGTCGCCGGTGTAGCTCACCACCACGCCCACGGTGCCCACTTCCACCACGGTCTTGGGAATCAGCTCCACCGTGGCGAAAACGCGGTTGACGTAGTAGGTGCCCTCCACCAGCACCTGATACTGGCGACCGCGGAGGCCTCCAGCCCGGAGGAACTTGTCGGAGTCCTGGAAATTGTTGTGGTAGGTATCCGGGTCCTTCGGTTCCTCGCCCACGGTGGGCGCAATGATCTCGCCGCTGTGCAGGCTCGGACCGTCATGAACCGTCACGATGCCCACCATGTCGTCGGCACCGCGGATGATGATCGGCCGGAACCCGCCGCGTTCGGCAATGATGGCGCTCATTTTCTGGAAGGTCTCCAGCTCACTGCGGTCCAGCGGCAGGTAGTAGGTTTGATCTTCGGTGATGATCACGAACTGGGCGATGTTGATGGCGTAGGTGCCTTCGCGCAGAATCATGCGCTGGGGCCCCTTCTGACCGCCGTTCGCAAGGAAGGCACGCACATCCTGAAAGTTGTTGGCCTTCACGTTGCTCGCCAAGGCCTGCGTGGGCGGAAGATCCTGGCCATCCCGGGAGAAAACATAGCCGATCTTGCCCTGGGGGATGGTGACGAGGGGCACCCGGTGGATGCGGTACATGAAAGGCATGAAGAGGTGCCAGCCACCGCGCAGCACCTCGGGCTGGAAGCCCGCCTCGCCCGCCAGAGCGATGAGGCCCCGCTCCACCGAACCCCTGCCGCTGACGAGTTTTTCCACGATGCCTACGCGGGTATTCGGGATGTAGCGGAAGGTCTTGGTGAGCAGGATCAGCAGGAGGATGCCGAATACCAGCCACCCCAAAATACCTAAAAGGGAAAGGCCCTGGGCCTCAGGGATGTTCATGAGGTCTCCTTTCGAGAGATGCAGTCAGTCTAGGGCACCCGCACGCCACAATCCCAGCGCGTCGGGTCGAATGGAATTCTGCAAGTGCTGGAAGGCTGCTCGGCCAAGCCCATCGGGGGGTGGCTGTCGCTCGGTGGAATCCAGCACCCACTCATGCTGAGTTGCAAAAGAGAACAGGAGGAACGGGAAAAAATGACGCGAATGAGTGTTAGACCCAGCCCTGGCTCAGGGCCAGTTCCGCGTTCAGCACGGAGCCCCCCGCCGCGCCGCGCTCGGTGTTGTGGCCCAGCAGGCTGAACTTGACGCCGAGGACCGGACAGCGGCGGATGCGCCCCACATGGATGCTCATGCCCGCATCCTGCTCCACATCCCGGCGCACCTGGGGTCTGTTCTCCGCTTCGTGGAGGCGAATGGGCACAGGGGGCGCGCTGGGCAGGCCCAGGCGCTGGGGCTCGGGGCGCCAGGCGTCAAGGACCTCCCGCACCTGTTCGGGGCTCGGATTGCCCTTCAAGCGCACGCTCACGGCCTCCGTGTGACCGTCCAGCACTGGCACGCGGTGACATAGCGCCGAGACGGCAAGGAGGGCATCTTCAACGCGGCCATCACGGAAACGTCCCAGCAGCTTGGCCGTTTCGATTTCCACCTTGGACTCCTCGCCCTTGATGAAGGGAATCACATTGCCCATGAGATCGAGGCTGGAGACGCCGGGATAGCCCGCGCCACTGGCGGCCTGCATGGAAGTCATCAGCACGGCTTCTACACCGAAAGCCGCGTGCAGCGGCGCCAGCGCCAGCACCAGCACCGTGGTGGTGCAGTTGGGATTGGTCAGGATACCGCCGGACCAGCCTCGCCGCGCCCGTTGACCTGCCAGCAGCGCGAGATGCTCCGGGTTCACCTCCGGCACCAGCAGAGGCACATCCTCCTCCATGCGGAAGGCGGCGGCGTTGCTGAAGACCAGCGCTCCGGCCCGGGCGTAGGCGGGCTCAAGCTCCCGCGCCACCTCCGTGTCCAGGGCGCTGAACACCACAGGCGCAATGGCCAAGGCGGGGTCCGCATCCTCGAGCACGCAGTGGCCCAGTCCCGCGTAAGGCTCGCCGTCCAGTCGCCACTCGCACGCCTCCGAATACCGCTTGCCCGCACTGCGCCCGCTCGCTGCAAGATGCGCGATTTGAAACCAGGGATGCTCCGCCAGTCTCCGCACAAACCGCTGCCCCACAACGCCCGTGGCCCCCAGCACCGCCACCTGAATTTTTTCAGACATCATTTTCCACCCGCCCAATTTCAAAACCCAGAAAGCCTTGGTGTCTTTTTATTACCCGCAGAGCACCGTCCCACCATTCACATTCAGGATCTCACCGTGCACCGCGACCGCCCACTCGCTAAGGAGGAAGGCGATGGGCCCGGCGATGTCTTCGGCCACGGGAATGTGGCCCAAGGGGAAGATGCCTTCCACCTTCTTCCGCGCGGCCTCATCTCCGCGCAAGGCGGGCGCTGAAAGATCCGTGTCCACCCAGCCAGGTGCCACACAGTTCACGCGGATGCCCGAGGGTCCCAGTTCCGTGGCCAGTGTCTTGGTAAGCGAAATGACAGCGCCCTTGCTGGCCGCATACGCGCCATAGCCTGCCTCGCCTCGCTGGCCCGCAGTACTGGAGACCAGCACGAGAGCGCCGCCACCCGCCCGCCTGAGAGCGGGCACCACTTCCGCATGCCAGCGGAAGAGGCCCGTGAGATTGGTTTCCAGCACGGCCTCCAGATTCGCCTCGTCCTTCAATTCCGCCGGCGTCGGCAGCCATACACCCGCATTACCCACGAAGGCATCGAGGCCGCCCCAGGCCTTTTCCAGCGTACGCACCACGCTTTTCGCATCCTCCCGGGAGCGCTGGTTCGCGGGGAAGGCGAGCACTTCGTGGCCTCGGGCGGCCAGCGACTTCACCA
The DNA here is from genome assembly GCA_903868115.1 of uncultured Holophagaceae bacterium. Classification (GTDB taxonomy): domain Bacteria; phylum Acidobacteriota; class Holophagae; order Holophagales; family Holophagaceae; genus JAYREN01. Next base: position 4,326 of record CAIPUA010000244.1, read on the forward strand.
GCGCCTCGGCAGCGTCCTGCCGAATCTGGTAGGTGAAAGCCACACGCGCACCCAGCCTTACGAGGAGCCGGACGGTTGCCTCGCCGATACCCCGGCTACCACCGGTGACAAGAATGCGCTTGCCGGAAAGCGTGGGATTCAGGGTCATGGGTTCCTCCGAAAAATGAATGCAATGGCATCAGGCACCGAAACAGTGTTCGTGAAGGCGGGGAATCAAGGACGAGAGACGCGCCTCTGGAACAAGGAAGGCCAGGGAAACGCCCGTATCCCCAGCCAGGATGCCCGCGATCGGTTCCTCCTGGAGGGAAGAAAGCAGGCCCAGCGCCCGGCCTGGTGCCTCGCGCAGCCCTTCGCCCACGAGGGCCACTACCGCCCACCCGCGCTGGATATCGAGGCCCGCCTCTGCCAGTTCCTCCAACAGCTCCTCACAGGCCGGGGTCTCGGGACGCACGACCAAGAGACTGCCATCGGGCGTGGAGAGCAGCCCGTAGCGGGCGGCTCCGGCCTCCTGAAGCCTCAGTGCCGCATGGAACAAGGGCTCCAGATCCTGGGTCGGTGCCAGCCGGAGGCAAGCCAGACCTTCCTTGTAGGCAACAGAGGTGATCTCGCCGGGCCGACGCTGGGGAGCCTGAGCCAGAATCTCCGTGCGGCTCGCCGTGGGCCGATGGGTATTGGCCACCACCAGTCGGAAATGGGCTCGAGCCACCGGCGCCAGAGAATCCGCGTGCAGCACCTTGGCACCGAAGGCGGAAAGGGCCGCTGCCTCGCGAAGACTCATCGCAGGGATGGGCCGCGCCCCGGTCACCAGGCTGGGATCGGCGCTCAGCACCCCATCCACATCGGTCCAGATCTGGACTTCAACGGCGCCAAGGGCCTCCCCCAACAGCGTGGCGCTGGTATCCGAACCACCCCGCCCCAGGGTGGTCGTCGCTCCATCCGGGGCGACCCCCAGGAAACCCTGAGTGACGAGCACCGCGCCATCCTGGATGGCGCTCCTCCAGCCTTCGCAGGCAACCCGGATGGCGCTGGGATCGGGCTGGGCTCGGCCATGTCGCGCATCCGTGTGCACCACCTCCCGGGCCTCCCGGAACGCTGCGGGAAAACCCTCGCCCGCCAAGAGGCTCGCCAGCAGATGCGCCGAGAGCGTTTCGCCGATGGCGAGGACGCCATCCCGAGCCCGGGGCGAAGCCTCTCTCAGCAGTCCCATGCCTTCCAGGATGCCTCCCAACCGTTCGAAGAGGGGCTCCCATACCGATTGCACCGCTTCCAGGAGTCCCAGCTCCCGGGCCACGGTGAGGTGACGCTGCCAGAGGATCGAATGCTGTTGCCGAGCTCCGTCGGCATCGCCCCTCGCTGCCCCAGCCACCGCTTCAAGGATCGTGTCCGTGGTACCGGAAAGGGCACTGACGACCACCAGGCCCCCGTTGGGCAGTTCGGTCCGGACGATGCTTGCCGCACGCCGCAGAGCCTCGGGCGTTCCAACACTCGTGCCGCCGAATTTCAGTACGCGCATGGCGTCACCTCCTGAATTACACGTCTCAACCAGGCTTCGACTTGATCCCATTCGATTAGAAAAGCGTCATGGCCATGGATGCTTTCGAGCCAATCCAGCCTGCATCGCACTCCGGCAGCGAGGGCGGCCTCGGCCAACTCTTCCACGATGGGACGCGGAAACAGTAGATCCGGATCCATACCGAGGACGAAGAGAGGTGCCCGTAGTTCTGAAAGCGCCTGAACAAGGTTTCCCCGCCCCCGCCCCAGATCGTGACCATCCATGGCGTTCAGAAGTGCCAGATAGCTCTTGCGCGTGAAACGCTTGGCGAGAGTATCTCCGTGAAAGGCCAGCCAGCCGCGGATATCAGTGGCAGCTGTGAAACGGTCGCCAAGGCTTTGTGGCGTACGGAAGCTCAGCATGGCCACCCGCCGAGCCAGAGCGATGGCTTCGGCATCAGGCAAAGACTCACTCTCCAGAATGGCCCGCTGCACTTCGTTGGTACCCCAGAGCCACGCGTCGGCCCGAGCCCCACATCCGATTACCCCGATTACACGGAACCGCCCGGGCGCCAGCAGAGCTAGCTCCAGCGCAACCATTCCGCCCAGAGAACCACCGATGAGGGCATCGAAATGAAGATCCTCGGCGTGGATCCAGGCCGCCAGGATCTGGGCCTGATCACGCGTGCACAGCTCGGGGAAGTTTTCTCCCTGGTCGGGTCCCGTGCTGCCATAGCAGCTCCCCACCAGATTTGGCGTCCACACCGTGGCAGCGTTCTGGGCGAAGGGCTTGCCCGCCCGAAAGAGCGGCGCCAACCAGCCTTTCACGCCCTCCCGGTCGGCGGCGTCGGGGCCACCGGTCAGGGCGTGCAGGAGCAAGACCTTCAGAGGGCCCTGTCCCACCACTCGAAAGGCTGTGTGGGCGCCGTCCTGCAGATTCACCCGCACACCTTGGCCAGGGCCTGCTCCAGATCCGCCTTGAGATCCTCGGCGTGTTCAAGCCCCACGGAGAGGCGGATCAGATCATCCGAGACGCCCGTGGCGGCCCGTTCCGCTGGGGAAAGCTGCTGATGAGTCGTGCTGGCGGGATGGATGATGAGGCTCTTCGCATCACCCACATTGGCCAACCGCGAGAAGAGCTGCACCCCGTTGATGACCTTCTTTCCCGCCGCCAGCCCACCCTTCACACCAAAAGTGAGGATGCCGCCGAAGCCGGCGCCTTCCCGGAAATAGCGCTTGGCCAAGGCGTGGCTGGGATGCTCCTTCAGGCCAGGGTAGTTCACCCAGGCCACTTTGGGATGGGCCTGCAGCCACTGAGCCAGGGCCAAAGCGTTCTGGCCATGGCGCTCGAGGCGCAGCGGCAGCGTCTCGATGCCCTGGAGCAGCAGGAAGGCGTTGAAGGGCGAGAGAGCCGGGCCAAAATCCCGCAGGCCCTCGATGCGGGCCTTCACCGCAAAAGCCGCCTCGCCCGCGATTTCAGAGAGGATAGCCCCGTGGTAGGCCGGGTGGGGTTCCGTGAACTCCGGGAAGTTGCCATTGCGCCAGTCGAAGCGCCCGCTGTCCACGATGACTCCCCCCAGGCTCGTGCCGTGGCCTCCGAGGAACTTCGTGGCACTGTGCACCACGATGTCGGCGCCGTGCTGAAGCGGCTGGCAGAGCCAGGGCGAGGCCAGGGTGTTGTCCACTATGAGCGGTAGGCCTGCCTCCCGGGCCACTGCGGCCAGCGCCTCGAAGTTGGGCACGTCCAGCTTGGGATTGCCCAGGGCCTCCAGGTAGATGGCCTTGGTGCGGGGCGTCAGCGCCCTGCGGAAGGCCTCGATATTCCCGCTGTCCACGAAGCTGACATCGATGCCCTGGCGCTTCAGGCTCTGGCTGAAGAGGGTGTAGGTGCCACCGTAGAGGTTGTTGCCCGCCACGATGTGATCGCCGGTCTTCGCCAGAGTGAGAATGGTGAGGGCGATGGCGGACTGGCCCGAGGCCGTGGCTAGGCCCGCGACACCACCCTCGAGCTGCGCCACTCGGTTTTCCAGCACGGCCACGGTGGGATTCCCGATCCGCGTGTAGATGTTGCCGGGCTCCTCTAGGCTGAAGAGCCGCGCGCCGTGTTCGGCGGAATCAAACACGTAGCTGGTGGTCTGGTAGATGGGCACCGCGCGGCTCTTGGTGTCCCCGTCGGGGGTGTGGCCGCCGTGGAGGACCAGGGTTTCGAAGCGGTGTTGAACAGCGACTGTCTCGCTCATGACGGACTCCGTGCAAAGCCTCCCCGACCCCGTCGGGGGGCTATTGGATGCGCCCTTGTCTCCCCGTTTCCAGGGCCTCCGGGCGCGTCGAGGGAGTCTCGCCACTCCTCACGAACTTCCGAAAAAACGAGGGGGCCCGATAGTCTCGGGCCCCCTCGCGTGTGTCAGTCATACAGCTCGACATCTCTCCGGCAAGTCCGCCGGCAGGAATTTGCACCTTACGCCAGATATTGAATCTGGGCAGGTTGCCAAGGTTTCACAGGGCCCGTCCCTCCACCTTTCTGGATAGCTCGCTATGGAACTGACAAAGATCTCAGAGACCGATAGTCTCGGATGGCTCCTCGCGCCTGTCAAGTGATGGAGTCCCAGTCCGCCACTTCACGGATGATCGGTCGGGGTGCTTTGAGCTTTTCAAGGCTTCGGAGCAGGCGGGACCGATAGCGCGTAAAGAGTCCCTTCCCCCCCCAGGCCGCGCGGTCCCAGTCCAGCAGCAACACCTCACCGGTCGGCGTGACCATTACATTGGTGGCATTCAAATCCGGTGAGAAGAGACCCCAGGCGCAGAGCGCGTCGATACGCTGGCGGAGTTGCACCACGACATCACTCCGGGAATTCCATTGGCAGGGCCAGGGCTCGCACTCCGCGTAGCGGGTTAGGAAGAGCCCCTCAACGCCCCATGCTCGGCGCCGAAAGGCATAACCGAGGGGTTCCACGGTTGGAAAACCCGCCATCCAGAGGACACGGTGCACCACGAATTCCCGAGCGAAGCGCGCGGGGGAAAAATAGACCCGTGCGTTCAGGTGCCTCACCAACCCGCCGCGACGGTAGGGCCGGAGCACAATCTCACCCAGGCGCCGCACGCCGCCGCGACCAAAGACTCCCTCCAATGCTTGGGATGTTTCTCCCAGATCCAGGCCAGGCAAGGCGATCAGTGTCCAGGCTCCTCCCTCGCCGGGGATGACGAATCCATCGGTCGAGACCGGAGCATCGCCCTGAAGTCGGTGCTCAAATGGCCACCCGGAAGGCAGGGGCTGAATCTGTGGAAGGAGACGGCTCATGGAGTCTTCAGATTGGCGTGGCTCCGCTCGTGAGGCCAGCGGAACCTTGGCCCTTGCGGAGCCTCCGAGGGCACGGATACTCGAAGTGTCCCGGAGGCTCTGATGGATGATGGTTCCCCCATCGTCGCGGTCCTGATGTGTCACGCCCCCATCGTGATCCCCGCCATCGGCGGCGACCGCAGCACCGAATGCACCGCAACCACCGAAGCCATGCGCGAAGCGGCCAGGGCCGTGGCATCCAGCGGTGTGGAAACGGCCGTGATCCTAAGTCCCCACCTGCCGCGGCACAACCGGGCCTTCGGCATCGTCGCAGGTGAGAAGCTGCACGGGGACTTCGGCGCCTTCGGTCGGCCGGACCTCGCCTGTACCTTCCGGGGTGATGCCGCCGCGGGTGCCGCCGTCGACCGTGCCGTCCAGCGGGCGGGCCTCGAAATAGTGCCCACGGTGATCCGTGGCCTGGATCACGGCACCATGGTCCCCTTGTGGTTCCTCCAGGAGGCGGGATTCAAGGGTCGCGTCGTCGTCTTCGGGTTTCCTTGGCACAAGGATGGCGCAGCGAACCACACTTTCGGGCGGGCGCTCCGGGAAGCCCTGGAGGGTCTCCACCGCCGCTGGGCTCTGGTGGCCTCGGGGGACATGAGCCATGCCCTCAACCCGGGGGCCCCTTCGGGTTTCCACCCGCGCGCCCAGGCATTTGATGACGCCGTAGTGAAAGCGCTGGGCGAGGGAAAGCTCGGCGCCCTGAGTGCCATTCCCAGCGAACTCCGCGACCTGGCCGCCGAGGATGTGATCGATTCCCTCGAAAGTTCCGAAGGCGTGCTGGGCGATGAGATACCCGAAGGTCGGATTCTCTCCTACGAAGGGCCCTTCGGCGTGGGCTACCTGGTGGCCGTGCTGAAGGGTGTCTTGAGGTGACGCTCCATGCGGCTCGCTGGTGGCGGAAGGCCGATCCCGACCAGGTCCTCTGCGAACTCTGCCCGCGAAGTTGCCTGCTGGCCGAAGGCCGGTCCGGCCTTTGCGGCGTCCGCCGCGTTGAGAACGGCACTCTCAAGACCGCAGTTTTCGGCGCCACCGCTGGGCTCTGCGTCGATCCCATCGAGAAGAAACCCCTCTACCATTTTTTGCCGGGCAGCCGGGTGCTCTCCTTCGGAATGCAGGGCTGCACACTGGCCTGCGCTTTCTGCCAGAACGCGAGCCTGAGCCAAGGGCAGGGCGAGAACCAACTGCGCCCGGCGCGCCCTGAGGACCTCGTGCGTCTCGCCCAGGCCCAGGCTTGCATCGGTGTGGCCTTCACCTACAACGAACCCATCGTCTCCGCCGAATGGTGCCTGGAGGTGGCGGCAGCCTGCCGGGAGGCGGGGCTCTTCACCTTCGCTGTCACCTCGGGCTACATCTCGAATGCGGCCCGGCCGGAATTCTTCGCAGCCATGGATGCCACCAATGTGGATCTCAAAAGCATCTCCGAGTCGTTCTATCGGCAGCATTGCCAGGGCAGCCTTCAGCCTATTCTGGAGACCTTGGAATACCTGACCCATGAAACACGCGTCTGGCTGGAAGTGACCACGCTGCTTATTCCTGGCGCAAACGATGACGAACGCGAAATCGCGGCCCTCGCGGAATGGATGGTGAGCCATCTGGGGCCTGAGGTGCCGCTGCACTTCTCGGCCTTCCACCCGGCCCACAGGTTGCTGAATCGCCCCCGGACACCCGCCTTCACCCTGCATCGGGCCCGGAAGATTGCGATGGAACGCGGCCTGTCTTTCGTCTACCTCGGCAACATCCCGGACGAGGAAGGCAGCACCACCTTCTGCTCGGAGTGCGGCAAGGTCCTGATCGAACGCGAAGCTTTCCGGGTCGCCCGTGATCACCTCAGGGTGGGTCGCTGCCCAGATTGCGGGGCCGTCCTCCCCGGCCGCTTCTTCGGAACCCATCCAGGCAGCGTCTGAGTGCAAATGGACTAGGTCCTGATGCAATTCGTGAGTTTCCCTTCCCTCCCCGAGAGAGGGCTATAGAATTCGAACAAATCTCCCCTCGCATTGCGAGGCTGCCCTTTTCAGATTTTCTTTTCAAGGAGACCCCATGATCCTGAATCAAGGCCGAGGCCTTGCCGCCCTGCTGCTGGCGGCGGTTCCCTTGCTTTCCCAGACCATACCGGTCAAGGAGCACACCCTTTCCAACGGCATGAAGGTGCTGATGGTGGAGCGCCACGACGAACCCACCATCTCCTGCGGTTGGCTCGCCCGAGTGGGCAGTGCCAATGAACGCCCTGGCATAACCGGCATGGCCCACCTTTTTGAACACATGATGTTCAAAGGGACCAAGACCATCGGCACCAAGGATGCGGTGCGGGACGCCCAGCTGAACGAGGCCCAGGACCGCCTCCAAGTTGAGATCCGCAAGGAGATGAACATCCTGAGGGAGCAACAACTCCGAGGCGAGATCGCCGACATGATGGACCCCAAGGCCCGGACCCCGCGCCTGCAGAAGCTGCTGGGGGAATTCGATAACCTGGTAAAAAACCAGCGCGAGTTGATTGTAAAGGATGAAATGGACCGCATCTACAAGGAGGCGGGCGGCACGGGGCTCAATGCCAGCACCAGCCAGGACCGCACCTTCTACATCATCCAGATCCCTTCCAACAAACTGGAGTTGTGGACCTGGGTGGAATCCGACCGCCTTGCCAACCCTGTGTTCCGGGAGTTCTACAGCGAGCGCAACGTGATTCTGGAAGAGCGCCGCCAGACCCTGGAATCCCGTCCCGACGGCACCATCGGCGAGGCCTTCAACGCCATGACCTGGATGGCCAGTCCCTACCACTGGCAGGTCATCGGCTGGCCCAGCGATATCGCCCAGGTGACCCGTGAACAGGCCCAGGAGGTCTTCGCCACCTACTACGCCCCCAACAACATCACCGCCATTCTTGTTGGTGATTTCCAGTCAGACAAGGCCATTCAGCTGATGGAGAAATACTTCGGCCGCATCCCCGCCAATCCCAAGGGAGTCCCCGAAGTGATCACCCTTGAACCGGTCCAGCCCGCCGAGCAGCGGATGCTGGCTCAGGCTGAGACCACTCCATCCCTCCAGGTTTCCTACAAGGCCGTTCCGGCGGTTCACAAGGATGCAGCTGCTCTCCAGACACTGGCCGCCATTCTCAGTGGAAGCGGCGGCGGGGGGGGTCGCGGGGGGCGCGATGGCGGAGCCCGCACCTCAGGCCGCCTGAACAAGTCACTCGTCCTCGACCTGAAGGTGGCCACCAGCGCCTCTGCTTCGGCCAGAGGCCAGAAGCTGGGTGGGCTCTTCACCCTAAGGGTCACACCGGCACCCGGCAAGCGCCCCGAGGAGTTGGAGCCCCTGCTCTATGCCGAACTGGCCAAGGTAGCCAAGGATGGCGTGACAGACCAGGAACTTGACCGGGTCAAGAACGCCTACCAAATCAGTGCCTGGACGCGCCTGGAGAGCAACAGTGGCATGCGCGGAGCCCTGGCGGAAGCGGAAGCCACAGGCAGCTATAAGGATTTACTGGAGGCTCCCAAGCGCCTGCTGGCGGTCACCAAGGAGGACGTCCAGCGCGTAGCGAAGCATTACTTGGTGAAGGAAGGCCGCAGCGTGCTCATCGTGACCCGCAAAGGCGCTGGCCCCGAGGCAGGGCGCCGCGGCCCCCGCAATCAGGCTCAGGAGGTGAAGTGATGTGGACCCGAATCGCTCTCATCGTTGCCCTGGGCGCCAATCTGGCGAACGCCCAGCAGATTCCCGACCGTCCCGAAAAACTGGCCTTCGACACCCTGAAATTCCAGATGCCAAGGGCCAAAGATTTCAAAGCCAAACTCAAGAATGGAATCCCCGTCTACGTGGCCTCGGAGCCCGAGGGTGCGCCTTTGGTGCGAATCGGACTGCGCTGGCGCGGCGGCGGCTACATGGACCCCAAAGGTAAGGAGGGCCTTGCCCAGATCTTCGGCAGCCAGTTCGCCCACGGCGGAACCGCAAGGCTGTCGCCGGCCCAGATGGAGGATCGTCTGGAGGACCTGGCCGCTTCCATCTCCAGCAACTGCAGCGAGACCTCGGGAACGCTCAGCATGCAGGTTCTGGAAAAGGATTTCCCGGAGGTCCTTGGTCTTTTCATGGAGGTCCTGACCCAACCGGCCTTCGCACAGGACCGCTTCGACCTCGCCAAGCGCAGCCTTCGCCAGGGCATGGACCGGCGCAACGACTCCGTCACCACCATCGCCCCCGCCCAGATGAACCGGCTGCTCCACGGGAATACCCACTTCGCGGCCCTGGATCCCACGGCCACTAGCCTGGAGGCCATCACCCTCGATGATCTAAAGGCCTTTCACGCCCGGTTGATGCACCCTGGCAATTTCATGGTGACCATCTCGGGACGCTTTGACCGCAAGACCATGCTGGACAAGCTCAATGCCACCCTAGGCACCTTGAAGCCCGGAAAGGATGCCCAGGTCAGCCCGAAGATTCCCGCTCCGGATCACGCACGCATGCCGGGCATCTATGTGGTGGACAAGGACGCTCCCCAGGCCATGCTCCAATGGGCCTTCCCGGGAATGCGGCGCTCGGACCCCGATTGGCATGCCGCTTATGTCATGAATCAAATTCTGGGCGCCAGCGGCTTCACCAGCCGCCTGACCAAAAAAATCCGCTCCGACGAAGGCCTTACCTACGGTGTCCGCACCGCGTTGGGCGAGGGTGCCCACTGGCGCGGGGACTTCACCGGGGGTCTCCAAACCAGCAATACATCCGTCGCTTACGCCATGCGCCTTGCCCTGGCGGAAATGCAGAGACTCAAGAATGTTCCCGTCCCGATGACGGAATTGAAGGTTTTGAAGGACGGCCTCTGCGAGGCCTTCCCGGGAAACTGGTCCGACAAGCGAACTGTAGCCAATATCTTCGCCAACGAGGCTCTTGCCGGCTGGGCCGAAGACTGGTCGGCA
>CAIPUA010000245.1 GCA_903868115.1 uncultured Holophagaceae bacterium
GGGGCCACCCTCGAAGAGCACCCGACCCACGCCTTTGGCTGCCAGTTCATGCAACAGGTGTCGGAGACTGCATCCGCCGTCTCCCGGGGGAACACGGAGATCCTCAACCCCGAAAAGCGGATTCGGCGTTCCAGTCGTGACTCTGATGGTCGGCTGTCCCTCGACCCGTGCCCAAACCCTTCGGGTGGCGGGAAGCAGGCCAATGGTATCCATCACTAGGCGCCGGAAGGTTCGGTGAGGTAACGTTGGGTCCGGCCAGCGATCAGTCAGGAGTGGATCGTCGACCTCTACCGTGTGTCGACCCACGACGATGGCATCGGCGGCACGGCGAAGGGCATGAGCACAGTGCTGGATTTCCCTTGGGGTCACTCGGGTGTTCTGTCCCACGGGTCCCAGGGCCCCGTTCGAGCCCACAGCGAGTTTGAGGACCACCCATGGAAGGCCCGTTCGGATGAGCTTGAAAAATGGCGCATGGAAGCGGGTGCAGGGGCCCTCAAGGCACCCTTCCGTCACCTCGATACCATGGCTTCGCAAGATCGCAAAGCCTCCTCCATCCACCCGGGGGTTGCGGTCCCGTGCGCCCACGACGACCCGGGCAACCCCGGCGTGAATCAGGGCCTCTGTGCAAGGGGGGGTGTGTCCGTGATGGCAACAGGGCTCCAGTGTTACGTACGCGGTTGCCCCTTTGGGCGTTTCACCTCGGCTCTCTGCATCCCTCATGGCCATGATTTCGCCATGGGGAGCTCCTGCTCGCGTATGGGCGCCCCGGCCCAGGATACGGTCTTCGTGCACCAGGAGGCAGCCCACGGGTGGATTGGGGCTGGAAAGCCCTAGCCCAGTCAGGCCCTCGCGAAGGGCAAGGGCCATGAATCGGTCGGCACCCATCAGGGTTTCAGGATCTGGCCACGGACCCCCTGTGGCAAGTTCCCAAGCCAGTGCCGGGGTCAGTTCAGCCAAGCAGCCCCTCCACAAAGGCCTCGGGGTCGAAAGGGATGAGGTCTTCCACCTGTTCACCAACACCCACGAAGGCGATGGGAAGCCGGAGGCGCTCCAATATGGAGACCACCACACCACCCTTGGCAGTGCCGTCCAATTTGGTGAGCACAAGGTCAGTGACCCCGGCTGCCTGCTTGAAGGCCTCGGCCTGGTTCATGCCGTTCTGCCCGGTAGTCGCATCCAGGACCAGCATGACCCGATGTGGTGCCTCGGGAATGACCTTCTGGAGACTGCGGCGCATCTTGTCGAGTTCCCGCATGAGGTGGTCCTTGGTATGGAGGCGACCGGCCGTATCAATCAATACCCAGGGAATCCCCTTCGTCAGGGCGCTGGTGGCTCCGTCAAAGGCGATGGCAGCGGGATCACCGCCCATCTGGTTGCGGATCACCGCAACGCCTGCCCGTTGGCCCCATAGCTCGAGCTGGTCGATGGCTGCGGCGCGGAAGGTATCCCCAGCCACGACAAGGACCTCTTCGCCGCGTGCCTTGAGGTGGGCGGCGAGTTTGCCCAAGGTGGTGGTCTTGCCGACACCATTGACACCGACCAGAAGAATGACTTGGCTACCCGAGGCCTCAAGGGGACGCCGGGGCGTCTGGCGGAGAATCTTCAAGAGTTCGTCCTTGAGTAGGGCCTTGGGATCGATCTCGCCCGAATTTCGCAATTCAAAACGAAGTCTATCCATCAGGCGCTGAGTGGCGTGCACTCCTAAGTCAGCCTGGAGGAGCAGGTCTTCCAACTCAAGGAGTTGGTCCTCATTGAGTCGTCCGAGGCCCAAAAGCCGTCCCATGGGGGCCAGAACCAGATCCTGGGTGCGCTGGAGCCCCTGCCGAAATTTATCAATCAGACCGGAAAGTAGACCCACTCGCACCTCGGAAGGGAGCTCAGGGCTCCAGGGGGGAAATAATGTGTTCCACGTGGAACAATCATGGAAAAAACAATGTTGAATTAATATAATTGAAGCCTAGCGAGAGGGTCGATGCACTTCGGATGTCCGGACGGGCTTGCGGAGCGAAGGTTGGGCGGCCAGGGGCCGACCGGCGCCTCGCCTGTCGGGGCACACCCACTTGGTGAGAGCCATCTCGAAGACTTCCTCTACATGAGTAACCGGATGGAAGCGCAGTTTTCCGCGAACTTCGGGAGAAATTTCCTCCAGGTCCTTGAGGTTGGCGCGGGGAATGATGATGTCTTTGATCCCCACTCGCAGGGCAGCCAGGGACTTTTCCTTAAGCCCTCCAATGGCCAGTGCCTCCCCCCGAAGGTCAATCTCTCCGGTCATGGCAATCGTATTCTTAACGGGTATGCCCTTTAGGACGGACAGCAGCACCGTCGCGATGGCAAGACCTGCGCTGGGGCCGTCCTTGGGAATGGCACCTTCGGGAAAGTGAATGTGGATATCGTGTTTCTGGAAAATCTCGGGATCGATCTCAAAAGCATCGCTGCGGCTGCGGATGTAGCTGAGGGCCGCCTGGGCGCTTTCCTTCATGACGTCGCCCAACTGCCCCGTAAGGATCAGGCCCCCCTTGCCGGGCATCTTGAGAGCCTCCACGAACAGCACATCACCGCCGGTGGAGGTCCAGGCCAGGCCCGTGATGACGCCCACACGGGGCGCCTTCAGGCGCTCGTCCTGCAGCAGTTTCACAGGGCCCAGAAGCTCCTGGATATTGGCCTCCGTGAGGGTGAACTTAACTTTCTGTTTTTCTTCGGCGACCCTGCGAGCAATCTTCCGGCAGACACTGCCAATTTCGCGTTCCAACTGTCGGAGGCCCGCTTCCCGTGTATACCCCCGGATCAGCGCCTTCAGACCAGATTTCGCAAAGGCGACCTGCTCCTTCTTCACACCGTTCTTCTCGAGTTGCCGCGGAATCAAGTGTTTTTCAGCGATGCTGACCTTCTCCTCCAAGGTGTAACTGGAGAGATGGATGATCTCCATGCGGTCCCGGAAGGCGGGTTGAATGGGATCCAATTCGTTGGCCGTGGTGAGGAAAAGAACCTGGCTGAGGTCGATGGGGACGTTCATGTAATTGTCACGAAAGGTGTGATTCTGCTCGGGATCCAGCACTTCCAGCAGGGCAGCACTAGGGTCCCCCCGCATATCCCGGCCGATCTTGTCCACCTCGTCGAGCACAATCACAGGGTTCATGGTTTTCACTTGGTGCAGGGCCTGTACAATTCGGCCCGGCATGGCTCCAACATAGGTACGGCGATGGCCGCGGATCTCGCTTTCATCGTGCACGCCACCGAGGGAGACGCGGGCGAACTTGCGGCCCAGGGCTCTGGCCACACTCTTGCCCAGGGAGGTCTTTCCGGTGCCAGGAGGGCCAACGAAGCAGAGGATGGTGCCCTTGAGGTCGGGTCGAAGCTTGCGTACCGCCAAGAATTCCATTAGGCGGTCCTTAATCTTGGCGAGACCGTCATGGTCTTCATCCAGGATTGCCTGGGCCAACTCCAGGTCCTTGTTGTCCTCACTCTGCACCCCCCAGGGCATCTCGGTCATCCATTCGAGGTAGGTGCGAGTCACCGCCGTTTCCGAGGAATCCGGGTGCATCCGTTCGAGTTTCTTCAGGTTGCGCTCTATTTCGGTGAGGATCTCCTCGGGCACCTTCAGCTTGGCGATCTTGTTCCGGAAGGCGTGGATCTCCTCGGCCAACTCATTGGCCTCGCCCAATTCGTTCTGGATCGCCTTGAGTTGCTGCCGCAGGTAGTACTCCCTCTGCCCCTTGTCCATCTCGCCACGGGCCTCCATGGTGATCTTCTGCTGAACTTCGAGCAGATCGATCTCCCGCATCAGGAGTTCGTGGACGCGCTTGAGGCGCTGGATGGGGCCGACGATCTCAAGGACCTCCTGGAGCTGGGGGGTTTTAGGTCGAGATTGGAGGCCACGAGATCAGCTAACCGGCCCGGTGCATCCAGGTTCGCGGCGATGACCAGAACTTCCTGGCTCAGGTTCTTGCCCAGCGCCACGGCCTTTTCAAGAGTCTGTTTTACCGTGCGCATCAGGGCATCGAGTTCGATACCGCCATCGGCGAGTTCGGGTTCCACAATGGGTTCTACCCTAGCCTTGAAGAGATTCTCCGTCTCTGTGAAGTATTCCACGCGGACCCTCTGGAGGCCTTGCACGAGTGCACGTATGCGACCATCGGGGAGTTTGAGGACACGCATAATGAGTGCGGCTGTGCCAACCCGATAGAGATCATCAGGACCTGGATCGTCCATTTCCATCTGCTTTTGACTGAGCAGCAGGATCATCCGGCTCTCCACCAATGCCGTATCCACGGCCCTCAGTGACTTCTCTCGGCTCACAGAGAGGGGCAGGATGACATACGGATAGACCACTACATCCCGCAAAGGTAATACCGGGAGGACTTCGGGGATCTTGGGGGATTCATCGAGAAGTTGGGGCGTGTCGCGTTCTTCGGTCACGGAATACCTCGGTCTTCAGTGTAGCGTCTCCCCTAACGGCCTTTACGGCGCTTGCTAGGGCCTAGACGGGCCGGAGCGAGGCCTGGGAATAGAGGAGTGGGGCTTGGGATCATGAGGGAACCCGTAGCCGGCGCTTCGTGTGGTCGGGGTGGAATAACCGGCGCTGTGGGAGCAACCCCCGGCCCAACCATCATTCCCTCCAGGGCTTTCACGAAATCCGGAAGATCCTTGAAGTCTCGGTAGACGCTGGCGAAACGCACATAGGCCACGGAATCGAGGCGCTTGAGCGCATCCATAACCAGGTCACCCAGGCTACGGCTGGAGATCTCGCGGTCAGGTTGATCCAGCAACCGGGCCTGAATATCGCCGACGGCCTCCTCCAGTTGGGTAAGGGTCACCGGACGCTTTTGACAGGCGGCCATCATGCCACGGAGCAACTTCTGTGGGTCGAAGGGCTCACGACGACCGTCCTTTTTCACAATGAGCACGGGCATCTCTTCCACGCGTTCATAGCTTGTGAAGCGTCGACCGCAGGCCAAGCACTCGCGGCGGCGGCGGATGGCATCACCCTCCCGACTTTCCCGGGAATCCACTACCTTGTCCTCGAGATGGCCGCAGAAGGGGCAACGCATAGCACTAGGCTACAGGCTATGAGTCGTCGACTGCAGGAGATTGTGCATCCAAGCTTCAGGCGGGGGTGTGCCGCAGAATGCATGCTAGGCTTTCGCACCCTCCGTTGGAGGCCTAGAATGGAGTTCCCATGCGCTTCTGAATACGAGAAACGCCGTGAGGGAATCCGGAAGGAACTCTGATGTGTTCGAGCCGGGAGTGGATTGCTTTCCCTGGACCTGCACTGTGCGCGTATCCGATTCATTCGAGGTCACGGGATTGAAGGTTCCTCCCACGGGGGGCAGCTTCAGTTTGTTGCCCGCTCGATCGAATGGAAAAACCGGAAAAAAGACAGGAACCACCCCGGTAAGGGAAGCCTCCCTGGGCACGGATGGCCTTGGACTATCACCCGATGCCTTGGGTCCTGTGGGCTTGCTCATCCTTACCGGGGGCGACGGGCGCCGCATGGGTGCTCCCAAGCACAGCCAGTTCCATCCGGAGGGTGGGACCTGGGCCGGGTATCTAGTGCGGGTATTTGAAGAGGTCTTCCCGAAGGGGCCTATCCGAATCCTGGGCAAACCCGTATCGGAGCGGTCCGAATTAGAAAACTTCGAAGACTCGCGCCAGGGTCCGGCCCGGGCCCTGGCGGCGTGGGCCGCCGCCACTCCTCCGATGGTGCTGCGCTGGTGGGTGCTTGCCTGCGACCAGGTGCGGTGGACACCACTGGCCCTCGAGGCATGGTTCGCCGTGGCCGTTGCCGCAGACCCCGAAGCGCAAGCCTGGGTTCTGGCACAACACGATACGCACACCCAGTATTTGGGAGGTTTTCTGGGCTCCACTCTGATCCCGGCGATAGCACATTCCTCCGCGAAGTCTTTGCGAGGACTCGCAGAGGAACTGCCTACCGTGATCCTGCCTAGCTCAGGCCCCGGGTGGCTGGACATCGATTCCCCGGAAGACCTGAAGAGTTGGAGGAGCTGAACCGTCGCGTCAAAATGACTTAAAAAGTCAGACCGGGCTCCTACGGATTAAGTCTTTGTCGAGGCGGAAGGTCGTTTGCGCTTTGCCTCTCTCGTTCAAACTTGGCCACATCGGCCAGCGAAACCTTCGTGAGCTCCCCGTGGATCCGCTCTCGTTCACC
>CAIPUA010000246.1 GCA_903868115.1 uncultured Holophagaceae bacterium
ATGCAGTACCTCCTTGGTCATCTGGCGGTGCGTCTACACCGCGATGACCAAGGAGCCTGCTTTCACCCTTCCGCGCTAGCCGTCTTTTTCGACCGGCCTGCCTGGACGACCGTCCCCCGCCGCGCAGCGGCTTCGTTCAACGCTTCCTCAACGGGGAAGCACATCCGAGGCATCGGCGGAACAGGCGTCCGGTTTTATTTTTGATACATTGGTCGGTTGAATAGCCCGCCCGGGGAGATCCAAGCTCCTAGGGTTGGGCCAGCCCCGCCAGCAGCGCCTTGTGGAAGGCGTCAGGATCCTGGATCTGCGGGGCATGGCCCAGGGTGGGGAACGCCACCAGGCGGGCGTGGGGGATGAGCTTCGCGGCCCGTCGGCCCAGCTCCGGGTAGTGGCCCAGTCGGGCCGCCACGGCGGGGGGTGCCAGGTCCTTGCCGATGGCCGTGGTGTCGAGCTGGCCAACGAGCAGCAGGGTCGGCGTCTGCAGCTGGCTGAGCTCATGGAAGACCGGCTGGGTGTAGATCATGTCGTAGAGCAGGGCCGAGTTCCAGGCCACCAGCTCGCGGCCCGGGCCCCGGAACAGGCCCGCGAGCATCCGCACGGGGCCCTCGAACTCCTCCCGCCACTGGCCGCCGTAGTAGGTGGCCTGCTCGTAGGCCCTGATGCGCGGGGCGGTGACCCCCAGCTCCCGCTGGTACCACTGGTCCACGGTGAGAGAGGGCACGCCCTCGGCCTTCCAGTCCTCCAGGCCGATGGGGTTCACCAGCACCACCTGCGCTGCCTGCTGGGGGAACATCAGGGCGTAGCGCACCGCCAGCATGCCGCCGGTCGAGTGGCCCACCAGCACGGGCCGCTGGACCCCGAGGGCCTCCAGCAGGGCCCGGGTGTTGTGGGCCAGCTGCTGGAAGCTGTACTGGTAGTGGGCAGGCTTGGTGGACTTGCCGAATCCGATCTGGTCCGGGGCCACCACGCGGTAGCCCGCGCCCGTGAGCACCTGGATGCTGCGCTCCCAGGTGGCGGCGGTGAAGTTCTTGCCATGCAGCAGCACCACGGTCCGGCCATTGGGGGTGGCGGACGCGACATCCAGGTAGGCCATCTGCAGCTTCACGCCCTGGGACGTGAAGGCGAAGCGCTGCACCGGGAACGGATACTCGAAGCCTTCCAGCTCAGGGCCATAGAGGACTTCGGGTGGTGGGGAAGCGCTGGTAGGCGGTGCGGCGATGGCTGACACCGTGAGCGCGAGGGACAGGAGGAGCTTCATGGTGGTCTCCAGCGAGAACCTTCGAGCATAGAACACTTGCCAGCGCTGGCACGGGGACTAGTCCGAAAGATGTATATCAATATTTGATTGATGTTAAACAAAAAACAAGCGGCACCAAAGCACGCCATCCAGCACCTAGAGTTCATCGGGTTCCCTCATCCTGGGCCTTGTCGACGCGACGATGTCCCTTCCTTTTCATCCACCTTTGAGTTGGTCGGCCCTGCAGCCGGCCCTTTTTCCAGGAGGTGCGTGGTGACGCTCGTGGAAACCCTTGCGAATCTGACTGCTCGGACCCCAAGTGGCAGCGGGTTCTGGCTCGGCAACAACTATCTCGTGGTCCGCTACTGCTCGGACCTCTGGGAGTGGGAGTACCGGGGTAACAGCTTCTACGACCTGCAGGACCTCGCGGAGGAGATCCTGCGGCGGAGCGGTCCGACCTCCCGACTGGGGCGCTACTTCAATCAGATCATCCCGGACCAGCGGCGAGAGCACCGGGCGTGACAGCATGAAAAAGGCCGCTGATGCGGCCTTAGGCTGGTTGGCGCGGGCGGTCTCGACCTTGCGTCCGGCTGGGCACGGGACCTGATCGCTTCCGGCGCTCCACTGGAGCGCCTCCAGCGGGTCCCTACCTGCCCGCCTCGAGCCCGCCCGATTATTGGACATGAAAAAGGCCGCTGATGCGGCCTTTGGCTGGTTGGCGCGGGCGGTCTCGAACCGCCGACCCCTACCGTGTCAAGGTAGTGCTCTACCGCTGAGCTACGCGCCAATGCGAGGTTCCATTCTAGCGGAACCGGCGCGGCTGTCGAGGGTGGGTTGCTGGGGGGCCAAGGGGCTGCCCTCAGCGTCACCTGACTAGGCGTTCAGGAGCCACATCACCAGGGCCGCCAGGGTGATGAACGCCAGCAGGAGCCAGCTGTCCGCCTGGGGGTGGTCGATGGCGAACCGCAGGAAGGGGTGGTCCTGATGTGGGTGGTGGGGAAGGTGGGTGCGCATGGCAGCTTCCGTTCCGGGGGTGGACCCCACCTCAAAGATGGGTCGTTCAGGCTGCCGCGCCCGGGGAAAGACACCACTTAGGAGGAGCGCGCCAGCCAGAGCAGCCAGGCCAGGAGGGCTCCGGCCAGCATGAGCATGAGGTTCAGCGCCTGGGGGTGGCCCAGATCGGGTTGCCGGACGAAGGGGGCGGCCATGGTGTCCTCCCGGGAGCATGCCAGTTCGCTTCCAAGATCGGGACTGGCCAGGGAGGGCGCCGTAAATTCTCTGGAAATCGTGAGCTACCTGGTTGGCGGCCTACTCCACCGTGACGCTCTTGGCCAGGTTGCGGGGCTGGTCCACGTCGCAGCCGCGCAGGACGGCGATGTGATAGGCCAGCAGCTGCAGGGGCACGGCGTAGACGATGGGCGTCAGCCAGGGATGGACCGGGGGCAGCTCCAGCACGTCCTCGGCGATGCCCGCGAGGCCCGTGTCCCCTTCGGTGACCAGGGCGAGGATGCGCCCGTCCCGGGCGGCGGCCTCCTGCAGGTTGCTGAGGGTCTTGTCCCGGTGGGCATCCCGGGGCATCAGGGCCACCACGGGCAGGGTCTTGTCGATGAGGGCGATGGGGCCGTGCTTCATCTCGCCCGCGGGGTAGCCCTCGGCGTGGATGTAGGAGATCTCCTTCAGCTTGAGGGCGCCTTCCAGGGCAATGGGGTAGCAGGGACCCCGGCCCAGGTAGAGGAAGTCCGTAGCGCCCTGCCAGCGCTGGGCCCACTGCATGATCTTGGGCTCCAGGCCGTTGAGGCGCTCCAGGTGGGCAGGCAGCTCGCGGAGGCCCTGCAGCAGCTCGGCCTTCAGGATGGGATCCACGGTGCCCTTGGCCTCGCCGAGCTTGAGGGCCAGCAGGGTGAGCACCGCCAGCTGGGTGGTGAAGGCCTTGGTGGAGGCCACCCCGATCTCGGGGCCCGCGTGGGTGAGGATGGTGGCCTCGGACTGGCGCGTGGCGGTGGAGCCCAGGACGTTGCAGATGGCCAGGGTGCGCGCGCCCCGGGCGGCCGCCTCCTTCATGGCGGCCAGGGTGTCGGCGGTCTCGCCGCTCTGGGTGATGCCGATGATGAGCGTGCCGGGCTGGATCACGGGCTCGCGATAGCGGTATTCGCTGGCGTAGTCCACCTCGACGGCCACTCGGCTCAGCTGCTCGATGAGGAACTTGCCCACCAGGCCTGCGTGCCAGCTGGTGCCGCAGGCGACGATGTGGATGCGGGTGAGGCCCGCGAGCTCCTCGGTGGTGAAGGGCAGGTCCAGGGGGATGGGCTCGCTGTCCAGGGGCAGCCGGTTCAGCAGGGTGTTGGAGAGGGCCTGGGGCTGCTCGAAGATCTCCTTCTGCATGAAGTGCTTGTAGCCGCGCTTCTCGGCGGAGACAGGGTCGTAGGGGATCGTCACCACGGGCCGCTGCACGTCGCTACCGTCCTGGCGGAAGATGCGGGCGCCACTGCGGGTCAGCTCGGCGAAATCGCCATCCTCCAGGAAGATCACCTGGCGGGTGTGGGGCAGGAGGGGGACCACATCCGAGGCCAGGAAGGTCTCGCCCTCGCCCAGGCCCAGCACCATGGGGGGTCCGCTGCGGGCGGCCAGGATGCGATCAGGATCCGAGGCGTGCAGGCAGGCCAGGGCGTAGATGCCCCGCATGCGGCCCACGGCCTCGCGGAAGGCCTCCGAGAAAGAGCGCCCCTGCTTCATCAGGTGGGACACCATCACCGGGAAGCACTCCGTGTCCGTCTCGGAGGTGAAGACCTCCCCGGCGGCGGTCAGCTCGGCGCGCAGCTCCAGGAAGTTCTCGAAGATGCCGTTGTGGACCGCCACCACCTGACCGTCCGCGCTGCGGTGGGGGTGGGCGTTCTCCTCCGTGGGCCGGCCGTGGGTGGCCCAGCGGGTGTGGCCGATGCCCAGGGGGGTGGGGTCTGCCAGATCGACCTTCCCCGCGAGGTTCACCAGCTTGCCCGAGGCCCGGGTGATCTGGAACTCGCCGGACCCCGTGGCCAGGGCCACACCAGCGCTGTCATAGCCGCGATACTCCAGGCTGCGGAGCCCGTTCACCAGGATGCCGACGGCACTCTGGTTGCCGATGTAGCCGACGATTCCACACATGGGAGCTCCCAGTTCTTCCTTCAAGGTAGCGGGGTGATCCTGCGGATCCAATGTAGTCCCTGCCACCCGGTCTGCGGCAGGGCCACCCCCACACCCTGTGGCAGATCAGCCGCGCTTGCCTGTGAAAAAGCGCAGCACCTGCTTCTTCAGGCGGCTGGTGAGGAAGGGGCCGAGGCGCTTCTTCTCCCGGAGGATCTGGATGAAGAGATCGCGCTTTTTCCGGGGCGGCACGGTCCGGTTGGCCGCAGGCACCAGGCGCAGGGCCCCCTTTTCGCAGGCGGAGATGCAGGCCCCGCAGCCGAGGCAGACCCGTTCCTTCACGGCGGCGAAGCGGTCCGCCGGGGTCGCGAAGACGGGCCCCTTGGCGAGGCCGATGGCCTTGACGTTGCAGGTGCTGAAACAGGTGCCGCAGTAGTCGCAGGCCTCGGGATCGATGACGGCGGTGAAGCCGGTCTTGGCGATGCCGTCGTGATGGCCCATCTGGACGCCGGCCATGAGCTCGCAGCAGCAGCGGCAGCAGTTGCAGATGAAGGAGGGCTGCTCGCGGATGTTGTCCGTGACGTGGGTGAGGCGCAGGTCCCGGGCCCGGTCGATGACCTCCAGCAGCTCCGCCTCGGTCTTCAGCTCGGCGAAGCCGCGCCGGGACAGGAACTTCGCCGCGCTGCCCAGGGAGATGCAGATGCCCTCCACCGGCGCGCCCTTGGCGCAGGTCTTCCCCTGGTGCTCCTTCTTGTGTCGGCAGTAGCAGAGGCCCACGGCGCCGGTCCCGGCCCGGCGGATGAGCTCCCGGGCCTGCTCGTAGGTGGCGATCTCTGAGGTGACGGGGATGTGCTCCTCGTAGGCCAGGGTGCGGGTGAGCTGGGTCTTGCTGCCGAAGAACTCCTTGGCCTGGCTCTCCTCCAGGTATTCCCGCATCAGCCGCGCCACCCGCTCCATGGGCAGGTCCGTGCGCCGCTTCATGAAGGTGAACTCGAAGAACCCGATGAGCCCGGGCATGAGCAGGTAGTAGGTGGTGCCGGCATAGGGCATGTCCATGACCAGACCCTTGTCCGCCATGGTCTCCAGCAGCGGCTGCAGCTCGGCCCCGGGCAGGCCCGTGGCCCGGACCAGCTCCGCCAGGGTGGCTTCCTCCAGGGGGAACCGCGAGGCCACGAAGGCCTCCCGCTCGTCGAAGAGCAGGCTCAGGATCTCCCGGAGCTTGTCGCTGTCCACCAGGCCGATGGGGTACTTGTTCAGCCGGTCGATAAGCGGAATCAGGCTGTCCTTGGTGCCGAGGTGGTGTCCCATCAGCGGAGTCTAGGCCCCCCTCCCCATGACCGGGAGCACATGCCAGCGGGGCGGGGGCTGGTTAGAATGGCGCAGAAAACCGGCCGGCCCAGGCACCCTCGACGGATTCGCGATGAACACCATCTGCCTCAACATGATCGTGAAGAACGAAGCCCACGTGATCCGGCGCGCCCTGGACTCCGTAAGGCCTCTCATCACCACCTGGTGCATCCTGGACACCGGCTCCACGGACGGGACCCAGGAGCTCATCCGGGAGCACCTGAAGGATCTTCCGGGGAAGCTCCATGAAGCTCCCTGGAAGGGCTTCGGTGCCTCCCGCACCGAGGCCATCGAGCTGGCCCGGGGTCAGGCGGACTACCTCCTGTTCATCGACGCCGATGATGAGCTGCTGCTCCCCAAGGGCTTCAAGCTGCCCAGCCTCAAGGCCGATGCCTACTACATCTACCACCGGCTGGTGGACCTCGGGTTCATGCGCATGGACCTGGTCGCCACCCGCTGTCCCTGGCGCTACGTGGGTGTCCTGCACGAATACCTTGAATCGGACCAGCCGCGGTCGAGCGAGATCCTGAAGGGGCCGGTGATCCAGGAACGCCGGGAAGGAGCCCGGAGCCAGGACCCCCGGAAGTACGAGCGGGACGCGGAGGTCCTCGAGCAGGCCCTGCTGGAGGAGCCGGAGAACGCCCGCTATGCGTTCTACCTGGCCCAGAGCCGGAAGGATGCCGGCCAGCTTGAGGCCGCGGCTGCCGCCTATCGTCGGCGCGTGGCCATGGGGGGGTGGGACGAGGAGGTCTACGTCTCCCTGCTCCGCGTGGCCCAGCTGCTGGAGGGCCTCGGCCGACCGGAGGCCGAGGTCGTCCAGGCCTTCCTGGAGGCCTATCAGTTCCGCCCCCGGCGCGTGGAGAGCCTCGTCTGGCTCGCGGTCTACTACCGGAAGCTGGAGAAGTACCATCTGGCACTGCTCTTCGCGGAGCGAGGCCTCAAGGTCCTCCGGCCCGGGGACATCCTCCTCGTGGAGGAGGACTGCTACACCTGGCGCTGCCTGGATGAGTTCGCCGTGGCGGCCAGCTGGGCCGGGCGACACCGGGATGCCCTCCAGGCCTGCGACCGCCTCCTCACCGAGGGCCTACTGCCACCCGGGGAGGTGAATCGGGTCCGGGCCAACCGGGAGCGCGAGGCCCGGGCGGTTCCCGGTTCCCTGCCGCTGCGCCCCGGGAAAGGGCCCCGGCGGCGCTGAGCGAAGCACACTGATCCGGAGGCTGAAGGTTGAGGCAATAGAAAGCCCGGGGGGAGGCTCCGGGTCCGCGAGCCCAGGGGGCGAGTGGGAGCCACGCGAGGCGTGGCGATACCTGGAGGCGCACAGCGCAACGGCGGTGGTGCCTCCCCCGCCCGGGGGGAACAAAGCGAGGCCCGGCTTCGCCGGGCCAAGCGCGGGGGGCCGGGGGTGTTCGCGCAGCGCAGCGGAGCGAGGAACCCCCGGAGGATATTAGGCCAGGCTGCGGATCCGGGCGGCGCGCGTGTCGATCTCCGTGATGCGGAAGGCGAAGTTGCCGTCCACCACCACGACCTCGCCCTTGGCGATGAGCTTGCCGTTCACCAGCAGTTCCACGGGGGCGTCGGCACTGCGGTTCAGCTCCAGGATGGAGCCCGGCGTGAGCTTCAGCAGCTCCCCCATCTGCATCTCCGTCTGGCCCATGCGCACGACCACCGGCAGCTGGATGTCCAGCAGCAGCTCGAGGTTGCCGGAGTCGGGCATGGGACCGGAGGCCACCGGGGCCTGCCGGGTCGGGGCTGGCGACGAACCGCCCGAGGGCGCCTGGGGGGCACTCGCAGCCGGGGCTTCGGCCGGTGGCGGTGCGGCCTGGAGCTCGCCGAAGCCCAGCTTCCGCTTGAGCTGCTGCAGCAGCAGGTCCGGGAGCAGCAAGTGGATGGTGGTGCTGAGGGCGTCCTGGGTGGTGGCCAGGGCGATGTCTTGGAAGGCGCCCTGACCCAGCTGCTCTTCGTAGGCAGCGGCCTCGGGGGCCATGGCCAGGATCTCCACGTTCGAGATGGCGAAGGTCTCGCCTGCCAGGTCCGAGAGGGTCTGGTTGGCGCTGCCCATGACTTGGTTGAAGGTCTCCGCCAGGGCATCCTTGGAGTCGCCCACCAACTCCTCGCTGGGAGCGCCGTCGCCGCCCAGCATGAGGTCCACCAGGATGGTGCCCTCCTTGAGGGGGAGGCTGAAGATGAGCGTGCCGCTGAGGCCCTTCTGGTAGTTGGCCTTCACCAGGACCGCGGTGCCCTCCTGTAGTGTCGCCGTGCCCGCGGCGTCCACCAGCTCACCTGGGGCCGCCTTGAGCTGGAACTCCCGACCGGTGAGCATCGAGAACACCGAGGCCATGCTCTCGGCGAAGGCACTGCCGGTTTTCTGGAAGAACTCCGTATCACGGGCATCCATGGCTCATCCTTCCGACCGGCTGCCGGTCACTTGGAACACGCGTTTCCCATTGGGGTTCAGGGCCACCAGGCCCCGGAAGCGCGGAATGCCGTCCACGCAGAGGTCGAGCTCGGCGTCGAAGCGCTTGGTCAGCGGGATGAGGTCGCCAGCCTTGAGCTGGAGGACCTCCTCCATGCTTAGGCTGGTGCCGTGGATCTCCGCCGCGGCCTCCATGGGGCACTTCTTGAGGCTGGCCATGAGCAGGCGGGCCTCCTCGAAGGACGAGGACTTCTTGTAGCCCGTGAACATCTCCTGGTCGAACTTGTTGGAGATGGGCTCCAGGATGATGCTCGGGATGGCCAGGTTGATCATCCCGGAGACCGGGCCCATCTTCACCTCGAAGACCACCAGCAGGACCACCTCGTTGGGTGCCACGATCTGGATGAGCTGGGGGCTGGTCTCCCGGGCCTGGATGCGGAAGTCCAGGTCCACGATGCCGCGCCAGGATTCCCGGATGTCCTCGAGCAACAGCTTGAGGATGCCGTCGAAGATGCTCTGCTCGATGTCGGTCATGGTCCGGAGCTGCTTCAGGGGTTCCCCGGGTCCGCCCAGCATCTTGTCGATGATGGGGAAGACCAGCGTGGGGTTGACCTCCAGGGCCAGGGCGCCCTCCAGGGGCTTGATGGAGATGGCATTGAAGCAGGTGGGGTCAGGCACCGACAGCAGGAACTCCTGGTAGCTGAGCTGCTCGACGCTCACCAGGTTCACTTCGGTGATGGTGCGGAGGTAGGCGCTCAGGGAGCTGGAGAAGTTCCGGGCGAAGCGGTCGTGCATGAAGTGCAGGGACCGCATCTGCTCGCGGCTGACCCGGTCCGGTCGGCGGAAGTTGTAGAGGGAGACTTTGCGCTGGGCCTGGGCTTTTTTTGCCTGGGCCGTCGCCGTGGGCCGCTCCCCGCCGCCTCCGCCCGAAGCCTTCCCGGCCGGCTTGGTGTGCGACTTAAGTAGAGCGTCTACTTCCTCTTGGCTCAGGATCTTGGCCATGGATTACCCTTCGATGTGCTTCTCCAGGAGCTTGCCCCGGAGTCGCAGCATGGCCTTCGTATGCAATTGGGATACCCGGGACTCGGTGATGTTGAGCAGCGTCCCGATTTCTTTCATGGTCAGCTCGTCGAAGTAGTAGAGCTGGACGACAAACTTCTCCTTCTTCGGCAGAACCTCCATGGCGTCCCTGAGGATCTCCTTGATCTCGGAGGCCTGGAAGGTCTGGTGGGGATCCTCCGCATCGGGGTCCGGCACGAAGCTGATGATGCTCTCGCCCTCGCCGTCCTCGCCCACCTCCACGAAGGTGCCCAGGGTGACGCCCTTGAGCTCGTCGAGGTTCTTGTGCAGCTCTTCCAGGGGGATGCCCAGGTGGACCGCGACTTCCTCATCCGTGGCGGCCCGGCCCATCTGCTGCTCCAGCATGTGGTAGGAGCTCTCGATGTCCTTCTTCTTGCGGCGCAGGCTGCGGGGCACCCAGTCCAGGTCCCGCAGGCCATCCAGGATGGCGCCCTTGACCCGCAGCTCGGCGTAGGTCTTGAACTTGATGTTCCGGGCGGGCTCGAACTTCTCGATGGCGTCCATGAGGCCCAGGATGCCGCTGTTGATCAGGTCATCCAGTTCCACGTGCGAGGGCAGGCGCGAGGCGATGCGGTGGGCCACGAACTTCACCAGGGGCACGTAGTCCTTGATGATCTGCTCGCGGTTGTTGCGGTCGAAGGGCTCGGGCGCCTCCACCTCCTGGGCCTCGGCCACGGGTTGCGGAGCCACCGGCGGCGGCGCCGGCTGGGGCAGGGCGCAAGGCATCCCCCTCCCATAGGCCTTGGCAGCCGCAAGCGCCGCCCAGGGACGCAGCGCCGCCGGAGCCGCTTCCACGGCTTTCAAGGCCTCGCCGCTGAGGGGCTGGCCAGGAGCGGTGGGTTGGTCCGGAGTCGGGGGCATCCAGGGTCCTAGGTGGAATCGTCGGAGGAGAGCTGTCTCCAGAATGACGCAAAGCCGTTCGGTTGCAAGGATACCCGTCCGAGCAGCTGCTGGGCGAGGGCCTGGAAGGCCTGGGAGGCCGCGCAGCGCGGGAAGAGATCGACCACCCCTCGCTGCTGGCGCACGGCCTGCAGCAGGTGCGCATCGTGGGGCACCATGCCCAGCACCTTGAGCTGCTTGCCGAGGAAGCGCTCGGTGGCGGCCTGCAGCTGGTCCACGGTCTCCTGGGCCTCGTCGGCGCTCTGCCCGTTGTTCACCAGGAGCCAGAGCGGCTTGGTGGCCTCCCGCAGGTGCAGGACCTTCACCATGGCGTAGGCGTCCACGAGGCTCGTGGGCTCCGGCGTGGTGACCAGGATGACCTCCTGGGCGGCCATGAGCAGCTTGAGGACCGAGTCGTGGATGCCCGCGGCCGTGTCGATGAGCAGCCAGTCGGCGGTCTCGGCCACCCGCTGCAGCCCCTGCACCAGGCGCAGCTCGCTGACGGTGTCCAGGCGGGTCAGCTCCTGGATGCCGCTGCTGGCGGGGATGATGCGGATGCCCATGGGGCCGTCCACAAGGATCTCCTCCAGCACCTTCTCGCCGCGCAGCACATGCTCCAGGGTGAACTCCGGAGACAGGCCCAGCAGGATGTCGATGTTCGCCAGGCCGAAGTCCGCGTCCATGATCACCACCCGCTGGCCCTGCTGGGCCAGGGCGATGGCGAGGCCCGCGACGACATTGGTCTTGCCGACCCCGCCCTTGCCGGATGTGATGGCGAGCACCCGGGCCGCGAAGAGCGGGACCTCCGGGCGGAGTCCCTGGGCCATGGTGCGGAGACGGGAGGCCTGATCGTGGCTCATTCGACGTCCTTCGCAGTGGCGGGGAGGATGAGGTCCGCCACCCGGCGGCTGGTGGCCAGCTCCAGGGCGTCCGGCACTTCCTGGCCCGTGCCCAGGTAGCTGAGGGGGCGCTTGACCCGCACCAGCGTGCTCAGGATGGGGCCGTAGGTGGAGGTCTCGTCCAGCTTGGTGAAGAGGAGGCGCGTGGGGTGCAGAGGCTCGTAGCGCGCCGCGATCTCGGTCAGGTCCCGGGGCTTGGTGGTGGCCGACAGCACCAGGTGAGTCTCCACGTCCGGCAGCTCCTCGAGCAGGCCCCGCAGCTGGTTCAGGGTCTCCGTGTCCTTGGGGCTGTGGCCGGGGGTGTCGATGAGCACGAGGGCACGGTCCTGGTAGAAGCGCAGGGCCCCGCGCATGTCCTCCACGGTCAGGGCCACGTGCAGCGGCACCTGCAGGATCTGGGCGTACTGCTGGAGCTGGTCCACGGCCCCCATGCGGTAGGTGTCGAGGGTGACCAGGGCCACCTTCTGCTTGAGGTGGAGCTGGGCGTAGGCCGCGAGCTTGGCCACGGTGGTGGTCTTGCCCACGCCCGTGGGGCCCACCAGCGCCGCCACCCGCATCTTCCCGGGCTCCACCTGGATGGGGGGCGCCACCGGGATGAAGTCGGCGATGACCCGGCGCAGGAAGAGGCGCGCCCGCTCGGCATTCACGGCGCCTGTGGCGGAGTCGCCCTCCTGGTCCGTGAGGGCCCGCTGGGCGTGCTCGCAGAGGCGCAGGGCGATGACGGGTTCCACGTCGTTGGCGACGAGGTCGCCGTAGAGCTCCAGCAGGCTCGAGGGCAGGTGGAGCTGGGCCGGGGGCATGCCCTGGCGCTGGATGCGGCTGAGCAGCGCTTTCATCTGGTCCAGCTCTTTCAGGATCGAGCCGTTGCGCTGGTCGTTGTCCTTGAGGGCCGCCACGGCGCCCTTGATCTCCAGCAGCTCGCGGCGTAGGGGCTGGAGGTCCATGGGAGGCGCCGGGGGGGCCGGGGGTGGAACTTGCCGGAGAGCGTGGGCAGACGGGGTGGCCAGGGGGGCCCGTAGGCCGTAGGTGAGTGCGGGAGCTGCGGAGGCCGCCGGGGGAATCCCCGCCTGGGCCTCGTCCACGGCCGCCGTGACCTCGATGATCGACTCCTCCCCGGTGCCCGAGGCCGCCGGCCGCCGCCGGGTGCGGGTGGAGAGGATGAAGGCCTCTTCGCCCATGTCCTTCTTCACGACGTCGAGGGCGTCCTGCATGGAGCCGGCTTCAAAGGTCTTCACGCGCATGGGCGGCCCTTCATGACACAGTCCCCAGGTTCACGACGCGGACATCCATGGGCACCTCGCTGTGGCTCAACACCACCAGCTGCGGCAGCGCCCGCTCCAGGAGCCGCCGCAGGTGGGGTCGCACCACGGGGTTGGTGAGCAGCACCGGCTGGGCCCCGGGCAGCAGGGCGGCGATGCCGTTGGCGATGCGGTTCAGCAGCTCCTGGGTGCGGCCGGGCTCGAGGGCCAGGAAGCTGCCCCGGTCCGTCTGCTCGATGCCGCCCTGGAGGGTCTGCTCCAGGTTGGGGTCCAGGACCAGGACACCCAGCTCCCCTGTTTCGGACAGGTGGGGGCTGGTCAGTACCCGGCCCATGGCCTGGCGGACGTACTCGGTGATGAAGCCGACGTCCTTGGTCATGGCCGCGGCGTCGGCGGTGGCCTCCAGGATGCGGCCCAGATCCCGCACGGGGACCCGCTCGCGCAGCAGGTTGTGCATGACCTTCTGCAGGGTGGTCACGGTGATGACGTTGGGGATGAGGTCATCCACCAGGCGGGGGCTCGACTCCTTGAGGTTGTCCAGCAGGTGCTGCACCTCGGGCCGCCCCAGCATCTCGGGCGCGTGCTGTTTGATCAGCTCGGAGAGGTGGGTGGTCAAGACCGTGGCGGGTTCCACCACGGTGTAGCCCAGCAGCTGGGCCCGGTCCCGGAGGTTGTCGGGAATCCAGTAGGCGGGCAGGCCGAAGGCGGGCTCAGAGGTGGGGGTGCCCGCGAGCTCCTCCGTGGCGGTACCGGGGTTCATGGCCAGGAACTGGGCCGGCTGCAGCTCCGCCCGGGCGATCTCCTCGCCCCGCAGCAGGATGCGGTACGCGTGGGGGGCCAGCTGCAGGTTGTCCCGGATGCGCACGGGCGGCACCACGATGCCCAGCTCCTGGGCCATCTGGCGGCGGACGCCCTTGATGCGCTCGAGCACAGTCCCGCCCTGGTTCACGTCGAGCAGGGGGATCAGGCTGTAGCCCACTTCCAGCCCCAGGGGGTCCACCTTGAGCAGGCCCTCCACCTTGTCCGCGGACTCCGCAGCGGCGGCCTTGGCCTTTTCGGCGGCCACCGCCTGATCCGCCTCCGTTGCGGGGGGCCCCTGGGGCAGCTTCCAGGCCGCGTAGGCCATGACCCCGAAGATGGAACCCATGACCCAGAAGGGGAACAGCGGCAGGCCTGGCACGGCGCCGAAGAGGAAGAGCACCCCGGTGGCGATGGCCAGCGGCCGGTGGTCTGCGCCCATCTGGCCCAGGACCTGGCTGCCCAGGCCCGTGGCATCGCTGCCGCTGCGGGTCGTCAGGATGGCGCCGCCCACGCTGATGAGCAGGCTGGGGATCACCGTCACCAGGCCATCGCCCACGGTCAGCAGGGTGTAGACCTCAAGCGCCTGCAGCACCGGCAGGTTGTAGCGCACCACGCCCAGGATGATGCCCGCCACGATGTTGACTGCCAGGATGATCAGGGCCGCCACGGAGTCCCGCTGGGTGAACTTCACGGCGCCGTCCATGGCTCCGTAGAATCCGGCTTCTTCCTGGAGGTCTTTGCGGCGCTTGCGGGCCTCCTGCTCGTCGATGTAGCCCGCGTTCAGGTCGGCGTCGATGGCCATCTGCTTGCCGGGCAGCGCATCCAGGGTGAAGCGGGCGGTGACCTCGGCGATGCGGCCTGCGCCGTGGTTGATGACCAGGAACTGGATGGCCAGCAGGATGAGGAAGACCACCAGGCCGATGACATAGCTGCCGCCCACCACGAACTGGCCGAAGGCCTTGACCATGTGACCGGCGGCATCGGCGCCCTGGTCGCCGGCATAGAGCAGAATTCGCCGGGTGGTGGCCACATTGATGGCCAGACGGAAAAGCGTCACCACCAGCAGCACGGACGGGTAGGAGCTGAACTCCTTGGGGCGGGGCACATACATGCCCACCATGAGGATCACGAGGCTCAGGGTGATGTTCAGGACGATCAGCAGATCGAGCATGAACGCCGGCAGGGGCAGCACCATCACCACCAGCACGATCATGACGAAAATAGGCGCAGCCAGGTCCGACCGCCGGCCGAGGCGGCCCATGAATGGAAGCAGACGGTCTAGAAAGGTCAACATACCGACACCCGCAGGGTCAGGGGCGAGGGGCGTGCCAGAGCGGGCTGTCGGCTGTCAGCTGTCAGCTGTCAGCTCAAGAAGGGCCCGACCCACTTGGGCGGGGGGGGCTGACAGCCCTCGTGGCTATCGGCTGTCAGCTCTCACCTATCAAAAGACAGGACCCGTCCCACATGCAGCGTCCCCGCGGCGCCTTCTTTCACCGAGAGCTGACAGCCGACAGCCAGCGCTGCTCAGCGCTGGATCTTCAGCCCATCCCAGCACTCGGGCGGATGACACCGGCACCGCCAGCCCGCCCAGCTCACCCGCTGGAAGCACACCTCCCCGGGCCAGGGCACCCGGTCCAGCCAGGTCTGCAGGGCCCGCTGGAGGCGCAGGCGCTGCTCGGGCTCCAGGGCCGTGTCGGCCCCCACCCAGGCCCCCGCCCGGCGGGCCTTCACCTCCAGAAGCCGCAGCTCGGACCCCCTGCTGAGCAGCAGGTCGAGCTCCCACCGCCCCAGCTTCTGCCGCCAGGCGACCAGGTCCCAGCCCCTCAGCCAGAACAGCCAGAGCGTCAGCCGCTCCGACCATACCCCCAGGCGCCGCGCCGCCTCACCGCGCCGAGAGCGGGTCATGGCTAGGCCTGAAGGGAGAAAGAAAAAAACTCTCGCAGAGGGGCGCGGAGAAAGCAGAGGCTGCGGAGATTCGTGCCTTTGAGTTCATTCCTCAGCGCCCTCCGCCAACTCTGTGCCCCTCTGCGAGAGTGGTTTTCCTTTCGTGATGTCCCTACTCGTCCCGCCGGGGCAGGAGGAGGCTGCGCTGGACGCGCTCGAGGTTGCCGTGGATGCTGACGATCTTCCAGGCCAGGACCATGGCGTAGCCCAGCCAGACCCAGAGGAGGCGGGGGTCTACCGGGGTGCGCTTGAGGGCGTCGGTGCCCAGGTCCAGCCGCAGGCCCTGGAGATACCAGACCACGACGCCAAAGGCGATGATCAGGTAGCCCCAGCGGATCCAGTAGGGCCGGAGACCTTCCTTCACCTTCCAGCGCAGCAGCAGCCAGCGGTCGAAGCGGTCGCTCTTCTCCTCCGTGAAGTGGAGGGCCAGCAGCTGGTCCACGAGGGGGGCATAGCGGTGCGCCTTCAGCTCCTGGATCTCCTCCTCGCCGTTCACCTTGCGCAGGAAGGCCGAGCGGATCTTGCCGATGCACTCTTCCCAGGGGGCCTCCTCCCGCTGCAGCGAGAGATGCAGGCGCACCAGCCCGACCCAGAGCAGGGCCTGGGCCAGGAGCACCGCCCAGAGGGACATGCCCTGCCAGCCCTGGGTGCGCACGAGATCGAGGAAACGGGTGAGATCCATCCCGGCAGTTTAGCCCAGGGGCCGGGGGGGGCTGGGAACCATGTAACCTGGACAGGGGCTGGACCGAAGCTGGCCCGGGAGGATCGCATGGGCACCGAAGACCTGAAGTCCGCGACGAACTGGGCCAAGGAGCTGGGCGTTCCCGAGAAGAAGCTCAAGGACGCCCTCAAGGCCGCCGGCATCGAGCCCGACGCCAAGAAGGGGGTCTGCGCCTTCTACTCCAAGGCCTCCGCCGAGAAGGCGAAGAAGGGCATCAAGTAGCCGCCTAGACCTTGCTCCAGGGCACTTCCCCCGCCGCCAGGAAGGCCTCGCCGTCCAGGCCCTGGTCCTCGGCGCGCTTGATCAGGTGCTGGAGGGCCTCGGCGGTGGCTTCGGCGTCCTGCAGGGCGCGGTGGGCGCGGGTGTTGGTGATGCCCAGGAACTCACAGAGCTCGCCCAGGCTGCGCCGAGGCAGCTCGGGAATCAGGCGCTTGGCCAGCAGCCGGGTGCAGATGAGGCGGTGCCGACGCCAGACGCCTTCGGGCAGCCAGGCCTTCAGGAAGCTGCCGTCGTAGGGGGCATGGTGGGCCACCCAGACGCGGCCCTCGAGCTGGGGCATGAGCTTCAGGGCCACCTGCTCCCAGGGGGGAGCGCCGGCCAGCATGGGCAGGGAGATGCCGGTGAGCCGCTGGATCTCCTCCGGTAGGAACCCCTGGATGGAGGCCAGGCTGGAGAAGCGGTCCTCGACCACCAGGCCGGAGAGCCGCACTAGGCCCACCTCCGTGATCTCCGAGGGCTGGATGAAGCGGCCATCCTTGCCCCAGCGGGCCTTGGGGCTGCCGCCCGTGGTCTCCAGGTCGATCACCGCGAAGCTCAGCTCCCGTAGGACGGGGGAGCTGGATTCGAGGAGGGGTTGCTGGGTCATGCGCTGACCAGGGTCTTCAGGCCGGACTGGAACAGCACATCCACCTTCTTGCCGATTCGCCGCTGCACACGGCCCAGGCCGAAGGTGGGGTGGTCCATCCAGGCGCCCTCCTCCCAGACCTCGGAGACGCGGTAAGGCCGGGCCGAGGCACCACCCTGCTCCCGGACCAGGGTCTCCTGGAACTGGGCGGTCAGGGAGTTGGGCCGGGCGCCGCCGGTTTTCGCTACGGCCGGAAGGCGCGGGACGCGCGGACTGCGGGCAAGCGGCTCGGGCTTGGCCGCGCGGTACTTGTGAACCGAGCGGCAGTTGCCGCAGATGAGCCGGTCAGGTACGCCTTCGGAGGCGGTCAGCACCTGATGACGGGTCTCCCCACCGCAGCGACCGCAGGGGGCATCCACATCCTGGCCGGCATAGTAGATCTTCATGGCGTGAGACTCCCTGGGCCCTGGCCCGCAGGCTTCGCCAACGTTTCCGACCCTTTGTTCATGCCCACCAGACTAGCAGCCCAGCAGAGCCTTCACGTGGGCCAGCCGCTGTTCCCGCTCCTCGGCCTGGCCGCGCAGCTTGCTCACGGCTGCCTCGGGGGCCTTGGTGATGAAGCTGTCGTCCGCCAGGCGGGCGCGGAGGGGCTCCAGCTCCTTCTCCAGCTTGGCCAGCTCCTTTTCGAGCTTGGCCTGCTCCGCGGCGGGGTCCTTGAGCCCCGCCAGCTCCAGGGCCACGGTGCCGCCCGCCAGCACCGCGACGCTGCGGGTGGGCGAGGTGAGGTCGCCCTGGGTGAAGGTGACGGATTCCAGGCGGGCAATGGACTTCAGGGCCTCCGTGAAGGGCTCCAGCTCCACCAGGGTGGTGAAGGCCGGCACCCGCTTGGCTGGATCCACGCCCTGGTCCGCCTTGAGCCGCAGGAAGGCCGACAGCAGCTCCTGGAAGCGCGGGATAAGGGTGCCATCCCCGCCCTGGATCTTAAGGACTGGCTCATCCACCGGCCAGCTCCGCAGCGCCAGCAGCGGATTTTCCCCCTGAGGTAATCGCGCAGCGATGACTTGCTCATGGATTTCTTCGGTAAGGAACGGAACGAAGGGATGCAGGGCCCGCAGCAGGATGTCCAGGAAGCGCAGGATGGCGGCCTTCTGGCCCGGCGTGCCGCTCACGAGCTGGACCTTGGCCAGCTCGATGTAGGTGGCGCAGAAGTCGTCCCAGACCAGGTGGTAGAGCAGGTCCGAGGCCTCGTGGAACCGGAACTCCTCCAGCGCCTTGGTGACGGCGTGGAGACCCTCCCTCATCTTTTTGATAAGCCAGAATTCGGCTTCGCCGAATTCTGGCTCCGTCTCCAGCGTGATGGACTCATCGAGATTCAATTGGACAAACCGGGATGCATTCCAGAGCTTGTTGCAGAAGTTCCGAGAGGCCTCCAGGCGCGCGGTGCTCATGGCGATGTCCGTGCCCGGCGCGGCCATGATGGCCAGGGAGAAGCGCAGGGCGTCCGTGCCGTACTCCTCCATGACCTCCAGCGGGTCGATGACGTTGCCCTTGGTCTTGCTCATCTTCTGCCCGCTGGCATCGCGCACCAGGCTGTTGAAGTAGACCTTCCGGAAGGGCACCTCGCCCATCCAGGTGAGCCCCGCCATGGCCATGCGCGCCACCCAGAAGAACAGGATGTCGTAGCCCGTGATGAGGACGCTGGTGGGGTAGTAACGCGCCAGCTCCGTGGTCTTCTCGGGCCACCCAAACACACTGAAAGGCCAGAGCGCCGAACTGAACCAAGTATCCAGCGTATCCGGATCCTGAATCAGTTCCCCAGCTCCGCAGGCGCAGCAGGCGGAGGGCGCCTCCATCTCCACATGGAGCTCCCCGCACGTGCCGCAGGTCCAGGCGGGAATGCGGTGGCCCCAGACCAGCTGGCGGCTGATGCACCAGTCCTGGATGTTGGTGAGCCAGTGCTGCCAGACGGCGGCGTGGTGCTCGGGCGTGAACTGGATGGCGCCGGTCTGGACGGCGGTGAGGGCCTTGGCTGCGGCCTCCTTCACATCCATGAACCACTGCGTGGAGACCAGAGGTTCCAACACGGCACCACTGCGATCCGAGACCGAAACCTGGTGCGTGTAGTCCTCGATTTTTTCGATGAGGTCCAGTTCTACCAAATCCGCCAGCACGGCCTTGCGGCATTCGAAGCGATCCATGCCCGCATACTTGTCACCCGCCGCCAGGGTCATTTTCGCGTCGAAGCCGATGACCGTGATGCTGGCCAGGGCCAGACGCTTGCCTGCGGCGTGA
Organism: uncultured Holophagaceae bacterium; assembly: GCA_903868115.1. Lineage (GTDB taxonomy): Bacteria > Acidobacteriota > Holophagae > Holophagales > Holophagaceae > JAYREN01. The sequence continues at coordinate 18,837 of CAIPUA010000246.1, forward strand.
TCGTTGGGATCGTGGGCGGGGGTGAGCTTCACGCAGCCGGTGCCGAACTTCGGATCCACGAAGGCATCGGCCACCACGGGGATCTCGCGGTTCGTCAGGGGCAGTTGCAGGGTCTTTCCAAGAAGATGCGTATAGCGCGCGTCCTCGGGATGCACGGCCACGCCTGTATCACCCAGCATGGTCTCGGGGCGCGTGGTGGCCACTACCAGATAGCCCGAGCCATCCGCGAAGGGATAGCGCAGATGCCAGAGCTTGCCCTGCTTCTCCACATATTTCACTTCGAGATCCGAGAGCGCGGTTTGCGAAGCGGGGTCCCACTGGATCATGCGGGGGCCCCGGTAGATGCGACCCTCCTTGTAGGCCTCCACGAAGACCTTGCGGACGGCCTGGTTGAGATCGGGATCCATGGTGAACCGCTTGCGGGTCCAGTCCACCGAGGCACCCATGCGGCGCAGTTGGTTCTCGATGGCGCCCTGGTTCTGTTCCTTCCAGCTCCAGAGTTTCTCCAGGAATTCCTCACGGGTAAAATCGTGCCGGGTCTTCCCTGTATCGGCCTTCAACTGGCGCTCCACCACCATCTGCGTGGCGATGCCCGCGTGGTCCACGCCCGGCACCCACAGGGCGTCGAAGCCCTGGGCGCGCTTGAAGCGCGTGAGCACATCGTGCAGCGTGAAGACCAACGCGTGGCCCATGTGCAGGTTGCCCGTGATGTTGGGCGGTGGGATCACGATGGACCAAGGGGTCTTCCCGCTCGTGGGCTGGGCCTCGAAGATCTTGGAGGCTTCCCACTGCTCGTACCAGCGGGTCTGAGCGGTGCGGAAGTCGAAGGCCTTGTCCATTTCGCGCATGAGGGTTCCGATCAAGAGGTTCGAAGGGCGAGGGCCGCCGGGGAGCTTTCCGTGCCACCCGGACGCCGAAACAACCAGTTTACAGGTGGATAGGGGTGCCTTCACCCCGCAATCCTTGCGGTTCGTCCCGGAAGCCCAAGGTCTGGCATCCCGTGGGCCGCGAATGGCTCTACCCTGGCTTGTCCCTCTCAAGGAAGACCCGATGCATCTGCAAGCTCTCCTTTTGTCCGCGGCCGTCATGGGCCTTCCCCTGTTGGCTCAGGCGCCGCTGCCCGTGAAGGACGCCGCAGAACTCCAGAAGGCCCTGGACAAGCTGCAGGTGATGGGTAGTGTCCTCTACCTAGCGGCCCACCCGGATGACGAGAACACCGCGGTGCTGGCGACCCTCAGCCGGGGGCGAAACCTCCGCACGGCCTACCTGTCCATGACCCGCGGTGGCGGCGGGCAGAACCTGATTGGACCGGAACTCGGAGACGCCCTGGCCGTCCTCCGCACCCAGGAACTGCGGGCCGCCCGGCGCATCGACGGAGCGGAGCAGTTCTTCACCGGAGCCGTGGACTTTGGCTTCTCCAAGACCGCTGAGGAAACGCTGCGCCTCTGGGACCACCGGGCCGCCCTGGCTGATGTGGTGCGAACCATTCGAACCTTTCGGCCCGACGTGATTCTCTCCCGCTTCCCCCCGGATGCGCGGGGTGGTCACGGCCATCACACGGCCTCGGCGCTGCTGGCCATCGAGGCCTTCACGGCGGCCGCCGATCCTGCGAGCTTTCCCGAACAGATCAAGGCCGGATTGCGGCCCTGGAAGGCTCAGCGCCTTCTCTGGAACCACTTCCGCTTCAGCGAGGAGGCACCCCCAGTCGCAGCCAACAGCCTGAGGCTGGATGTGGGCGCCTACGATCCGATCCTGGGGAAGTCCTACGGTGAACTGGCGGCCGAAAGCCGCAGCCAGCATCGCACCCAGGGTTTCGGCGTCCTGGCCCAGCGCGGCGCGCGGGAGGAGAGTTTCGAACTGCTGGCGGGTACGCCCGCGAAGCAGGATCTGTTCGAGGGTGTCGACCTCACGTGGGCGCGAATTCCCGGCGGATCCGCAGTGGGCGCCCGACTCCGGGAGGCTCGCGCAGCCTACCGGTCCGATCGCCCTGGGGATCTGGTGCCCTTCCTGTTGCGAGCCCGCAGCGCCCTTGAGACCCTGCCGACCGAGAGCCGAGCGGAGCCCCTGGTGCAGGCCAAGACCGCGGAACTGGAGGAGGCCTTGCGCGCCGCGGCCGGGCTCTGGGTCGAGGCCATCACCGATCGCCAGGCCGCAGCGCCGGGTGATCGGCTCACTGTGGCTGTGGCTGCGGTGGCCCGAGGCGGCGTGCCGCTGACGCTGGAATCCCTGGCCCTGGAGACGGTCACGCCGGGCGGTGTCCGCTGCCTGGAAATGCGGCCTGTCAGCCAGCGTCTCGAGGACAACCTGCCCCGGCGCGAGTCGTTCAGTTTCACGCTGCCCGCGGATGCGCCGCTGGCCCAACCCCCGTGGTTGGGCGGACCCGGGGCTGCGGCCTGGGCGGGACTGGCCGAGGCCCCCGCACCCTACCGGCTCCGGGCGGGCTTCGCGCGCGCGGAGGGGCGCTTCGAGGTGACGGTGCCCGTGCAGTTCCGCTTCCGGGATCCCGTGCTTGGGGAGCGCTACCAGCCTCTGGCGGTGGTGCCTGCGGCGCAGGTGAACCTGACCGAAGGCGTTCAGGTCTTCGCGGGACCTGCCGCGAAAGAGGTGCGCATGAGGGTGCTGGCGGGGGCGGCTTCCATCGCGGGGAAGGTGCGCCTGCGGATGCCACTAGGCTGGACGGTCGATCCTGCCGAACTGACCTTCAGCCTGGGGAAGGCGGGTGATGAAAAGGAACTGTCCTTCAGGCTCAGCCCTCCCGAGATGACCGCCTCCGGAGAACTGCGGGTGGACCTGGATCTGGGTTCGGGCTTCGTTCCGGCCCGGGGTCTCCAACGCCTGGAGCACCCCCACATTCCTCTGCAGACCCTCCTGCCCGAGGCCAAGGTCCGTCTGGAGCGCTTCGAGCTGAAGCACGATGGTCGGCGCATCGGCTATGTCATGGGTGCCGGAGACGAGATTCCCCAGGCCTTGCGGCGCATTGGCTACGAGGTGGAACTGCTCTCGGACGAGGCGCTGGCTCGGGAGGATCTGCGGCGCTTCAACGCCATCGTGCTGGGCATCCGCGCCTTCAACACGCGTCCGGCCCTGCGGGCCCTCAAGGAGCGCCTCCACACCTATGTGGCCGAGGGTGGTACCGAGATCGTGCTCTACACCGTGAACATTGGCTTCCCCGGTATAAATGCGGGCATGGTGACTCCCGATATCGGGCCGTTCCCTTTCAAGGTGGGGCGCACACGGGTCACGGATGAAACTGCGCCCGTGCGCTTCCTCCAATCGGGGCACCCAGTCTTCCACTGGCCCAACGAGATCACGCCGAAGGACTTCGAGGGCTGGGTGCAGGATCGGAGCCTCTACCACGCCGAGAAATGGGACCCGCGTTACCAACCCCTGCTGGGCATAGCCGATGCCGGCGAGAAGGAGGACGGCGGCGCCCTGATCGTGGCGGAACACGGGAAAGGCCACTACGTCTACACGGGTCTCGCCTTCTTCCGCCAGTTGCCGGACGGCGTCCCGGGCGCCACGCGGCTCTTCGCGAACCTCCTCGCCCTGGGGAGCCACCCATGAAGAGCACCCACCATCAGCCGTTTTTTTTGCCTAATCCATGCGCATCCGTGTGTATCCGTGGAGAATCCTTTTCCCCCTTGAACCAGCGCTGGGTGATTGCATGACCCATCCGGAGGACCCACCGCCGATCCTGGGCAGCTGGAACCGCATCTACGCCTTGGTGCTAGGAGTTTTGGTGCTGTGCATCGCGCTCTTGACCCTCTTTGGCAGGGTGTTCCGGTGAGCCGTCTCGACTGGATCATCCTCGGCGGGGCGCTCGCCTTCGTGGTGCTCTTCGGGCTCTGGAAGGGGCGGCGCCGGAAGGATGCGGAGGCCTACCTGCTGTCGGGCCGTGACGCCCGGTGGACCACCATCTGTCTCAGCATCATGGCCACTCAGGCCAGCGCCATCACCTTCCTCTCCACCCCGGGCCAGGCCTATGTGGACGGCATGCGCTTCGTGCAGTTCTATCTTGGGCTGCCCCTGGCCATGGTGGTGCTGTCGGTGACCGTCGTGCCCATCTTCCACCGGCTGAAAGTCTTCACGGCCTATGAGTATCTGGAGGGCCGCTTCGATCTGAAAACCCGCACGCTGGCGGCTGTGCTCTTTCTGCTCCAGCGGGGCCTCGCCGTGGGTCTCACCCTTTACGCCCCGGCTCTGGTGCTGTCCGTGCTCCTGGGCTGGAACCTTCAGGTGAACCTAGTGCTCGTAGCGGCCCTGGTGATGATCTACACCGTGACCGGTGGGACCAAGGCCGTGTCCTGGGCCCAGAGCCTGCAGATGCTGATCATCACCGGCGGCATGTGCGTGGCGGGTTTCATGGTGGTGCGCCAGCTGCCTGCGGGGGTCTCCCTCCCGGATGCCCTTCATGTGGCCGGGGTCCTGGGTCGCCTCAACGCCATCGATACGACCTTCGACCTGAACACCCGCTACAACCTCTGGTCGGGTCTCATCGGTGGATTTTTCCTGATGCTCTCGTATTTCGGCACCGACCAGAGCCAGGTTCAGCGCTATCTGACGGGTAAGAGCGTGGCCCAAAGTCGCCTCGGTCTCCTGGCGAATGGGCTCCTCAAGGTACCCATGCAGTTCCTCATCCTGCTGCTGGGCGCCCTGGTTTTCGTCTACTACCAGTTCGCCACGCCACCGGTCTTCTTCAATCCCGCCGCCGTGGCCAAGGCCCGCGCAGGCGCCGAGGCCGCCACTTTCCAGGTGGCCGAGACCCAATACCGTCAGGCCACCGAGGCCCGGGCGGAGAAGGCAAAGGGCTTCCTGGCCGCACGGAAACATGGGAACGCCGCTGCCGAAAGTCAGGCCCGGGCCGATCTCCAGGCTGCGGATGCCCGCGCCCAGGCGGTTCGAGCAGGGGCAGTGGAGGTGATCCGCCGGAGCGATCCCTCCTCCGACGGCAAAGACGTGAACTACATCTTCCTTTCCTATGTGCTGCACAGTCTGCCCGCAGGCCTGATCGGTCTGGTGCTGGCCGCGGTCTTCTCTGCCTCTATGTCCTCCATGTCTGCGGAAATCAACGCCCTTGGCGCCACAACGGTCGTGGACATCTGGCGCCGGCTGCTCGGGAGGAACGACCCCGCGAAAGAGGTTTGGGTCTCGCGGATCGCCACCTTCGCCTGGGGCTGCTTCGCCCTCTTTTTCGCCCAGTACGCCAGCCGCCTGGGTTCCCTTGTCGAGGCGGTGAACATCCTCGGCAGCCTGTTCTACGGCACCATCCTTGGCATCTTCCTGGTGGCCTTCTATGTGAAGCGTGTAAAAGGCGGCGCGGCCTTTTGGGCCGCCCTGGTGGCTCAGGCTGCCGTATTCGCCTGCTTTGCATTCACCCGGATTTCCTTCCTCTGGTTCAACGTCGTCGGCTGTTTCTGCGTTGTGTTTTTCGCCTTGCTGTTCCACCACCTCGCGCCGCCGCCGGCGGAAAGCGAGGCCATTCTGCCCTGCGCCTGATGCGGCGCTTCTCTCCGGAGTTTCCCATGAAGATGTTCGCCCTGCCCTGCCTCCTCGCCCTGGCCACCCTCGGCCTCCGGGCCCAGACCCCAACTGCTCCGGCACCCGCGGCCGCCCCGACCCTGTCCCAGAGCCTCAATCGCAGCCTGTCCAGACTGGAGGCGGAGCTGGTCCCCCTCGCCGAGGCCATGCCCGAGGAAAAATTCGGCTTCGCGCCCACCCAGGGCGAGTTCAAGGGCGTCAAGACCTTTGTCGAACAGATCAAGCATGTCGCGGCAGCGAATGCCATGTTCGCTTCCGCCATCCTCGAAGAGAAACCGGCCATGGCGACCGGCGGCGATAACGGTCCCGAGGCGATCAAGACCAAGGCGGAGGTCGTGAAGTACCTGAAGGATTCCTTCGCCTACATGCACAAGGCGCTGGATACCGTTACCGAGGCCAATTTGATGGGCCTCGTGAAGAGCCCCTGGGGCGAGGGCAAGGGCAGCCGTCTCGGCTTTGCCACCATGGCCCAGGGCCACGGCTACGACCACTACGGTCAGGTGGTCGTCTACCTCCGGATGAACGGCATCGTGCCCCCCGCCAGCAGGCGCTGAGGCTCTTTTTCCGGTTCTCCAAGGCTGTTCATCCTCAAAACCAACCGGCCAGAGCCTGCAACCGGGGGGACGATGGCTCGCGATCCGGCCCGCGGTCCCAGGAAAAGGCGGGCAGCAGGTCCTCTGCGGTGCAGGGTTCGGGTCGGCCCAGGCAGCCCAGGGAATAGCCCAGCCAGCCGAGGATCTCCGGGATCGCGATGCCCCTGGCTTGCAATTCCTGGAGGCCCAAGGCCCCTCCGCGCTTGCCCAGCCGAGCGCCGTTCGGCGCTGTCACCAGAGCCACATGGGCGTAGGCCGGGCGGGGAAGTCCCAGGGCTTCCTGGAGACGAATCTGGGTGGCTGTCACGCTGCGCAGGTCGGCACCGCGCAGCACTTCCGTCACGCCCTGCTCGGCGTCGTCGACCACCACCGCCAGATGGTAGGCGAAGCAGCCGTCGCGGCGATGCAGCAACGGATCGCCCGTGAGCGCATTCGGATCGTCCCGCTGGGCGCCCAGGATGAGATCGGTCCAGGACACTTCGCCTTCGGGAAGTCGGAAGCGCAGGGCATCGGGCCGCAGGTCCTCCAGTCGCCTGGCCCTGCAGGTGCCTGGGTAGGGGCGCAGGCCATCCTCGGCGTGGGGCGCCGAGGCCAGCAGGGCCAGATCCCGACGCGAGCAGGCGCAGGGATAGAGGAGGACGTCGCCGTGGAGGCTGGCAAGCGCGGCCTGGTAGGCCGAGTCCCGGGAGGACTGCCAGAGCAGGGGCACATCGCTCTCCAGGCCCAGGGCCGCGAGATCCCGCACCTGGCGTTCCGCAAATTCCCGCTGCGAGCGGGCCCGGTCCACATCCTCGATCCGCAAGAGCCACCTGCCACCTCGGGATTTCACCAAAAGCCAGGAGGCCAGGGCCGTCCGGAGGTTGCCGAGATGCAGCACTCCCGTAGGGGATGGGGCGAAACGGCCAACGAGGCCATTTACGGCAACGCTCCCTTGCGGCAATGGTGACTCGCCCATCCAACCCCCGAACTCAACCTGAGACTAGCGCCACCGGGGATCGAAAGGCGCACACGATGTTCCCTCCGAAAACTGAAACCAATCATTGGATGCAACTGCCATGACCTCTGCGGATAATGGCCGAAGAGGTTCCATGTCGCGGCTTCAATTCTTCTGGATTTCCTGGCCACCGGTGCTGCGCGCGCTGGCCGCTCAGGTTGCGGCCTTCCTCCTCCTGCTCGTTCTGGTCCGAGTGCTGCCGGGCCGAATGCCCTTCTGGATTTGGCCCTTGCTGCAGGGCCTCCTCGCTGCAGCCCTGGCCGCCGCCTGGGGACTGGGTCCCTGGTGGGGCCTCTTTCAGGTGCTGCTGCCCTTTGCCCTGGCCTGGCAACTTGGCAACCCGGTCCCAGGCTGGATCTATCCGACTCTGCTTTTTGGCCTCCTGTTGGTTTTCGGTGGGGGCATCCTGACTCGGGTGCCGCTCTACAACTCGGGCCCGGCCGCCTGGGAACATCTGCTCGCTCTGATCCCGGAAGGCGAGAAGCTCCAGATGGTGGATCTGGGCGCCGGCCTGGGGGGCCCCCTTGCCTTTCTCGCCCGGCATCGCCCCCATAGCCAATTCCTTGGCGTGGAGGCTTCGCCTCTGGTCTGGCTCATCGCCTGGCTGAGGACCATGCCCCTCCGCCGAAACTGCAGAATCATCCCCGGCAGCCTGTGGAGGCTGGATCTGCAGAGGTTCGATATCGTCTTCGCCTTCCTGTCCCCGGCCCCCATGCCCGCGCTATGGGCAAAGGCCCTCAAAGAGATGCGACCCGGGACGCTGCTCGTCAGCCATAGCTTCGAAGTGCCGGGGGTCCAGCCCGAACACCGGATTCCCGTGCCAGGGCGCTCTGGCGCGTGCCTGCTCCTTCATCGAATGCCAACTCCCACCTCGAAGTGAGGGCTGTGGCCCGAAAAATGCTCTAGAGTTAAGCCTTGCCCATAGCGGTCGAATACCTATGAAGGGGTCTTCTTCATGTTCGTGATCATCGGATTCATCATCGTGGTCGCTGCCGTCCTCGGCGGCTTCTTTTGGGAAGGCGGCAAGATCGCTACGCTGCTGCACCCCCTCGCTCCCGAAGGCACCATCATCATCGGTGCCGGAATCGGAGCCTTCCTGGCGGGCAATCCCCCCTCCGTCATCAAGGCCGTGGTCGCCAACATCGCCAAGCCACTGAAGGGCAGCAAGTACACCAAGGCCGTGTATATGGAGGCCCTGATGATGCAGTACGAGGTCTATGTGAACATCAAGAAGGGTGGCCTCCTGGCGCTGGAACAAGATGTGAACGATCCCCATAGTTCCAACATTTTCAAGAAATACCACACGATGCTCCACGACCATCACGCCCTGGATTTCTTCTGCGACTCCATGAAGCTGCTCATCAACGGCAGCGCGAAGATCGACGAGATCGACCAGGTCATGGAAATGGACCTGGATGTGCACCATGCGGAAAGCGTCACCCCGGGAGCTGCGGTGAACACCCTGGCCGACTCCATGCCCGCCTTCGGCATCGTGGCCTGCGTCATCGGCGTGGTGATCACCATGGGCTTCCTGGATCAGCCCCCCAATGTCATCGGTGGCAAGGTGGGCGCGGCCCTGGTGGGCACCTTCCTGGGCATTCTCGTGGGCTATGGCTTCATCTCCCCCCTCGCCAAGAACATGGACCAGGTGACGGCCACGGAATCTCACTTCTTCAACATGCTTCGGGCAGGCCTAGTCGCTTTCGGCAATGGTGCCGCCCCCGTCACCGCCGTGGAATTCGCTCGTCGGAACATTCCCTCCACCGAGCGGCCCGGGTCCCAAGAACTCGAGGAAGTTGTCCGCCAGATCAAGCCCAGGTAGCGGGGCTTTCCCATGGCCGAACAACAACCCGAAGTAAAAATCATCATCAAGAAGAAGAAGGGCGGCCACGCGGCGGGCCACAGTGGCGGGGCCTGGAAGGTGGCCTACGCGGATCTCGTCACGGCCATGATGGCCTTCTTTCTGCTGATGTGGCTGCTCAGCAGCGCGAGTTCATCCACCAAGGCTTCGATCTCCAAGCATTTTCAGGAAGGGCCGGGCTACTGGGACACCACCGCCGGCAAGGAGATGATCGAGACTTACAACAAGGGCATTCTCCCGGGCGGTCGCGGGTTGTCGCCCAAGCCGGGCGATGGTGACGGCGGTCAAGGCCCGGATGCTTCAGCCGTCGAGAAGGAACAAAAGGCCATGGAAGAAACCAAAATGGCCATCGAGAAGGCCTTCAAGGAGGACAAGCTGCTCCAGGCCTTCCAGGACCAGCTTTCCATGGACTTCACGGAGGAAGGCCTGCGCATCCAGATCCAGGACAAGGCCATGCAGGTGCTCTTCGATTCCGGCAGCGCGAAACTCAAGCCCTATACCTTATCAATCCTGAAGGAGATCGCCCAGGAACTCGGCAAGCTGCCCAATCATGTCGTCATCGGGGGCCACACGGATGCTCAGCAATATGCCTCTCAGGCCTATACCAACTGGGAACTGAGTTCCGAGCGCGCCAACGCCGCCCGGAGAGTCCTGGAAGCCTCCGGTCTGCGCTCGAACCAGGTCCGCCGCACCACCGGCTATGCCGAGACTTTGCCCCTCGAAGGGCATGAACCCAAGGATCCCAAGAATCGCCGCATCTCCATCGTGGTCCTCTCCAGTGCCACCGAACAGGCTGAGGTCCAGCGCCAGAAATCCAAGGGGGGCCGCAAGGACGGGAAGACCGAGGAAGCCACCAAGGAAGGCTGATCGGCCGTGGTACCCTTGAGGCTTCCTGCCCTGAAAGGCGTCATGACCCCGAACGAGATTCGCGCCATTCACGATCTGCCCTTTCCAGAACTGCTCTTCCAGGCCCAAACCGTGCATCGCCAGCACTGGAATCCTGAGGAAATCCAGTTCTGCACCCTGGACTCCATCAAGACCGGGGCTTGTCCCGAGGATTGCGCCTACTGTCCCCAGAGCGCCCGCTACGACACGGGCCTCAAGGTAGAACCCCTGAAGGCCGTGGACGAGGTGCTGCGGGGCGCGGCGGCGGCCAAGGCCAATGGCTCGACCCGCTACTGCATGGGGGCCGCGTGGCGGGAAGTCCGTGACGACCTGAATTTCGACGCCGTGCTCGAGATGGTGCATGGCGTGGCCAGCCTGGACATGGAAGTCTGCGTGACGCTGGGCATGCTCAACGTGAGCCAAGCCAAACGCCTGAAGGCCGCAGGCTGCAAGGTCTACAACCACAACATCGACAGCAGCAAGGCATTCTACGAGACCATTATTTCCACTCGCAAGTTCGACGAGCGGCTGGAAACCATCGATGCCGTGCGCCAGGCGGGCCTGGAGGTCTGCTGTGGCGGCATCGTGGGCATGGGCGAAACCATCGACCAGCGCATCCATTTTCTGCATGAACTGACTGAGATGGAACCGGCACCGGAGAGCATTCCCATCAATCACCTCGTGCCCGTGGAAGGCACGCCCCTGGCCGATCTGCCGCCGGTGCCGCCCCTCGAATTCATCCGCATGATCGCCACGGCGCGCATCCTCTTTCCCGCTAGCCGCATCCGCCTCAGCGCCGGCCGCACGGCCATGTCGGATGAAATGCAGGCCCTAGCCTTCTGCGCGGGCGCCAACAGCCTCTTCACCGGCGAGAAACTTCTCACCACTCCCAACCCCGGCGAAAGCCAGGACCACCGCCTGATGCAGGCCCTGGGCATGCAAGTCGAGGGCGCGATCCGATGAACGAGAATCTCACGCCCACCACCGCCTGCTGCTGCCGCCGAGTTTCCCGCACCCTGGTGGTTTTTGCCCTGCTGGGCGCGTTGCTCCTGGGCGCCGGGGGCTGGCATGCCTATGATGTCCATGTCCGCTACCGCCTCGGCACGGTTACCGAGGGACAGCTCTACCGTTCCGGGGCCATGCCGCCGGCGCACATGGCGGAAGTGGCGAAAAAACTGGGCCTGCGGGCCGTGATCGATCTGCGCACCTTTGTCCCGGGCCAGGATTCCACCAACACCACACCGCTGCAGAACATCGAAGCCGAAGGTGCCGCCCTGGCCACCGTTGGCGTGCGGCACATTCGCCTGCCCTCGGCCCAGGTGCCCGATCCGGCCACCCTGGAGCAGTTCCTGCGGGTAATGGCCGATCCCGCCAATCGTCCGGCGCTGGTCCACTGCTATCACGGCGTGGGTCGCACCGAGCTCTTCGCGGCGGTCTACCGCATCGAGTTCGAGGGCTGGACGCCGGAGAAGGCGCGAGCGGCCACCCGCTTGCTCCTGGCCGGCAGCAGCTTCTCCGATCACGCCGAAAAGGGGCGCTTCCTCAAGGACTACCTACCCAGGCGGGGGAAGACCGGGCCGACGACGGGGGTTCCTGAACCCAGTGGACCCTGAACGCTCGATATCGTGTTCCCGGGTCCCATTTGCCAAGATGCAGTCAGTCAGCCAACATTTCATTCCAAACAAAAAGGGAGGGGGCCGCATCGGCCCCCTCCCTTTTTCCTATCGGACTACTTCGCCGCGGCCTTCAGAGCCTCGACCTTATCGGTTCGCTCCCAGCTGAATTCGGAACGGCCGAAGTGGCCGTAGGCCGCAGTGGACTGGTAGATTGGGCGGCGCAGGTCCAGAGTTGCGATCATGGCCTTGGGGGTGCAACTGAAGACCTCGCGGATCGCCTTCACGATGGCCTCGTCCGAAACATGGTTGGTGCCGAAGGTGTCCACGCTCACGGAAACGGGCTCAGCCACGCCGATGGCGTAGGCCAACTGCAGCTCGCACTTGTCCGCGAGGCCGGCCGCCACGATGTTCTTGGCGATGTAGCGCCCCATGTAAGCGGCCGAGCGGTCCACCTTGCTGGGATCCTTGCCGCTGAACGCCCCGCCGCCGTGGTGCCCCGCACCACCGTAAGTGTCCACGATGATCTTCCGACCCGTCAGGCCGCAATCCCCCATCGGGCCGCCGATGACGAAACGCCCGGTCGGGTTGATGTAGATCTTGGTTTGGGCGTCCAGCAGTCCCTCGGGCAGCGAGTAGCGGATCACGAGTTTCTCGATTTCCGCATGGATTGTGGCGTTGGTGACTGCATCGTCGTGCTGGCTACTCACCACCACGGCATCGATACGCTTCACGATGTCGCCATCGTATTCCACCGTCACCTGGGACTTCCCGTCGGGGCGCAGCCAGGGCAGCGTGCCGTCCTTCCGGACCTCCGACAGTCGCCGGGTGAGGCTGTGCGCGAATTCGATGGCCGCAGGCATCAGTTCGGGGGTCTCCCGGGTGGCGTAGCCAAACATCAGGCCTTGGTCCCCGGCGCCCCCGGTATCCACCCCCATGGCGATGTCCGGGCTCTGTTGATCCAGGGCCACGACTACACCGCAGGTGTTGCAATCAAAACCCTTGATGCTGTGGTCATAGCCGATGCCCCGAACCACCTCGCGCACGAGTTGGGCCACGGGGATGTAGGTCTTGGTGGTAATCTCGCCCGCTACGACCACCAGACCGGTGGTGACCAGGGTTTCGCAGGCCACCCGACTCGCCGCATCGTCGCCCAGGGCCGCATCCAGCACCGCATCGCTGATCTGGTCGGCAATTTTGTCGGGATGCCCCTCGGTGACGCTTTCAGAAGTGAACAGATGCTTGCCGGTTTTCGCCATGCCTTTTCTCCTATCCTGGTTCCACTCGCCTTGGATGCCCAGGCAAGGGAGGCGGTACAGCATATCAGGGCGAGGCATTTCTTCCCTGCGGCCCCCCTGGTATGGTGAAGGCACCTCATCCGTCGACATCCGACCCTTTTTCAACGGAGCGTCCCATGATCCTTCACCGTTTCGCCAAACATCTGATCGGCGCCGTGGCCGTCGCCCTGCTCATAGTGGCCCCGGCCTGCGATAAGAAAGGCTCCCAGGAACCCAAGGAATTCAAGGACATCACCCAGAAGGTCGGGGAGATGGACAAACTGAGCCAGAAGGCCAATGTGGCCGGACAGGAACAGGCCCGCAAGCTCAAGGAAGCCGGCGTCACAGACATCAAGCCTGGCGAAACCATGCAGCTCACCGAAGAGCAGAAAAAGGCCCTCGAGGAGCGCATCAAGGCCGAGAAGAACAGTTCCTATCAGGCCCTCCTGCAGGAAGTTCTCGACAAGGACAAGGAGATCAAGGAACTCAACGAGAAGATCGTCAAGCTCCGCGCCCAGCTGCCCAAACCCGACATGGCGAAGGAGGGCGACAACCAGTACACCATGGCCCTGCGCTTCCTGAAGAAGCGGGGCGTCAATGAGAACGAGGCCAAACGCCTGATCAGCCGCGTGAACATCATGGAGAAGCTGGCCCCGGGTTTCGAGGTCTACCACTTCTACAGCAACGGCGTGTATGGCACCTGGGTCAGCCAGGGCAAGGCCCGGATCACCCCCAGTGAGCTGATCCGGGAAGAGCGCGAAAAGATCGAAGGCGAGCGCGACACGGCTGTGGTCCAGGGCGAGAAGTTGCAGGAAGAGGTCAACGATCTCCTCAGCCAGAAGGCCAAGATCACCTCCGAGATCGAGGGACTCCGCACCGAGAAAACGAAGCTCATCGAGGACATGAACGCCCTGTCGGCCACCAACGAGGCGCAGAAAGCCAAGCTGAACAGCCTCCACTACCTGGTGGGCAACCGCAAGCAGTTGGAGCAGGATGGCGTCATCATCATTCCCGTTTTCGCCAAGGACCGCGCCGGCAAAGCCTGGAAGGATGATGTCTTCAACAAATCTCTGGACCTCCGCTCCGCCGAGACGCTCGTGATCAAGGCCGCCGAAGTGGGCTTGGCCAAGATCAGCAAGGTGAATGTGGTGCCCGGCTCCTATGTCAAGGATGAGCACTACACCGTGGTCGTCAGCGAGGACAAGCAGTCCGCCACCATCAAGCTCCTGAC
>CAIPUA010000247.1 GCA_903868115.1 uncultured Holophagaceae bacterium
GAAGGGCGCGCAGGAGTTGGTATTCCGCCACACCGAGGGGCTTGTCGATGCCAGAAAGAGCGTATTCGGCCACGATTCGGTTCTTCGTCTTGCAGAGCAGGAGGCCGATGGTGGGCTGATCTTCGGGGGCCTTGACCTGGGCGTCCACGGCGGACAGGTAGAAATTGAGCTGGCCTGCGTGCTCGGGTTTGAAGGCAGTGGCCTTCAACTCCACCACGACATAGCACTTCAAGCGTGTGTGGTAGAAGAGCAGGTCGATGAAGAACTCTTCACCGCCTACCTCCAGCCGGAACTGGCGACCCACAAAGGCGAATCCACCCCCCAATTCCAGCAGGAAGCGGGTGATGTGCCGGACCAGCGCAGTTTCGATGTCCCGCTCCAAGGCGTCCTCACCCAACCCCAGGAAGTCGAAAAGATAAGGATCTTTCAAGGATTCCTGGGCTAGGGCCGCCTGAGTGGCGGGCAGCCGGACCTCAAAATTCGTGATGGCCTGTCCCCGACGGTCGAAGAGGCGGTTCTTGATATGAGTCTGCAGGGTGGCGCGGGACCAACCCAGCTCAACCGCCTGAGCAGCAAGCCAGGCGCGCTCACGATCAGCATCCACCTGAGTCAAAAGGGTCACGAGGTGAAACCAGGGCAATTGGTCAGCAGGCTGCTGACCAATTCGAAAGTCAGGGCATCGCTCCGCAAAGAAACGCATGTATTTGAGGTTGGAACTCGAGAAGCCCTTCATGGTTGGGAATGCGGCCCTGAGATCCCCAGCCAGGCGATCCACCACCTTGGCGCCCCACCCCTCAGCGTCCTGCCTCTGAAGAATCGTCTGACCGATTTCCCAGTAGAGGCGGATCAATTCCGTATTGACCGCAAGGGCAGCGCGGGTCTGGGCAGATTGGATGCGGGCCTTGAGGTCCGCAAGAAGCCCGGTGTAGGAAGCAGAGTCGGGGATCATGGTTGTTCCTTCGATCCATTGTTCCCGGGCAAGCCCATACTGGCGAGCAAGAGGAATGTGCCGCAGAAGAGCGCACTCGACTTTCCCCGGGCGTCGCCAGGGTATTGCCCTACAACAAAGGCCCCGCTGATGGGGGCCTTGTGATCTGGGGCGGCTGACGGGACTCCCTCCGCGCCCTTCGGGCGCTCCGGCCGCGCGAAATGCTGGCACGCCGCAGCATTTTTACCGGCGACTTAGCCTGACACTCGGCGGCACGGAAGGCCGAAAAGTCATGTTCGCCAAGCAGGCAGGTAGCCGCGCTGTGCATCAGCGCCAAGTCCAGCGGCAGATGAAACCAGCCGACGCGATGCGCGTTCAAGCCCGGTCGCTGTGGACGATTCAGCAACAGATAACGATACCGCCGTCCGTGCGCCGAAAACCGGGCGTGAAAATCATCGGCCACCGGTTGCGCCCATCGCACCGCGATGTCCTTTGGCAAATGCGCATTGACGCCACGCACCCATGCCGTGATCGGACGTTCCGCCCCGGTATCGAAATGCACCACCTGCTCCAGCGCATGCACACCGGCATCGGTGCGCCCCGCGCAAATCACCCGGGTTGGCGTATCGGCGACAGCAGATATAGCTGCTTCGACCGCATCCTGAACCGCCCCGCCCCCCGCCTGCGACTGCCAGCCGCAGTAGGCAACACCATCATA
>CAIPUA010000248.1 GCA_903868115.1 uncultured Holophagaceae bacterium
CCCTTCCGGTGCCTCATCCACCTGGCCACCAATCCGATGGGTTCGGCCATGGCAGGGCCTGCCGGATTGAACGCTATCGCACACGCCCCTCTCTTCTCGACACCCCACTGCTGGGTGTTCGGCCTGGAGCCCTCTTGCAGTGCTGTGGGGAGAGGCCCTAGGCCTATCCCATGTGTCATCCCCTGCTGGTCTGTCCCGGCCCGTCGCCCCCTCGCACACCGGGGGGTGAACCGCCTGGGATTTCTTGGACAGTAGGTTGAGTGTATTCATGCGGCCTCAGGTCGTCCAAGGAGGTCTCGTCGGACGGCGGCTGGTGAGCGATGGCCATGGCGGCCGATCAGCCAGTGCTGGTTGTAGTGGGCCTGGAAGGTCTTGAGTGTCTGGTTGAGCTCATCGAGGGTGGCGAAGGTCTGGATCCAGAGAAGCTGCTCCTTCAGAGTGCGCCAGAACCGCTCGATGCAGCCGTTGCCCTCGGGGGCGCGGACGAAGGATGGACTCGACTCCATCCCGAGGAACCGCAATTCGGCCTGGAAGGCGCGGGAGACAAACTGGCTGCCGTTGTCGTGGCGGAGCTTCAGTCCTGCGGCGATGGCTTCTCCAACGCTGCCGAAGGCCATCCGAGTAGCCTGCTGGAGGGTGGTGATGGCCTCGAAGCGGTCGGCCTTCAGGGCGGCGTGGATGCCCAGGAGTTCGCAGGTGCAGTGGTCATAGACCCCAAAGACGGTGGCCTGCTGGCCATCCAGGAGCAGGACGCTGGTCGCGTCGGTACCCCACATCTGATCAGGCTTGAGGGTGGTGATCGTGCCGTCATGAACTCGGGGGCCGAGTTCCCGGCGCGGTCTTCCGGGGGATTGCAGGCCGTGCTGGCGCATGAGGAGACGAACCCGCTCCTCGTCAGCGCGGATGCCCCTGTAGCGCAAGCGGGCATGGACCTTTCGATAGCCTTCTCCCAGGAACGGGGGATCGGTCAGGACGCTGTGGATGGCGGCCAGGAGTTCGGGGTCGGGAACGATGGGGCGCGGTCCGCGCTTGCCCGGAGGCTCGACCCGGGCTGCTCTCGCCCTCTGGGCATAGACCGTGGCGCGAGCGATACCCAGTTCCCGGCATACGGGCACCAGGCCGACAGGGCGAGCCAGGGAAGCGGCCACGGCCTCGCGGATCACTTCCGCTTCCCTGGGACAAAAGGGAGTTCACCCGAGCGCAGTTTCTCGGCCTGCCGGTGGATTTCGATCCGGAGTGTGAGATCGCCCACGAGCGCCTTCAACTGGGCGTTCTCCTCATCTCGAACATCAGCCTGTCGGGACTTCAAACCGACCTGTCCCGCCCGCAGGAAGGCCTCTTTCCAGCCCGCCAGGGTCGAGGCCGAAACCCCAAGCTCACGAGATAGCGCATCCAGTTCCTCCCCACGAAGCAGCCGCAGGACCGCTTCCATCTTTCGTTGGGAGTTGAACCGTCCCCGCTCGCCGCCGCCGGTGGTTGGAGCTCCGGTCGGCCTACGGCCTCCCTCCGCACCAACC
>CAIPUA010000249.1 GCA_903868115.1 uncultured Holophagaceae bacterium
GCCTGGGCCTTGAAATGGGCCAGGCCCGTACTCGTCCCGATCCAGACATTCCCACCGGGCTCAGCGAGGAAGGCCATCGAGTTCACATCATCGCCGGCGAGACCGTCCAGATGGCTGAAGTGGTCCACGGCTCCCGAAGCGAGTAGGACATCCACGCCCCGACCGGTACCCACCCAGAGGTTCTGGCTGGAATCCTCGCCGACTAAATACACCGTGCGATCCGGCGGAAGCCAGGAATCCAGGTGCCCAAGAACCTGGAAGTGACCGTTCTCGTAGCGGGCCCGACAGACTCCCACGGGCTCGAAATAGGCCAGTACGAGGGTTCCATCCTTCATTCCCCTCACGTAGGAGACATGGTCCACCCGGAGGCCGTCCCGCGTCGTGATCCGCTTCCAGGCACCGGCTTCCAGCACCGCGAGGCCACGCTCGCCGCAGGCCCAGATCCTTCCGGCAGCATCCGCCCAGACATCTTCGAAGCGCTCCTCGCGATGCCCTCCCGGAAGCTCTTCCCGATGAAAGTGCCATCGACCCTTCACGGGTTCACCGCTCAGCAGCCCTCCACCATCGGTGGCAACCCAAAGGCGGCCGTCCGGCCCAAAGGCCAGTCGGAAGATGCGCCCATTGGATTCCACGCCCGCTTCCGGACCATAGCGTTCCAGACGACCCCGCCGAGGATCCCACCGCAGCACGATGGGCGAACCTGCGAGAAAGATGCTGCCGTCTTTTCCCTGAACAACCGACCGGATCTGAAAGGCGTTCGTCCCGGACACGACCTGCCAGCCCGCGCCCGATGCGCGAACAAGGCCCCGGTCCGTCCCCGCGTAGAGCTGCCCTTCCCGGTCCCGGAAGACGCACCAGATGACATCGCTGGGCAACCCCTGTTCGACGCCATGGGCCTCCCACATATCCCCGCCCGGAATGCGCTGGACCCCTTGGCCCCCCAGCCAGAGCGAACCCTCCGAGTCCAGCATCACCGTGGAGATCAGGGTGGACGGCAGACCATCCTGGCGCCCCAGACGCCTGGGGGATCCGTTTTCGAGCACCAGGAGCCCTCGCTCCGTCGGCACCCAGACACGACCCCTTGGATCCGCCAGGAGGAAGCCCTGCCGTCCCCCCGGAGGCAGCAGATCCCGAGCTTCACGGAAGCTGCCCCCCACACTGTCCGCCACCCAGAGCGCCTTTCGGCTGCGCGCCCAAAGCTGCTTCCGGCCATCGACGGCCAGTGCATCGATGCGATCACTCGCCATCGACGCGTCCACCTCGTTCGTGCCCCAGTTCCCCGCCGCCCATCGGAGCACCCGCGAGGCCGTCCTGTCCCAGGCAGCCACCCAGACTTCGTGAGTGTCCGCTCGCCCCCAGATCGCCGTGACGCCTCCACCGGGCCAGTCTGCCACGCGCTGGAATCGGTCCCCCGAAACGAGTTGGAACAGGCCCGCGTCAGTTCCAACCAACACTCTTCCACTCGGCCCAACGGCAAGGGCCCGCACCGCCTCGGGAGCGAGGCCCCGGTCCGGAGGAACCGCCGTGAAACCCTGGCCATTCCAGTATGCGAGTCCCTTCGGCGTGCCTACCCACAGCTTGCCCCCGGGCGCAGTCAGCAGATTCTCGATCGTCGCGGAGGGAAGGCCTTCCGCCTGCCCAAACCCCTGGAATGCCTTACCTGAAAATCGGTAGAGTCCATCCTCCGTCCCCACCCACACGAAGCCCGCGGAATCCTGCGCAAGGCAGTGGACGCTCAGGTTTCCGAGTCCGTGTTCAAGCCCATAGTTCCGGATCACCTGCCGACCCGAGGAGACGGTGCTTCCCGCCCTCGCCCATGCCCCCAAGGCGATCAGGGCGACTGCAAGGAATCTGAGGGTCCGCAGGAGGCATCTCTTCATGAATGGATCGATCACCCGACACTTTCCATCCTACTCCCTGAAGCCTCAGGAAGGCCCGAGTCGGTAGGCGCTCACAAGGCGTCCGCGCTTCTCGATCTCCGTAAGCCGCTCTAGGAGATCGGCCATGGCCTTGGGCGATCCCATCCAATCCTTGGCGAGAGTCTCGATTCCCGAAGCCCGCACTTTCAGGGCCTCCAGTTCGCTCCGCCAGGCCTCGTCGTTGGCGAAGAGATCGCCCACATTCCAGGTGTCTGCCACGGGCACCTTCGAGCGAAGGGTCTGGGACTTGTTTCATTGCTTCTGTGACACCGTCCGAGGATGGAATCCATTCGTTGATAATATGCACCTTGTCCTTCAATCTAGATTGAAGGACAAGGTGCATTAGTAGATCCAACTCAGCCCGCACCCAGTTTCCTTCGCCAGTTTTTCTGCCAGGTCCGGGTCGAAGCGCAGCTTGAACTCGTTGCCCGGCTTCACCTTGGCAACGACACAATCATGACTGTGGTATTCGAGGGTGAGCGGCAGATTACCGCAGTGGAGACGCAGGATGGGGAGCAGGTTGGGCGGGTACTCCCCCACCGGGAGTTTCACCACGGCGCCCGTGAATCCACGTCCCTGAAAGTCCTCCAGTGGTTCCATGGCGCAAACAATGAGCTTCAGCACGGTCTGTTCGTCCTCCTCTTCACCTTCACCGCCGCTGCTGGTGCTGGTGACGGTTTCCACCTTCAGTTCGCCCGTCACGCGCAGGAGCGCGTCGGGCAACGCGAGGTGGCCGAAGAGTTCGTAGGGGCGGGATCGCTTCTTGGTGACGAGATCGTAACGCGTGGAGTACATCAGCGCTTCCATCCTGTCGGTGAGGTCCTCCAGTTGCAGGATGGCCCAGGGCTCGCCCTTCGGGTTGGTCTTGAAGGTCACGGTACTGACCATGACGCCGAGGGAGACCTCCTCCTTGTCCTTGATCTTCCCGCTCGCGACGAGTTCCTTGAGGGCTGCGATACCGCCAATGGTGTGGACTTTGACTGCGTCCACGAACTCCTCCAACGGATGACCCGAAACATAGAGACCGAGGGCTTCCCGTTCATTTTTAAGACGCTCCTTGCGGCTCCAGGGTTCGATGTCCTCGGGCACGCTCCAGTTGTCGGCCAGGCTGGCCATCTCAGCCTCGTCGAAGAGCGAGGTCATACCGAAACCACCGCCCCCCCCTGAAGCAGCGTTCTGGAGGGCAGAGGGAAGACCTTCGAACAGCGCAGCACGGTTGGGTTCCATGGAATCGAAGGCTCCAGCCTTGATGAGGCATTCCCAGACCTTGCGGTTCGCTTTCGAGAGCTCCGAACTTTTTAGCGTGTGGAAGAAGTCCTTGAAGCGACCTTCGGTCTTCCGAGCCTCCAGGATGGCGTCCAGCGCGGCTTCACCCAACCCCTTGATGGCCGCGAGACCGAAGCGGATCTGGTGTTCGCCGGTGATCGTGAAGTCCAGGCGGGATTCGTTGATATCCGGCCCCAGCACCTGAACCCCGATCTCACGACAGTTCTGGATGTACTTCACCACATCATCCGTGCGCTGACTCTTGGTGCTGAGCAAGCCCGCCATGAATTCCGTGCGGTAGTTGGCCTTCAGGTAGCCCGTTTCGTAGGCCACCATGGCGTAGGCGGCGCTGTGGCTCTTGTTGAACCCGTAGCCCGCGAAGTAATCGATGAGGTCGAAGAGTTCCGAGACTTTCGCCTTTTCATAGCCCCGGGTCACTCCCTGGGCGATGAATTTGTCCTTCTCCTTGGCCATCTTGGCCTTGTCCTTCTTACCCATGGCTCGGCGCAGCATATCGGCCTCACCCAGGCTGAAGCCCGCGATGATGGACGCGATCTGCATCACCTGCTCCTGGTACAGGATCACCCCGTAGGTGGGCGCCAGGATCAGCTCCAGATCGGGAAACATGAAGACCACGGGTTTGCGGCCGTGGCGGCCGTCCACATAGGTGTCGCCCATGCCTGCGCCCAGTGGACCGGGACGGAACAGCGCGTTCAGCGCGATGAGATCGTCGAAGCGGTCCGGTTGCAGTTTGCGCAGCAGGCTCTTCATGCCACTGGATTCAAACTGGAAAACCCCATCCGTATCCCCCGCCGCAAAGAGATCGAAGGTCTTCCGGTCGTCGAAGCCTCGAATACTGAGCATGTCCAGGGGCAGGTCGTGCGTCTCGGCAATGTAGCCCTGCGTCTTGGCAATCTGCGTCAGAGTTTCAAGTCCCAAAAAATCCATCTTGAGTAGACCCGCGCGTTCGGCCTCCAGCATCGTGTACTGCACCATTACCTTGCCATCGCGATCCTTGGCCAGGGGTGCGAAGTTGGTAAGGTCATCGGGCGCGATGATGACACCCGCGGCGTGCACGCCCGTGTTGCGGGAGAGTCCCTCGAGCTTCGCTGCGATATCCATCACTTCCTTGACCTCGGGCTCGCGCTCGTAGCGTTCCCGCAGCTTGTCACTCTGCTCCAAGGCCATGGCCACGCACATGGGTTGGCCGGGCACGGCGGGCACCAGCTTGGTCAGCTCGTTGGACCAGGCGAAATCTTTTTCAAAGACCCGCGCGACGTCCTTGAGCACGGCCTTGGTCTTGAGCTGGTTGATGGTGATGATGTTGCTGACGCGATCTTTGCCGTATTTTTCCGTAACGTAGTCGATCACCTTCTGGCGGCCGTCCCGGCAGAAATCGATGTCCACATCGGGCATGGATACGCGCTCGGGATTGAGGAACCGCTCGAAGAGCAGGTCGTACTGCATGGGATCGATGTCTGTGATCATCAGCGACCACGCCACGATGCTGCCTGCCGCGGAACCGCGGCCCGGCCCCACGGGAATGCCCATCTCACGGGCCTTGGCGATGAAGTCCCAGACCATCAGGAAGTAGCCCGGATAGCCCATGCTGAGGATCGTCTCCAGCTCGAATTCGAGCCGCGCCCGGTATTTCCCCTCGCGGTGCTTGAGGCGGTTCTCGCTCCATAAGGGTCGGCATTCCAGCACCCGCTTCTCGAACCACTCGCGGGCAACCTGCACGAAATAGCTGTCCAGCGTGTGCCCATCCGGCACCGGGAACTGCGGCGTGATGGGCTTCCGCGTGATGGGAAAGAGCTCGATCTTGGAGGCGATCTCCAGCGTGCGCTCCAGCACCTCAGGGTTCTGCCCGAAGACCTTGGCCATCTCCTCCGGGCTCTTGACAAAGAACTGGTCCGTGGAGAACCGCATCCGGCGCTGGGCGCTCTTCAGGGTCTTGGTGCCGATGCAGAGCAGCGTGTCGTGGAGATCCGCGTCGTCGTGGTTGAGGTAGTGGGCATCGTTGGTGGCCACCAGCGGTATGCCCGTGCGCTTCGAAAGCTCGAACTGCGAGGGCATGATCATCCGCTCGGCCTCGAAGCCCTGGTCCTGGATCTCCAGATAGAAATCCTCGCCAAACATTTCCCTGTACTCGCAGGCAATCCGTTCAGCGGCATCAATGTTGCCCGCCAGCAGCCGCGCCTGGACCTCGCCGCCCAGACAGGCCGTAAGGGCGATCAGGCCTTCGCTGTGCTCCCGCAGCAGCGCCTTATCGACGCGGGGCTTGTAGTAGAAGCCCTCCGTAAACCCCTTGGACACCAGCTTCGACAGATTCGAAAATCCCTGGGGATTCTTGGCGAGCAGCACCAGATGATAGCCCGCATCTTTCTGGCCCGACGGATCCAGGCAGTCCTCCATGCCTTCGGCATTGGCCGCCGCGTTATCGATCTTGCGGTCGAAGCGCGAGCGGGGCGCCACATACACCTCGCAACCCAGGATGGGCTTCACCGCCCAGTTGCCATCGGCGTCCGCGGTCTTCTCGCAGGCATCGAAGAGCTTCATCATGCCGAACATGTTTCCGTGGTCCGTAACGGCCACCGAGGGCATGCCCGTGGCGCGACACTTCTTCACCAGATTGGGAATGCGGGTCAGACCGTCGAGAAGAGAATGTTCAGTGTGCAGGTGGAGATGGACGAAGCTCATGGAATCATTGTCCCGAGGATGCAGCCCCTTGTGGGAAGGCTCGCTGGGACCGCACTTGGGGCGCCAACACAACGAGGCCGCAACCGAATATTCACCAAGGACAGAAAGATTGTCATTTTTTGAAATTTCAGAGAAACCGGAGGGCTTTCTCCGTCGGCGCGAAACCTTGCCGAACTGCCTTATCGAAAAAGAGCGCAAGGCTCTCTCGTTCGGCTTCGCCCAGGTGGTAGCTGATGTTCTCGGTGAGATATTCCCGCAGTTCCAACTTGGTCCAGCCAATGGCGTGCCAGGCCTCGTCGATGATGGTGGCAAGGTTCTGCTGGCCCATCTCCAGACTCTTCTGGAAGAAGAGCGCTAGGCCGCCGGGAAGGGGCAGTTCCGGAGCGCCTTCGCGCACCATCCAAAGCGCGAAAACGAAGGGAAGGCCGGTCCAGGCGTGCCATTCCTCGGCCAGATCCAGGACGATGAGCCCTTCCTTCCGGGCCCGCATGGCTGGATCGCCGATGACCAGGGCAGCGTCGTGGGTCTCCAGCATGGCCGCGAGATCGGGGCCCATGGCGTGGGTCTCGGGGCTGGCGCCGTAGCGCTCACGCAGCAGGATCTGGCCCAGCACCACGGAACTCCGGCTCGAGGTGTCCAGGGCGAGGCTGCGGATCTCCTCGGGCGGCACCTTGGACAGGATCACCACGCTGCGGACCCGCTTGGGCGAGGCGATGCAGAGCCCGGGCACGATCCGCAATTCCGGAATGCGCAGGAACTCGATGGAGCTGATGAGGCCCGCATCCACTTCCCCGGAACGGAGTTGATCGGCGCAGATGGAGGGCACCTGGAACTTCAGGTGGAAACGCTCGAAACCAAGGCCCCGCTTGAAGCCGTAGTTGAGGGGTGCCGAGTTGAGGTAGTCGATGATGGAGATGCGGAAGGGGCGGTCGATCATGGGACGAGTCTACCGCCAGCGGGACATGGCAGGCTCCTGTGGCCGAGAACTGGCCGTTGAGCCAGAACCAGTATTTTAAAAAAACCGTTCATCGCCGATTGAACAGGCTTTCTGAACCGGGAACGGGGATGAAGTCAGGCAGGCATCCTCCCGTTCGCTTTTTCCGCGTGCTCCGTGTGGTCCGTGGTTGAAAAAGATTGGAACCACGGACCACACGGAACACATGGATGAAAACCAAGGAAGAAGCCACTTCCTCAAGACTTTCGGTGGCATCATGGCCCCATGACTCTCTGGCATTACGAGATCGAGACGCCCCTCGGGTCCATGCAGGCCGCCTTCGACGATCATGGCAGGCTGCGGGAACTGGGCTTCGTCGGTTTGGAGGATCCCCGGTCCACGGCACCCTTGGCGCCCAAGTCCCAGCGCGAGGCCTTTCGCTACCTCGTGAAGCAGTTGGAGGCCTACTTCATCATGAACCTGCGCACCTTCACCGTGCCGCTGGATCCGCAGGGTACCGAGTTCCAGAGGCGGGTGTGGGACGAGTTGATGCAGATTCCCTACGGCGAGACCATCAGCTACCTCACCCTGGCCCGGTGCATCGGCGACGAGAACGCCGTGCGGGCGGTGGGTGCCGCCATCGGGGCCAACCCTATCGCCATTCTTGTGCCCTGCCACCGCGTCATCGGCTCCGATGGCAGCCTCACTGGCTACGCGGGCGGCCTGGACAAGAAGGAGGCTCTGTTGAAGCTGGAGGGCGCCTTGAAGACGCCACCGCCGCTGCCTTTCTGAACTCCAGCAACACCCTCATTGACGCATGCCCTGCGGGCTCTGGCGGAACCTAGCCGCCGAGTGACAGGATGCCTGGGCTGGATGACAGATCCCGGGAGCTTGAAAATTAGTCGATGTATTTTCCTCGCGCGGTGTAGTGGGTGTGGAGGAGTTTGTGGCTCTTCTGGCCGCAGGGGCCGTCGCTGAGGAACTCGCCGTAGATCCTGGCCACATCGGGGTTCTCGTGGGATTTCCGGATCTCGTAGACTGCGTCTTCGGCATAGATGGCCGCGGCGCGGGCGGCGCGGATCTCAGGACTGGTGGGGATGGGCTGTCCACCGCCGCCGATACAGCCACCGGGACATCCCATAAACTCGATGAAGTGGCACTTGCTGAACTGGCCGCCCTTCTTGATGTCCTCCATGACCTTCTTGGCGTTGGCTGTGCCGTGGGCGACGGCGACCTTCAGGGTGGCGCCCTTCAGGAAGTTCCAATGCGGAAAGAGGTGCTTCAACATATCCGGGACGGGGCCCACAGTCGTGATCGGGAGTTCCACATAGCGGACGCCTTCAAAGCCGCGGACGGGCTTGATGTTCGCGTGCTCGAAGAGATCTTCCACCTTGATGCCGCAGACCAGCTCGATGACAGTCCGGAGAGCCGCTTCCATCACCCCGCCAGTGGCGCCGAAGATCACACCGGAGCCCGTGGCGGTGCCAAAGGGATGATCAAAATCGGATTTCGGCATATCTGGAAGGTGGATACCGGATTCGCGGATCATCTTCGCCAGTTCTCGGGTGGTGAGACCGTAGTCCACATCCTTGAAGCCACTGTCGTCCATCTCGGGGCGATTGCATTCGAACTTCTTGGCCGAGCAGGGCATCAGGGCGACGGTGACGATGTCCTTGGGATCGATGCCGTGCTTTTCGGCGTAGTAGGTCTTGATGACTGCGCCGAACATCTGCTGGGGGCTCTTGGCGGTGCTGAGGTTGGGGATGTACTCAGGATAGAAGTGCTCGAGATACTTCACCCAGCCGGGACTGCAGCTCGTGAACTGCGGGAAGGCGGCGGGTTCGCGGAGCAGCAGGGCCTTCTTGAGGCGCAGGAGCAGTTCCGTGCCCTCTTCGAGGATCGTCAGATCGGCAGTGAAATTGGTATCGAAGACCATATCGAAACCCGCCCGACGCAGGGCCGTGTTGAGCTCGAAGGTGAGCGCCTTGCCTGCGGGCAGGCCAAAGCACTCGCCGATGGCGGCGCGGGGACTCGGGGCCGTCTGGATGACGACATGCTTCTTGGGATCGTCGATGGCGGCCCAGACTTCGTCCGTATAGTCCTGGGCATGCAGGGCGCCCGTGGGGCAGCGGTTGATGCACTGGCCGCAATTGATGCAGACCACATCACCCAGAGGCTTGTCCAGGAACGGTGTGATGTGACTGTTGTCGCTCCGGCCCACCACTTCAATGGTGCCGACTTCCTGGAGATCGATGCAGGTGCGCACGCAGCGGCGGCAGAGTACGCACTTGTTGAGATCGCGAACCACTGAGTAGCTGGAGGTATCGATCTTGTGCGCGGGTTTTTCGGGATGCCCGAAGCGGAAGTAATCGACACCATGCTCTCGGGCAAGGCTCTGCAACTCGCAATTATTATTGCGACGGCAGGTGTAGCACTCTCCGTAATGATCGGAGAGCAGAAGGTCCACGATGTGTCGCCGGGCTAAGCGGACCTTTGCCGTGTGGGTCTTGACCTTGATGGGGGCCGTGATGGGGAAAGCGCAGGCGGCCTGCAGGGTACGCATGCCTTCGACTTCCACCGAGCAGATGCGGCAGACGCCGGCGACGCAGAGATCGGGGTGATGGCAGAGGGTCGGGATGTGGGCGCCGATTTTCAGGGCGGCATCCAGGATAGTCGTCCCAAGGGGGACCTTCACCTCCTGGCCGTCGATGGTCAGGCTTACCTGGCCGCCTATGGCCTGGGCGTTGAGGGGAGGCACAATGGACTGGGATTGCTGACTGGCCGGGGCTCGGCGTGAAGTTTCGAGGGTGTTGTTCTCGGACATGTTCGGTTCCTCGGCTCAGGCGTGGGTAAGGTGATCGGTGCGGCCCATGAGCTCATCCCGGAAATGCTTCACGACCGAAAGGAAGGCACAGGGACTGCTTTGACCGAGACCGCACTTGGAGGAGAGCTGCATACTCTCGCCCAGAGCGCACAATTCCTGCAGATAGGCCATGGAGCAGGTGCCGGCCTGCAGCATTTCGACACCTTCCAGCAGTTTGCGATTGCCGAGTCGGCAGGGTGTGCACTGGCCGCAGCTCTCATCCAGGAAAAATTCCAGAAAGTTGTGGAGTACATCAAGCATGTCCCGATGGGGGCCGAAGACGATCACGGAGCCACCCGTGGGGATGTCTTCGAAGGCGATGCTGCGCTTGAATTCCGAGGCCGGGATGCACTGGCCCGAGGCGCCACCGATCTGGACGGCGCGAGCGTTCTGGCCTCCCACATGTTTCAGGAGTTCAGCCACCGAGATACCCATGGGGAATTCGTAAACGCCAGGTCGAGCACAGTCACCGGAGATGCTGAAGATCTTGATGCCCGTGGATTTCTCGGTGCCCTTGCTCTTGAACCAATCGGCCCCCTGCTGAAGGATGCAGGCGGCCCAGGCCAGGGTCTCCACATTGTTGACAACGGATGGCCGATCCAGAAAACCCGTGTTGACCGGAAAGGGGGGCCGATTGCGAGGTTCTCCGCGAAAGCCCTCAAGGCACTCGATTAGGGCGGTCTCTTCGCCACAGATGTAGGCGCCGGCGCCCATGAAGATGCGGATATCGAATTCGAAATTCGCGCCGAGGACATCCTTGCCCAGGAGTTTCTTCTCGCGGCGGCTCTGGAGCACTGCCTCGAGATGTGAACGGAGGTAGGTGTATTCTCCGCGGAGGAAGAGGATGCCCTCCTTGGCGCCCACGGCCTTGGCCGCGATGGTCATGCCTTCAAATACCAGATCCGCGTATTCCTGGAGGAGGACACGATCCTTGAAGGTGCCGGGTTCGCCCTCGTCGGCGTTGCAGATGATGTACTTCCGGTCGGCCTTGGCTGAGGCCGCGAAGTTCCATTTCACACCCGTGGGAAAACCGGCGCCGCCACGGCCCTTGAGGCCCGAGGCGCTGATCTCGGCGATGATGTCGGGGCGGGGCATGCCGAGAGCTTTTGCGAGCCCTGCCTCGGGGTTCATGGAAGAGAAAGTCGGGATGCTGTTCATACGAGGTGGACCTCCTTCCGCTCAATGGCGTGCTGGCCGAAGGCGCTCCGGCAATCCTGGAGAATTTCGTGAACCCGCTCAGGGGTGACCTTGGTGAAGACTCTGTCATTGACGAGCAGGGCCGGACCTTGATCGCACATGCCCATGCAATTGGCCCACTCAAGCGTGAACTTCCCGTCCGGGGTGGTATCACCGAAGGAGATGCCAAGATCGTTCTCAAGCTGGCGGGCGACCCTGTCCTTGTCCTGAATATCACAGGAAATGGTGCGGCAGAGCCGGATCACGAATTTGCCCTGGGTGCGATCGCCAAGAAAGGAATAAAAGGAGGCGACGCTGTGGACCTCAACCGGGTGAATGCCCAGTTCGTCGGCGATCACCTGCATGGCAAAGCTGTCGATGTGGTGGTACTTGCGTTTCACGTCCTGCAGGATGGGCACAAGCGCGGTGCGGTTGTGTCCCAGCTTGTCCGTGAGAGCCTTGATCTCGTTGGTGACGCGGTCACGTTCGGTCATCAGCATGGGGTTCTCCTAGCGCTTCAAGAGCTCCGCCACCTTCTTCACGAGGATGGCGGGTTCCACGGGCTTGGCCTGGAAGTCGTCCACGGGAACCATTTCCGAGTCCTTGTCGAAGGCAAGGCCGGAGGCCGACGCGACGCTGGTCAGCATGAGGATGGGAAACTTCTTCCCGAGACGGCGGAGATCCTGGGCCATGGCGAAACCGTCGTCGGGTTGCTCCATCATCACGTCCAGGATCAGCAGATCAGGCTGGAAGCTCTCCACCTTTTTCATGCCTTCGGAGCGACTGTTGGCCGTTTCGATCTGGTGGCCTTCCTTTTCGAGAAAGAGTTGGCTCGCTTCGACGATATCGGGATCGTCATCGACGATGAGGACCTTGGCCATGGCTGTCTCCTTGGGTTCCGGCCGTTCAGACGGACCGGTGGGCACGGGGCTTGGCACTGGAATGGCCGCACGCTTGCCTGAATGGGCGATCAGCAGGGGATACCCGACTTTCAGGATGTGCGTTGGGAAGACCTCATGCTAGCCCCACCCCAGTTGCGGTTCCAGAGGGAGGTGATGTTTGTGACTAAGATCTCTTCGGGCCTCAGGTTCGGTCGGACAGTTCCTCGGACGGTGAATGGGGCGGACGAGCTACAAAAACACTGGCCTTTCTCTCAAAATGACTTATGTTCTCTGGGAGCTTCCGTCGGGTGAGTTGCTTGGCCCCGGAGATGGAAATTCCTTTGAAGCTGGAAGAAAGGAGGCCTGTCATGTTCTCTTTGGCAAGTTGGTCCAATCCGGAAACGCTGGGGCTGAATCTCATGAACCTCATCCTTGGGATCCTCACGCTATGGCTCTTTGGCAGGGTGGGTTGGAGTTTCCTGCATGAACTGATCCACGGCCATGAGGATCTACTTCAGGAAGAGGTCCCCCATCACCGAACGGCCCTTTTTCGGGCGACCTCGAACCATTGGCTTTTTCGGAAGGCTCTAAAAAAGCCCCGCCGCCCTTTGCACGGGGCAGGTTTCTGAGTCAGCAGAATGCGGTAGCAGAGCCTTCTACTTTTCCAACTGGCGGGCCAGATTCTCCCGCTCCATCCGGAATCCAGGCTCATCCACGGCCTGCTTGAGTGTGGCCTTGGCCGCTCCCCGCTGGCCCAGCTTCTGCTGGCAGGTGGCCCTCAGCAGGGCAACCCAGCCCCGCTGTTCCTTGGAAGGCTGAGTGGGATACAGGCTCAGGGCGCCCCGCCAGTCGCCTGCCTTGGCTCGAAGATCGGCCACGAGGAGCACCAGGGGCTCACGTTCCACACCCTTTTCGGAGCCTCGTGCCAGCCAGTTTTCGGCGTCTCGCAGGCGCCCAGCGTTCCCCTCCGTGCTTTCCGCAGGGCGCCGGAGGAAGACAGTGATGGCAAGGATTCGCTCCGCGCCGGGCTTGGCTTTGCCCAGGGCGTTGCGGGCGGCTTTCCAGTCCTGCAGGGCCAGGGCGGCCTGGGCCCGCTTCAGTGTCTCCGCGCCCGATTCCCCCCGGTCCGGCATGGCTCTCAAGGCCTCGGCCGGATGAACCTCGGCCTGGGTGCGTTCCAGAATGCTTCTCTGCAAGAACGACCGCTCGGCTACGGGAGCCAGTTCAGCCACCGTAAGGGCTGCAGTGGATAGGCCACTCTGGGCCAGCCGTTGGGCCAGCAGATTGCGCTGCTCCGCCCGGAGGGATTGGATGCCTTCCCGATCCAGGTAGCCGAGGAGAGGGTCGATCTGCTGTAGGTCTAGGAGTTCCTGGGCCCAGGCCCGGAAGGCATCGGCCCGAAGCGTCGTGACCTCGGTCGTCTCGTCCTCGCTGGGGTCCTTGGCGCGGATCTGGGTGGCAGTGTCTACCGCTTCCCTCCATTGGGACGCCTTTACCTGCATTCGGAGCCTTACCAGCAGGGCACGGCGTCCTAAATCCCCCTTCCCATCTGCCTTGCGGATCTCCGAAAGCAACTTATCAGGATCGGGGTAAGCCTTTGCCTGTCTGGGAGTGAGCTTGCCCTCGCTGAGCAGGGAAGCCAGGGCGAGACGGGCCTCGTCGGCCTCCGGCGTATCGGGAGCCTCGAGAATGATCCGCCGCAAAATTTCCGCGCTGGCTTTGGCCTCTCCGAGCGCCCCGAGCATGCGGCCGCAGGCCAAATCGACTCTCGGGCCGAAGGGGCTCTTGGGATACAACTCGTGGAAGTCCTTGCGGGTGGCCTCGGCCTCGTCCTTCCGCTGGGCCACGGCCAGCACCTCGGTCATGGCGACGAGACCCTTCTCGGAAGGCTTCGCGGTTCCCAGGGGGTATAGCGATTCGATGATGGGAAGGCCCTTCTCGGGCTTGGCCTGCTCGACGAATACCCACAGCAGAAGTTCCTGGGTGCGGCGTTTGCCCTCCACCGCAATATCCGCGCTGAGGGCCTTCCGCAGGCGGGTCTCGGCGTCCTTGAACCGTCGGCGCTCGACGGCTTCCTGTCCCAGGATGGTCTGGGCCTCTGGAAGATAAACGGATTTTGGCCACGTTTTTTCAAGCTTACGCATGGTTTCCGAGGCCTTGATCACATCCTCATGGCGATCCTCCAGGATCCCCTGGGCGAAGAGCACGAATTCTCGCTGAGGGGCCCGCGTGGAACGAAACCGATGCGCCCGAAGCGTGCGCAGGGCCTCCTTCTGGAGGGCCGGATCCTCCATGGCCATGGCCTTTCGCGCGAGGGCCTCGATGGCGTCATCCTGGAGTTCCTTGGCCGCAGGCTTGGTCTCGGCCAAGGTCGGGTGGGAGACCAGGGCCGGGAGGGCCAGCACAAGCCCGAGGGCGAATCTCACCAGGGCCCCCTCATGTCAGCCACCTCGATAACAGCGCCTTTTTTCTCGGAATCGGCTGCGCCGATTCGCGAGACCCCCGTCGGCTTGGGTCCGCATCGTGGAAGCATCCTGCCCCTCATGTCAGCCACCTCGATAACA
>CAIPUA010000250.1 GCA_903868115.1 uncultured Holophagaceae bacterium
GTCAGGGTGATGACCACGGCGGCGGCACCGTCCGTGACCAGCGAGCAGTCATGGAGGCGCAAAGGGGCGGCAATCATCATGTTCTTGCATCTGCCCTTGGCATCCAGCTCGTTGAGTTTCATGATTTCCTGGACCGAGGTGGGGCCATTCTTGACATGGGCCAACGGATTTTCCGCACCGTTCTTGTAGCAGAGCGCACCCGCCGTCCACAGCATCTGTTCCAGTTCCTCAGTGGGGATCTTGTACTGCGCCTGATAGCCCTTGGCATATTCGGCGAACAGCATCGGGAAGGACATGCCGCGCGAGCCCTCAGAAGGCCAGTGGGAGGAACAGGCCAGCACATGGGTCATCTGCGGCGTGGGCAGCAGGTTCATCTTCTCCACGCCGATCACCAGGGCATGCTTGGCGCGCCCGGCTTCGACGGCATACAGGGCGCTGTATAGGGCCACCGAACCCGAGGCGCAGGCGCACTCGCAACGGGTCATGGGCTTAAAGCGCAGGGCCGGATCGATTTCGGCGGCCAGCGGCGCGACATGTTCCTGGTTGATGAAGGAACCCGGCGAGCATGACCCGACAAAAATGGCGTCGATGTCTTTCGCCTCCAGTCCCGCATCGGCAATGGCACCGCGCCCCGCCTCCACCAGCAGATCGTAATAGGTCTTGGTATCGGTGATCAGACCGGTGGCCTTGTCCTTCTTGATGAACGCTCCGAATTCTGTGTTGTAAGCACCAATGATGCTTGCTTTGCTCATGGAAGGTTTCCTTTCAGAGGTTGTTTTTTGCTTCCAGACGGCGGCCTTGGCCAAACCGAATAAATCAGGGCATGATGAGCGCGACGGCAGCCTGGTTGTATCCCACGCCCGATCCGACCAGCACGACCCGGTCACCGGAGTGGATTTTTTTCTTGGCCAGCGCATCGTCCAGGGCCATGGGGATGCAGGCCGAGCCTGTGTAGCCCCACTCTTCCATCACGGTGTGGGTCTTCTCCATGGGCAGGCCCAGGTCGGCCATGACCAGTTCGATGGAGGGTTTGCGCACCTGGGTGAAGATGATGAAATCGATATCGGAGAGTGCGAACGAGCTGCCAGCGGCCAGCTTGCGCACTAGGCGGGGCCAGCCCTCGTGGTTGATTTCCGGGGGGTAGCGATCAAGCATCTTCACCGTGGTCCGGCCGGCTTCTACCGAGGCCACGGTCGCAGGTTCGTAGGTACCACCCGAATAAATTCCCCAGTGTTTGTGGTAGGCGCCGCCCGCCTGAGCGGCTGCGCCGAGGAAGCCCGGTCGGTCGGAGGCCACGAGTACCGCCGCACCGGCCCCGTCTCCGTAGAAAAAGATCAGGGGGTCATCGGGGGCGGCCAGCTTGTGCATCAGGTAGACGCCGACCACCAGCACCGTCTTGATCAAGGGGTTGGTCGCGATCCAGCCAGCACCCGAGGCCAGGGCGGTGGGGAAGGAGGCGCAGGCGCAGCCGACATCGAAGGTGCCGGCGTTCACGGCACCCAGCTTGTGCTGCAGGACCACCGAGGTGGCGGGCGTGATGTAGTCCGGCGAATCGGTGCCCAGGATGATCAGGTCCACGTCCTCCGGAGCAAGGCCAGCGCGTTCCAGCGCCTGCCGTGCCGCGGGGAGAGCCACATCGGAGGTCGCCCAGTCCTCGGGTGCGTGCCATCGGCAGCGGATGCCCGAAGAGGCTTCCATCTTGTTCACGAATTCGGGCAGGTGGGCGAAACGCTGTCGCAGGTCATCGTTGTGCACCTTGATCTCGGGCAGATAGCGCCCCGTGGATGCAACCGTTGCAAATCGATTCATACCAACTCCCACTTGCCTGTGTTCTCCCGTCGGCACATCTCGCATCACAAAAAAACGAACGGTCGGTAGGTTTTATGGAGCTTCACACTGAGTCCCTGCCCTGTCAATGGAAAACCTTGGCATCCTCCCATGTCCGTGCCCAGGATGCTTGCGCATCCAGGTTGCATGGCTTGGAGGGCTCTGCCGAACTATATTACGAGAGTATAAAATGGATTAACGATCGATATGTGGTCGATTATTTCACATTCATTGTAGCTCTCAACATGCCGTGGCGAAGGATGTCGGAGATCTCCTTCATGGCGGCAGGGGTTTTCATGCCCAACTGGTCGGGGACCCCGAACAGGATCTCAACCGCGAAGTAGTAGAGAAAAATCCGGCTCACCAGCATGAGGGCCGTGGCCGGGTCGAAGCCAGGGGCCATCTGATCCTTCAGGCTTCCCTCGGGAAACCGCTTGTTCAGGAAGGACGCAAACCGCCCTGCCATTTCAGAATAGAACTTCCGGATGTGGGTGCCATCAAACTCGACTACATCCACATAGATCAGGGCAACATGGCGACGATGGGACCGGACGCTCTCCTCGGCGGCGCGGGCGAGGGCCTCGAGATCATTCGGGAAGGCGCCCGCCGCGAGGGCCTTGTTGAAGGGGAAATCTGGCCTGTCGATGGCGACCCAGTACTGGTCCAGGAGGGTTCTGAACAGCGCCTCCTTGTCGGGAAAATGGTGATACACATTCCCCGTCGACAGGTGCGCCTGCTCGGCGATTTCGCGGATGCTGGTGCCCCGGTAGCCCTGCTTGGAAAAGAGTTGGAGCGCCGCCTCCAGGATCAAGCCTTGGCTGCGTTCCGACTTCTCGCCTTGGGTCAGTTTCAAAACAACACTCCTTGGCCGAGATTACGAGCCGGGCAGGCCGGGGTCAAGGATGGTGGGGAATGGGGAACGGTCCAACAGCGCCTTAGTTGGGCTTCAGCAGGTTGAGCTCCTTGAGTGCCTTCTCGATGGAGGTGCCTAGGTATTCTCCACGCAGGCGCAGGGTATCGCCTTCGACGATCTTGCCGTCGGGGCCGACCAGGATGGGGCGGGGAATGGTGCTGAGGTTAATGGCCTGGAGGAGCGGATCCCGGCTGCCCCTGCCGAGGAAGGCGTGACTCCACGGCATGGGGTGCTTTTCGTCGGCGCGGAAGGGGGCGATGGCTTCGACCTTTTCATCCAGGGATAGGCTCAGAATCTCGAAGCCGGAGGCCTTGTACTTGGCGTAGACCTCGTGGAGTTTGGGCATCTCCTTCACGCAAGGGCCGCACCAAGTGGCCCAGAAGTCCACCAGCACCAGCTTGCCCTTGAAGGTATCGAGGCTCACATCCTTGCCTTCCAGGTCCTTGAAGCTGAAGGCGGGAAAGGCTACACCCTTGCCCATATACTTCGCGGGATCGAGCTGCTTGGAGAACTTGGCGGCAGCGGTGTCCTTGTATTCGGTCGTCAGAGTCAGATAGAGAGCCTTCATCTTCTCGAGATCGCCGTCGCGGGTGGTGGCGGCCAACTGGGAGAAGGTGGCGTAGGCCCGCACTTCGGGCTCGGGATTTTCCTTGGCGGCGGCATCGCGGAAGCCCGGAAAGGCTGGGTTACGGCCTGCGGCGGCGTAGGTTGCGGCCATGATCTGGGGCGACAGGACCCAATAGGGGCTCTTGGCGGACAGCTTGTCCAGTGCCAAGCCGGTTGCCTCGGGTCCGAGCTTGGCGCCCAGTGCCCCCAGGTTCAGGTAGCTCATGGCGAGCAGGCCCTGGGCATCTCCGTCGGTCTCGGCGGCCAGAGCCTTGGCCAGAGCCTCCAGGTCGGCGCTCCAATCCACCTTTTCTCTGTTCTTGAGGGCGGCGCGCCCCTTCTCCTCACGGGCCTTGAAGGCGGAATAAAGGGCCTCGCGCCTCACGAGCAGCGCATCGGCGCTGACGGGCTTCAGTTCAACCTTCGGTTTTTCGGGGCGGGGCATCAGGTTCATGCCCTTCAGGCCTTCCTCGCCGAGGAGGATGGGAATCTGGAGGGGCAGGTGGCCCTTGGCGCGGACATCCAGGAGATAAAGACCCGCCTTGGGAATGGGCAGCTTGAAGCCGGGCTTCTTCTTGTTGGGCAGGCCCAGGCTCTCGACACTCTTGAGGGCCAGGGAACTGGCGCGAGTGGACATGGGAATCAGGCCTACGGTGGCCTGGAGGGGCTTGCCGGCCTCATTGAAGATCCAACCTTCGAGGGTGGGCCCCTGGACGGCGGGTGTGAGGGGGGCGGCCAACAGAGCGGGAACGAACAACAGAGGAAGCATGGGTGTCTCCAGATATGGAAGCCCAAGGATACTCCAGCCCCAGGGAAATACCCTCACATCAACTCGCGGAGCAGGACCTCGCCCCGGGGCCATTCGCCGAAGCCTGCGGCGGCATTGATGTGTCCCCGGGGTCGCGTCAGCGCCTTGAAGCCGGAACGTTCCTGGGGGAAGCTGCTTGCATGTCCACTGCCTCGTCCCGTGCCCTTGCCCTTTCTCTTGGCGCCAACCTGGGCATCGCTCTGGCGAAATTCGCAGTGGCGGCCTTCACCGGTTCGGCTTCGCTCCTGACCGAAGCGGTCCACTCCACGGCCGACTGCGGCAACCAGGTGCTGCTGTTCCTGGGGATGCAACAGGCCCAGAAGCCACCCACTCCGCGGCATCCCTTGGGCCGGGGCCAGGCGGCTTTCGTAGCCAGTTTCCTGGTGGCGCTCCTGCTCTTCTCGGTGGGTGGAATCTATTCGGTGGTGGAAGGCATCCACAAGATCCGCCACCCCGAACTGCCCCATCACCTTGGCTGGGCGGTGGGCCTGCTGCTCTTCGCCCTCGTGCTGGAGGGGATCTCCATGGCCGGGGCGATGCGGGCGGCCAAGCCCGAGCAGGGACGGCGCAGCCTGCTCCGCTACATGAGGGAGTCCAGCGCCACCGAGCTGGTGGTGGTGCTCGCCGAAGACGCCGCGGCCTTGCTGGGCCTAACCATCGCCCTCATCGCCGTGATCCTGGTCTGGACCACGGGCAATCCGGTGTGGGACGGCCTGGGGTCGCTGCTCATCGGCCTGCTGCTCATCGCCGTGGCCCTGTTCGTGGGCACGGAGGTGACCAGCCTGCTGCTGAACGAGGCACCGCCCCTGGCTATGAGGGCCCGGATTCGAGCCTTCGTCCGGGAGGATCCTGAGGTCGAGCAGGTCCTCAGCCTCATCGCCGTGGTCATCGGCAGCGAACGGTTGATGGTCAGCCTACAGGTGCAGTTCAAGAACCAACCCGACGGCGATGCCCTGGTCGAAACGATCAACGCGCTGGAGAAGCGTCTGCGAGGTGCCTTCCCGCAGATTCAGCATCTTTTCGTGGAGCCGGACCGGGGCAAGGCCTGAAGGTGGAAGGCTGCCCCCGGATTGTGCGTTTGCACCCCAGGGGAAAAAGAACCTCAGAGGGCACGGAGAAAAACAATTGATTGTCTACGGCAACGACTCGCCACCTTCTCCCAGGGTGATTTCGAGTTTCCCGCCGAGCAAGCGAAGGTTTCCGCCCCATTCCACGCGGGCCACCGTCTGGTAGATGCCGTTTGCGCCCAGCACCAGCAGTTCTGTGCGGCGTTCCTCGGGGTAGACGAGCAGGTATTCCGGCACGCCCGCGGCCTCATAGCACCAGCGTTTCGTGGTGAGATCCTTCTGACCGGTGCTGGGGCTCAGGATCTCCACCACCAGATCGGGAGCGCCCTCCACGCCCCGCTCCGAAAGCTTCGCGGGGTCGCAGACCACCAGCAGATCGGGGATCAAGACGCCCGTTTCCAGGAACACATCCGTGGGGGCGCTGAAGAGCTGGCAATGGCCCCCCGACCTGCGCTTCGTTTCCTGGAGCGCCTTGCCGATGGCGACATGAAGACTGGAAGAAAGGCTCTGGTGCGCGAGGCTGGGCGACGGGGTCATCGCGTAGGCTTCGCCATGGATGAGTTCCCAGCGCCC
Source organism: uncultured Holophagaceae bacterium (assembly GCA_903868115.1). Classification (GTDB taxonomy): domain Bacteria; phylum Acidobacteriota; class Holophagae; order Holophagales; family Holophagaceae; genus JAYREN01. The sequence goes on from CAIPUA010000250.1 coordinate 5,795, forward strand.
CTCCCAGGACTGCCAGTCCTCCAAGGTGTAGCCAGGATGCTTGAGTTCAGGAAGGCTCACGGGGACTCCGGGACAAGAACTCATTTTCTCATGCGTGAGGCGGGGGGTGGGTGCGAATTCCGAAGGGCGCCCCCAGCCCAGGACGCCCCAACGGTTCGCTTTTCTGGCGAGGCAAGCCGATAATGCAGGCACTGGACTGAAGAAACGGACGTGGAACCATGGGCCTGCCTCAAAGGAAACACCCCGGCTACACCCTGGAGGACTGGCAGTCCTGGGAGGGGCGCTGGGAACTCATCAATGGCGAGGCCTTTGATATGACGCCTGCACCCTCCACGGAGCATCAAGAGATCAGCATGGCTTTGTCGGCGCGGATCTTCACGGTGTTGGAAGCTGCCCAGCGCAAGCCTGGGGGCGGGGCTTGCAAGGTCTTCGCGGCGCCTGTGGATGTCTATCTGGAAGCCGGCGTGGTGCAGCCGGATCTCTTGGTGGTCTGCGACCCGGCCAAGATCAGCCCTCGCGGCATCGAAGGCGCGCCGGATCTGGTGGTGGAGATCCTGAGCCCGAGCACGGCCGGGAAGGATGTGACCCGGAAGTGGTGGCTGTACGAAGCCGCCGGCGTGCAGGAATACCTGATCGTGGACCCTGCGGAAAAGGTGGGCAGGCTGCTCCACCTGGTGGCCGGACGCTACGAGGATGCCGCCCGCGTGGAATGGGGCGCTATGGTGGCGATCCTGGGCGGCAGGCTAAGCATTACGCTGGGTGATGCTCGGCCTGCGGAGGATCCTAAAGGTCAGGGAGTCTGAAGGTTGGCCAGCAGTTCCCGGGCACCTCGGTGTTTGGGGTCCAGCTTCAAAGCCGCTTCCGCGGCGGCCCGGGCCTCGGCCTTCCGGCCCAGATCCCGCAGAATTTGCCCGCGCCGAGTGTGGGCGCTGGGGTAGCCGCCCGAGCCGCCCTCCAGGGGTTCGCGCAGGGCCTGGTCTAAATAGGCCAAGCCCTCTTCGCGGTGCAGGCCGCTGCGAGCGGCGAGCTTGCCGAGTTGCAGGCGCACCAGACTGGGGGCATCGGCCTGGGGCAGGGCTGCCTGGGCGATCCCCCAGGCTTCTTCGGGTTGTCCGGCATCCAGCAGGGCGTCGGCGACGGCCTCGACGGCCCGGGCGCAAGTCCGGACGGGGGGCAGCAGGCGGCGGGCTTCCAGGGCTAGGCGGCGCTGCTGTTCGGCCGCGCCGAGCTGTTTGCGGGTCGTGCGGTTGCCCAGCGCATCCAGGTAGCCGTAGACGATTTCGGCATCCGCAGGGGCCTGAGCCAGGGCGCGACCAAAGCAGGGTTCCGCCTCCGGCCAGCGGCCGTCCAGGGCCAGCACCATGCCCTGGAGCAGATCGCCCCGGGCGGGAAGCACCTTCCGCAGACTCTCGGCGCAGGCCAGGGCCTTCCGGGTGGAACCGCCCAGGAGGCCGGGAAGCTGCTGATAAGCCAGGGCCAGACTCATCCAGCCCGTCCCGAGGCGGGGATCGGCCCGGGTGGCCTCTTCGAGATCCTCCAGGGCGCTCGAGGCATTGCGGAGGCTACCGAAATTTCGCTGCTGCAGGGCGATCCCCGCCCGGGCGAGGCCACGGGCCAGGAGCGCCTCGGCGAGTCGGGGGGCCAGGGCCAGGGCCTTCTCGGCGGCGGCCAAGCCTTCCCCAAAACGCTGCAGGGCGGTCAGGGCCTGGGACTTGGCCGCCCAGGCGAGGGCGTTTCCCGGGTCGCTGCGGAGCTGGGCCTCGGCTTCGCCCAGGGCCTTGAGGTAACGCCCGGCCTCCAGATCCGACCGAGGGTCGTAGACTCCGGCCACCAGGGTCGGCACAGCGAGCAGGGCGTAGAGGGATCGGGAAGGCATGGAATGGATGGCCACCCAGGAGACTACTTGCTTATCGGCTTGAGACGGAGGAAAAGGGTCCGCGATAGCTCAGGCGCCTTCCCGGAAGGTGACCTTGTTGATCTCGGGGAAGGTGGTGACACCGAGCCGCACTTTCTCGAGGGCGCTTTCCCGCAGGGTCTGCATGCCCAGGCGCCGGGCGACGGCCTTGATATCCCGGACGGAAGCGCGCTTGGTGATGAGTTCCCGCAGTTCGTCGTCCATGCCCATGAACTCGATGATGGCCTGCCGACCGCGGAAGCCCGTACCGTTACAGTCCACGCAGCCAACTTTCTCGAAGAAGGTGGCCTTCGCGGCCCAGGCTGCGTCCACGCCATTGTCCAGGAGTTCCTGGGCACTCGGCGCCGCCATCTTCCGCTTGCACTTGGGACACAGCGTTCGCACGAGGCGCTGGGCCAGGATGCAGTTGAGGGCCGAGACGAAGTTGTAGACCTCGACGCCCATGTGCTGGAACCGCCCCAGCACATCAAGGGTGTTGTTGGCGTGGACGGTCGTGAAGACCAGATGGCCCGTGAGGGCAGACTGAATGGCGATCTGGGCCGTCTCGGAATCGCGGATCTCGCCCACCAGGATCTTGTCAGGATCATGGCGCAGGATGGACCGCAAGCCCACGGCAAAGGTGAGGCCCTTCTTCTCGTTGACAGGAATCTGCGTCACGCCTTCGAGTTGGTACTCGACGGGATCTTCGATAGTGATGAGCTTGTCCTCGGGGCTGCGGATTTCCGTAAGCACGGCATAGAGCGTGGTGGTCTTGCCGCTGCCGGTGGGGCCCGTCACAAGGAACATGCCGTAGGGTTCCCGGGCGAAGCGCCGGATGCGCAGCAGTTCGTTCTGGGAGAAGCCCAGGATGTCGAGGCTGAGGCTCTTGAATTCCTCGCTGAGATTCTCCTTGTCCAGGATGCGGATTACGGCGTCCTCGCCATGGATGGTGGGCATGATGGAAACGCGAAAATCGATGGCACGGCCCCGCACCTTGAGCTTGAAGCGCCCGTCCTGGGGCTTGCGCTTTTCCGCAATATCCAGTTCGGACATGACCTTGATGCGGCTGATGATGGGCGAGGCAAAGCGCTTGTCGACGGGTTCGGCGGCGCCGTAAAGACTGCCGTCGATGCGATACTTGATCTGGAAGCCCGTTGCGGTGGTCTCCATGTGGATATCCGAGGCCCGGCGCTGCAGGGCGTTGAAGATGGTGGTGTCCACCAACCGGATGATGGGCGCCTCGTCCTTATCGGTGATGCGCGCCAGATCCAGCACCTCGTCGTCCAGGTCCTCCTCCCTCAGGACTTGAACCTTGAGGGCCTCCCCCGCCTCGTCCATGACCTTCTGGCCCGATTCGGATTTCTTGAGCACCTCCTGAATCTGGGCCTGGGGCGCCCCGGCGAAGCGCAGAGGGCGCTTGAGCTGCATCCGCAGCAGATCCTGGGTGACGACATCCAGGGGATCGGCCATGGCCAGCCAGAGGGCGCCATCCTGCTCGTGCACCGGCACGAAGTGGTGCTTGAGCATGAGATCCAAGGGAATAGCTTGAAAAAGAGCGAAGTCGACCGGTTCCTGGGTGAGATCCAGGGTTGGGTAAAGCTGCGGCGGCCGATAGTCGGTCTTGGAGAGTTCCGCTGGATCCAGCACCTGGGTGAGATCGCCCGGCATGGCCAGCTTTTCGGGTTCGGAGGAGGGCTTGTCAGTGGATGGCATGCCATATGGTAGTGCTTGGAGGGTCCGAGCGGAAAGAGAGCCTTGGATCGGAATACGCCGTTGACCGAGTCCACCTGCGATGCCCACAATGAAATGCCCTAGCGACAGTCCGGAGGTCCCATGCGTGGGTACGCACCCATTTTGATCTTGATACTTGTGGCCGTAGCCCTGCCGATAATCATCTGGAACTTGTCCAGGCTGCTCCGGCCCAGTTGGCCCAGCGCCGCGAAATATTCCACCTATGAATGCGGCATTACAACCACCCACGAGGCCCGGGAGAAATTCTCGGTCCGCTACTACCTAGTGGCCGTCATGTTCCTCGTTTTCGATGTGGAAACCGTGTTTCTCATGCCCTGGGCCATTCAGATGAAAGAACTGGCCCTCTTCGGCCTGATCGAGATCGGCCTCTTCCTCTTCCTGCTGCTGTTCGGGTACGGCTACATCTGGTCCAAGGGAGCCCTCACATGGGAGTAATCCACCAACCCTCCGCCCTGGAACACATCCTCATCACCACCAAGGTGGAGAAGGTCATGAACTGGTCCCGGGCCACCAGCGTATGGCCCATGACCTTCGGATTGGCCTGCTGCGCCATCGAGATGATGGCTTGCGGAGCCGCCCGCTTCGACTTCGACCGCTTCGGTTGCGGCATCTTCCGCGCCACGCCCCGGCAGGCGGACCTGATGATCGTAGCCGGGACCGTCACCTACAAGATGGCGCCCATCATCAAACAGCTCTACGACCAGATGCCAGAACCCAAGTGGGTGATCGCCATGGGCAGTTGCGCCACCTGCGGCGGTCCCTTCGATTCGTACCACACCATCCAGGGCGTGGACAAAATCATCCCGGTCGATGTCTACATCCCGGGCTGCCCACCCCGCCCCGAATCCCTGCTCTATGGCTTCATGAAGCTGCAGGACAAGATCATGAGCAGCAGCCTGGCCGACCGGTACAAGGAAATTTTTGAGGAGGTCGGCTGATGTCGGACGCCAACCTCCCCGAAACCACCGAAGCCCCTTTCGTTTACGACTACAAGACGGCTCCGAACCGGGAAATCATCCTGCCCAAGACCGTTCCCCTGCCCGGTTTCCGCGCCTACCTGGCCGAACAGAAGGCTGCCGACGAGGCCGACGCAGCCAAGTGGCTGAAGCAGCTCGCGGACTACGAGGCCGCCAAAAGCAAGGCGGAGGCCGAAGGTAAGGACGCGCCCAAGCCTCCGGCGAAGGCGATCGCCAAGAAAAACGACACGGAAATGACCTTCCCTGCCCCCGTCGACGCCAACGATCCGGATCTCCTCAGACTCATGGAAATCCTGGGCCTCAAGGTCGAAGAGGCCTTCGAGCAGGGCGGCGAACTGACTTGCCAAGTTGCCAAGGAGCACATCCTGGAGGCCCTGCGACTGTGTCGGGAGGATGCCAGCCTCAAGTTCGAGATGCTGGCCGATGAGACTGCCACTCACTACCCGGCCGCCAAGGACTTTGCCTTCTGCGTGGTCTACCACCTCACCAGCCTCGCCCGGAAGAAACGGCTGCGGCTGCGCATCCTGATCCCCGAAGGCTTCGAGCCCGAGAGCGCCACCCAGGTCTATCCCTCGGCCAACTGGATGGAGCGGGAGATCTGGGACATGTTCGGCATCCGTTTCGCCAACCATCCGGACATGACGCGGATCCTCTGCCCGGAGGACTGGGAGGGCCACGCGCTGCGAAAGGACTATCCGGTGGTGGGCTGGGGCCAGCGCGATATCGACTTCCGCGAGGACCGCAGCGGCATGCTCAACCGCATCGCCCTGGAAAAGGCCGGCCAACTCGGCATCAACCTCAAGCGCCCCAAGGCGGAGTGACCGATGTTCAAGAACGAGGAGATGGAAATCAACCTGGGCCCCCAGCACCCGTCCACCCACGGTGTGCTTCGGGTCAAGCTGAGGCTCGATGGCGAGACCATCAAGCACTGCCGACCCATGATCGGCTACCTGCACCGGGGCATCGAGAAGATCTGCGAAAACAAGACCTACTTCCAGGGCCAAGTCTGGACCGATCGTTTGGACTACTGCTCGGCCGTGGCCAACAACCTGGGTTGGGCCGAAGCCAACGAAAAGCTCTTTGGCATCACCGTGCCTCGCCGTGCCCAGTACATCCGCACGCTGCTCAACGAGTTCAACCGACTGGCGAGCCACCTGATCTGGCTGGCCACCCATGCGCTGGACATCGGCGCCATGACAGTCTTCCTTTACACCTTCCGGGAGCGCGAGGACATCCTCGACATCAACGAGGCCTTTTGCGGCAGTCGCCTCACCACCACGGCCTTCCGCATCGGTGGACTGCGCGAGGATCTGCCCCCCGGCTTCGAGCAACTGGTCCGAAAATTTCTGGCCAAATTCCCCGCCTGTCTCGAGGAATACGAAAATCTCCTATCCGAGAACCGCATCTGGAAGAAGCGTACGGTCGGTGTTGCCAAACTGAATGCCGAGGATGCGATCGCCCTGGGCGTGACCGGTCCTGTGCTGCGGGCGGCGGGCGTGCCCTACGACATCCGCAAGGCCTTTCCCTACGCGGCTTATGCGGAGATGGACTTCGAAGTGCCCACCCGCACCGAGGCCGACACCTACGCCCGATACCTAGTGCGGCTCGAAGAAATGCGCCAGAGCTCCCGCATCATCCAGCAGTGCATGGACGGACTGCCGGAAGGCCCCGTCATGGCCAAGATCCCCAAGATCCTGCGGGCCGAGGTCAACGAGGTCTATCACGCCACGGAAGCACCCAAGGGCGAGATCGGCTACTACCTGGTGGGCGAAAAGGGGAGCACGAACCCCTATCGCTTCCACATTCGTGCCCCAGGCTTCATCAATCTCCAGTCCCTGCCCAAGATGGTGGAAGGGAGCCTGCTCGCGGATATCGTCGCGGCCATCGGCACCCTGGATATCGTGCTGGGCGAGATCGATCGCTGAAGAGGACCTGATTCATGCCGACCCCGACCCTGACCCAGTCCCTCGTGATCGCCCTCCTCCAGGCCATCCTGGTGGTGGTCTTCATCTTCGTGGTCGTGCCCCTGACGCTCTACGCGGAGCGCAAGGTGCTCGGCTATCTCCAGCTCCGTCTGGGCGCCACCCGCGTCGCCGGGAGCCTGACGGGCCTCACCGGATTCATCAACCGCAACATGTGGAAGCTGGGCAAGGTGCCCATGCTTTCCTACTGGCGTGGCATCGTCATGCTGGTGGGCGACATCCTGAAGATGATCCTCAAGGAGGACATACTGCCCACTAAGGCGGACAAGTTCGTCTTCTTCATCGCCCCGGCCATCAGCTTCTGCGCCTCGGTGATAGTCTTCGCCGCCATCAGCTTCGTACCTGGCACTCTCTTCACACTCCCGGCGTGGGTTCCCATCATCGGCGGGCTGCCTGTGAGCGGGGCCATCGGCGATGTGAATGTGGGTCTGCTCTGGATCCTGGGCGTGGCCAGCGTGGGCGTCTACGGCATCGTGCTGGCGGGCTGGGCCTCCAACTCCAAGTACCCGCTCCTGGGCGGACTGCGCAGCGGCGCCCAGATCGTGAGCTACGAGGTGCCACTCACTCTCAGTCTATTGGCCCCCGTGGTGATGTCCGGCAGCCTCCAGTTCGGCGAAATATCCCGTGGCATGGCCGTGGGGCTGCCCTTCTGGGGCATCGTCCCGCAGTTCCTGGGCTTCTTCATCTACCTCACCTGCGGCTTCGCCGAGACGAATCGCCTGCCCTTCGATATGCCCGAGGCGGAGAACGAGCTGGTGGCTGGCTTCCACACGGAATACTCCGGCATGAAATTCGGGTTTTTCTACCTGGCCGAGTACATCAACATGGTCGTGGTAGCGGCGCTGGCTTCGGCCTTTTTCCTGGGTGGTCCCTGGCTGATGCCTTTCGGTCTCCATGGACTGCTCAATCCCTTCTTTTCAGCCCACCTTCCGGCCTTGCTCGTCCCTTTCCTGTGCCAACCCCACGCGATCTTCTTCGTGGTGAAGATCATCTTCCTGCTCTTTGTCTACATCTGGGTGCGCGGCACCATCCCTCGCTACCGCTACGACCAGGTCATGGCAATCGCGTGGAAATACCTGATTCCGCTCACGCTGGTAAACCTGCTCCTGGCGGCGGCCGTCCGCTACTGCTGCGCCGTCTGAAGGAGACTCCATGAACAAGTTTCTGAAGACACTCATTCCCTTCGACATCGCCAAGGGCTTGGCCATTACTGGCACCCATTTCGCCAAGGTCTTCCTGACCGCGAACCGCCGGAAGGTACCCCTGCATGTGGTCTCCGAGTACCCGGAAGTGCCGGCAAAACTTCAGCCCCGCTTCCGCGGGCGGCTCACGATGCTTAAGGACGATGCGGGCGAGATCAAGTGCGTCTGCTGCATGGCCTGCGTGAAGATCTGCCCCACCCAGGTCATTTCCATCGAGGCGGGCAAAAAGGAGGGCCGCAAGACCAAGGTGCCCACCCGCTACGACTTCGAAATGGAACGCTGCATCTTCTGCGAGTTATGCGTGGAGAGCTGCGGCTTCGACTCCATCATTCTGAATCATCAGTTCGAATTGGCCGTCTACAACCGCGAGGACATGTCTCTCAGCATGGACGGCCAGTTCCAGAACATGTTCGGCATATCGCCCGTGGCCAAGTTCTCGGTCGCGGACGAGGAAAAGTGACCGGGGATAAGACCATGGAACAGTTGCTCATCAAGATTGGCCAGAACTTCTTCCTGATTTTCGGCGTCATCGCCCTGGGCGGGGCGACGACCATGATATTTGCCAAGAATGCCGTCCACAGCGTCATGGGCTTTCTGCTGTCCATGCTCGCGGTAGCAGGCTGCTACCTCAGCTTCGGTGCCGAGTTCATGGGCGTGGCCCAACTGCTCGTCTACGCAGGGGGCATCGTCGTGCTCTTCCTCTTCGTGGTGATGCTAGTGGAACTCAGCAAGGCCAAGGAGAAGGGTCTCTTCCAGCGCCAGACGCCTTTCGCCCTCGCCCTTGTGCTGGCGGGCGCCGTGGCCTTCGTCGGTGTCTTCTGGAAGACCCTCTTCGGTGCCAGCGCGCGGGAGGCCTTGACCCTTGCGCCCGGACTGGTGGCCCAGGGCGAAAAGCTCGGGAATGCCCAGATGGTGAGCCGGGGGCTCTTCGCCGAGTATCTCCTGCCCTTCGAGATTCTCTCGGTGATTCTCCTGGTGGCCCTAGTGGGTGCCGTGGTCTTGGCCAAAGCGGAGCGGGTGTGATGCGAACTCCTCGACCAGCCTCGACGCAAAATTTTGACAAAACCCTGAATGGTGAAGTCTTGCGTATCCGCGAAGCGGATGCCAAGAGAGCGGAGCGGGTGTGATATGCCAGCGATGAACCAGGTGCTCCTCATCTCCTTCCTGCTTTTTTCCGTGGGCGTCGCAGGTGTGCTGATCCGGCGCAACGCCTTGATCATCCTCATGTGCGCCGAACTCATGCTGAATGCGGCGAACATCAACCTCATCGCCTTCGCGCGCCACAGCGGTACCGTAGCCGGGCAAGCCTTCGCGCTGATGGTCATGGGGCTCGCCGCGGCGGAGGTGGCCATCGGTCTCGCCATCGTGGTCGCTCTCTACCGCAAGAAGAACAGCATCTCGGTCGACGAGATCAATCTGCTGAAGGGCTGAGACAATGCTAATGGAACACGCAGCCAGCGCAGCCCTGAGCACCCCGGTTCACACGTCGGTGCTTTGGCTGATTCCCTTTCTCCCCCTCTTCGGGGCTCTGCTGAACGGCGCCTACGGCCTGTTCTGCAAGTCCACGGGCCGCAAGGCGCCCGATACGAAACTGGTGGACCTCATCGCCCTGGGTTCCGTGGGCGTGGCCTTCATCCTGTCCGTCTACTACTTCGGCGTGCTGCTCAGCCAGACGCCCGCCAATCGCTCCATCGCACAGTCCGTGTGGACCTGGATCGATCTGGGTGGTGCGCGGGTGCTGGACGGCGTCGCCCGCAACACTGTGGACTGGGCCTATAAGTTCGATGTGCTTTCCGGCGCCATGGCTTTGCTGGTGACGGGCGTGGGCTTCCTGATCCACCTGTTTTCCACGGGCTACATGGCCGAGGAGCGCATGGACGGCCGTTACTACCGCTTCATGGCCTACATGAACCTCTTCGTGTTCTCCATGCTGAACTTGGTGCTGGGTGCCAATATCCTGATGATGTTCCTGGGCTGGGAGGGCGTCGGCCTGTGTTCCTACCTGCTCATCGGCTTCTATTTCGACAAGGAATTCGCGGCCATCGCGGGCAAGAAGGCCTTCATCACCAACCGCATCGGCGACTTCGGCTTCATGCTGGGTTTTTTCCTGCTCTTCCAGATCTTCGGCAGCGTGGACTTTGACACCCTCATGGGCATGACGCGCACGATCATGGCCCGCCCCGAACTGACCATCTTCGGCCTGACGCACAGCCCCACCTGGTGGTTCAATCTGGCGGGCATCCTGCTCTTCGTGGGCGCCTGCGGCAAGAGTGCCCAGATTCCTCTCTATGTCTGGCTGCCGGATGCCATGGCGGGTCCCACACCCGTGAGCGCCCTGATCCACGCGGCCACCATGGTAACCTCCGGCCTCTACATGATCTGCCGGATGAATTTCGTGTACGCCAATGCTCCTGCGGCCCTCAGCGTCGTGCTCTTCGTCGGTGCGCTGACGGCTCTGGTGGCGGCCTCAATGGGCCTCGCCCAGTACGACATCAAGAAGGTTCTCGCCTATTCCACTGTCTCCCAGTTGGGCTTCATGTTCATGGGCATGGGCGCTGGGGCCTACAGCGCCGGCATGTTCCATGTGTTCACCCACGCCTTCTTCAAGGCCGCGCTCTTCCTGGGTTCCGGCTCGGTCATCATGGCCTGCCACCACGAACAGGACATGCGCAACCTGGGCGGCCTGAAGTCGAAGATGCCCTGGACCTATGCCTCCATGCTCATTGCGACCATCGCCATCGCGGGCATCTTCCCCTTCTCTGGCTTCTTCTCCAAGGACGAGATCCTCTGGAAGGTCTTCGATGGGTGGTACCGCCACGGCCAATGCAACGGCTCGGTCCTGAACCTGGTGGCCTGGATCATGGGCATGACCGGTGCCTTCATGACCGCCTTCTACATGGTCCGTCTGATGGTGATGACCTTCGGCGGGGAATACCGCGGTGCTGGGCACGACCCTCATGGTCTTGCCGTGGCTTCCGAGGCCCACGGGCATGACGACCCAGCCCATCCCCCCGTTCACGGCCACACGCACGATCCGAAGGAAGTGGTCTGGAACATGTGGGTGCCGGTCTTCATCCTGGCCCTGCTCGCCCTGGTGGGCGGCTTCCTGAACATCCCCCACAGCCTGCACTGGATCGGCGGCGCCCATTTCGATCAGTGGCTCGGACCGCTGCTCTATCAGGCAGGCCCCGCCCATGCTCCCCAGCCTGCCCCCGCCATCGAATACGGCCTCATGGTCTGGGCCACTTTGGTCTGGGCTCCCGGCGCCATGCTGCTGGCCTATCTGTTCTACGGCCTCGATCCCAGTTGGGCGCGCCCCAGGGCCTTCGTGAAACGCTTTCCCGGCCTCTTCCGTTGGGTCCACAACAAGTACTTCGTGGACGAGTTCTACGAGATGGCGTTCATTGGCCCCTGCAAGCAACTGGGAGCCCAACTCTGGGCCTTCGATACCTGGGTGGTGGACGGCATGGTGAATGGTGCCGCCCGCTTCACGCTGCTCTGGGCGCGGATCAGTTATTGGTTCGATGCCAAGATCGTGGATGGCCTAGTGAACCTCGTCGCCTGGCTGCTCCAGCAGCTCTCCGGGGGTTTCCGCAAGGTCCAGACCGGCCGCGTGCAAAACTACGCCTTCGTGATGTTCCTCGGCTTTCTGATGTTTGCCTTCTGGAAGTTCCTCGCCTGAGTCTTACATTCCTTTTGCCTTGATGATTGCTGGAGTCCTCATGAATCCGACCCTGATCCCCTGGTTCAAGAACCTACCGCTGTGGGTCACCTTCATTCCGCTCCTGGGGGCGCTGCTCCTGCTCTTCGTCCCCAAGGCGAAGCGGCGGACCTTCGAACTCGCCGCCCTTGGCATCACGATCCTGGACTTCGCGCTCAGCGTCCCGCTCTGGTTCCAATACGACCGGGCCAGCGCTGCGGTCCAGTGGCCCACCGTGATGGACTGGATCCCTAGTCTGGGCGTCCAGTTCAGCATCGGCATGGACGGCATCAGCCTAGTGCTCTTCCTGCTGACCACCTTCATCGGCTTCATCGCAGTGTGGTGTTCCTTCAACGCCATCGAGGAGCGGCACAAGGAGTACTACATCTGGCTGCTGGTCATGCAGACCTCCATGCTGGGCGTCTTCATCTGCCAGGACATGTTCCTCTTCTACCTGTTCTGGGAACTGATGCTGGTGCCGATGTACTTCCTCATCGCCATCTGGGGCGGCCCCCAGAAGCTCTATGCCGCCATCAAGCTCTTCCTCTACACCCTGACCGGTTCCGTGCTGATGCTCGTCGGCATCCTGGCGATTTACTTCCTGCAGAAAAAAGTGGGAATGACTCCCAGCTTCTCCATTGAATCCTTCCAGGCCATGGCGCCCATCATCGTCCAGCAGACCAAGACCTTCCAGATTCTGTTGGCCCTGGCTTTCTTCGTGGGCTTCGCCATCAAGGTGCCCATGTTCCCCTTCCACACTTGGCTTCCGGACGCCCACGTGCAGGCACCCACGGCGGGTTCTGTGATCCTCGCCGGTATTCTCCTGAAGATGGGCACCTACGGCTTCGTGCGTTTCCTGCTGCCCATCCTGCCTGACGCCACCAAGATACTGATGCCGTACTTCCTCACCCTGACCATCGTCGGCATCATCTACGGCGCGCTGGTGGCCATGATCCAGAAGGACATGAAGAAGCTGGTGGCCTACAGCTCCGTGAGCCACCTGGCCCTCTGCATGCTGGGCATCTTCGCCATGAATCCCAACGGGATCATGGGCGGCATGTTCCAGATGATCAACCACGGCATCTCGACCAGCGCGCTCTTCCTCATCGTCGGCATCGTCTACGAGCGCCGCCACACACGCATGATCGCGGACTTCGGCGGCCTGTCGAAGACCATGCCGATCTACGCCACGATCTTCATGATCATGACCATGAGTTCCATTGGCCTGCCTGGCCTCAATGGCTTCATCGGTGAAGCCGCGATCCTCATGGGTGCCTTCCAGGCCCATCCCTGGTGGGCCGTGGCCGCGACCACTGGCATCGTCCTCGGCGCCGCCTACATGCTGTGGCTGTATCAGCGCGTCATGTTCGGCTCCATCAACGAGACCAATGCCAAGATGGCCGACCTCAGCGCCCGGGAGATCGCCTACTTCGCGCCCCTGGTCGTGGCTGCCTTCTGGATCGGGCTCTATCCCATGCCCCTTATGCAGGTGCTCCAGAAGCCCATCGAGAAGCTGGTGACCCAGATCGACCCGAACTACTTCAAGGCCGAGGAGTTGAAGGCTCGGAATGCGGAGGCCGCCCGAATCGGCCAGGCTGGCATGCCCGCCCCGGCCCATGTGGCCCCTGCCGCAGAGAGCCACACGCCCGCCGCTGAAGCCCACGGAGGTCACTGATGCCCTTCGCCCAGAGCCTGCTGGAGTCCCTCACCAGGGATCTCCCCTTCCTCTACGGGCCGCTGTTCCTGATCCTTGCAGCGACCCTCATGATCTGGCCCGGCGATCTTTTCGTCGGTCGGAACAATAAGCGCATCTGGTCCTATGTGGCCTTCCTGGTCCTGGCCGGCGGCGGCACGCTCGCCCTCCTGGCGCCCACCGGCACGGGCTTCTCGGACATGTTCAAGGTGGATGGCCTCACCAAGGGCTTCCAGTTTCTCTGTGTGGTGGCGGGCCTCATCACCATCGTCCTGAGCCAACCCCAGCTCAACGCGCTGCGCGAACAGACCGTCGAATACTACGCCCTGATCCTGTTCTCCATCAGCGGCATGATGCTACTGGTGGGTGCTACCGATCTGGTGTCGATGTACTTCAGCCTTGAGTTGATGGCTCTCTGCATCTACATTCTGGTGGCCTATCTCCGCACCCAGGAACGCAGCATTGAAGCCGGTCTGAAATACTTCCTGCTGGGGGCCTTCTCCAGCGGCATCCTGCTCTACGGCATCAGCCTGCTCTTCGCCGCCACGGGCGGCACCACCACCAACTTGGCCAAACTGAACGAGGAACTGGCTCTGGTGAGCCCCAACGGCAGCCTGATGGTTTTCGCCGGCTCCCTGATGGTGCTCGTGGGCTTTGCCTTCAAGGTGGCGGGTGTGCCCTTCCATATGTGGAGCCCCGACGCCTACGAGGGTGCCCCGACCCCCATCACCGCCTTCATGTCCATGGCGCCCAAGGCCGCCGCTCTGGGCGCCTTTGTGCGCGTCTTCGGCACGGGACTCCACGGCGTCTCCTCGGAATGGGTCCTGCCCCTTTCCTTCATCGCGGGCGCCAGCATGGTCCTGGGCAATGTGACGGCGTTGCGTCAGCAGAGCATGAAGCGCTTGCTGGCCTACAGTTCCATTGCCCACGTGGGCTACATGCTGCTGGGTGTGCTCAGCGGGGATGTCCAGGCCGGAGCCCAAGCGATCTGGCTCTATATGCTCACCTACCTAGCCATGCAGAGCGGCGCCTTCGCCGTGATCATCTGCCTTCAGGGCAAGGGCGAGGGGGAGCGTATCGAGGACCTCCGGGGCCTCGCCACGCGCCAACCGGTGCTGGCCTTCACCATGATGGTCTTCATGCTGAGCCTCGCGGGCATTCCGCCCCTGCTGGGCTTTTTCAGCAAGTTCTACCTCTTCAAGCTCGCCATTGAACAGGGCTTCGTTGCTCTGACCGTGCTCGCCCTCCTCACCAGCGCCGTAGCGGCCTACTACTACCTGAATGTGGTGGCCACGATGTACTTCAAGGAACCGGTGGAAGTTGAAGGGGAAGTGCCGCCCCTCAGCACGACCTTCACCTTCATCCTGACGGCCTCCTGTGCGTTGATCCTGGTGGGCACCTTCTTCGGCCCCAAGCTGCTGGACTGGACCGCCCGGATCGTTTTGGGCTGAGACTGGTCTTCTGAAAAAGATGGACCACAGAGGGCACAGAGAAAGAAAAGAGAGCGCAGAGGAAACTCACACTGAAAATCTTTTCTCTGTGTCCTCCGGCTTTTCCTCTGTGCTCTCTGTGGTTCTTATTTTGTGGAATCTTCAAACAGATAAGGGCTACTGAATGATTTTTCGCCCCAAGCCCAAGGATGCGGACCCCCAAGAGCGGGCGCTCTGGGGGGAGCTGACCTCCCTCGGCCTGGTCTTTCCCAGCGCCATCATGCTGGGCTTCTTCCTTGGCCGCTGGGGGGGCCGGGCATTGGGTCATCCGGAACCCGGCCAGTGGATTGGGATGGCCCTGGGCATCGCCACGGGCTTCTGGGAACTCTACAAAGTGACGATGCGCCTGGATCGCCTGAATCCGCCACCACCGCCGGAGGATGCCTCGAAAAATCCGGATGACGAGGACGACCGTGCTCCCCGAGCCTGAGGATCCCGGCAGCCATCATCTGGTCTGGATCGGGCGCTTCATGCTGTTCCTCTGGCCGGCAGGCGCCCTGGCGTGGCTTCTGCGGTCCCGGTGGGCGGCGCTGGCCTTTGCCGCGGGGGGATTGGGTAGCCTAGCCTTTTGGTTCCTCCATCGGTGGGTAGTCGGGCGGATGCTCACGCCCTCGGTGCGTCGCCGATGGTTTTTCGCGCTGTTGGGACTTCTCAAGCTGGCGTTGCTCGTCCTTCTGCTGCGTGGGATGATGGCTTGCCTCCCCCGGGAGGCGCTCCCCCTGGCGACGGGCATCCTGCTTTTCGTTGGAGCCATCCTGCTGGAGGCCCTGCGCCTCATTCTTTGGCCGGAGGCTGGAGCCCGTGATTGAACACGCCGCAAAGGAAGAACGATGGAACACCATGCGTCGTACCTCGCCACTCTCCTGACGAACCTCCTGCACTTGGCCCGACATCCTTGGGGCAGTTTCGCCCACGGTCAGGCCTTGTCCATCCTGGAGCGCTACGATCATCTCTTCGCGGCGGTGCTGGCGACCCTCGTGATCATGGCCCTCGCGCTGGCGACCCGGATCAAGCTCTCCCGCATCCCCGGCCCCTTCCAGCAGACGATGGAATTCCTCATCACCTTCGTGCGGAACCTGGTGGCTGATAACATCGCCCACCATCCAGATCGCTACGTGCCGCTGATTGGCACCCTCGGCCTCTTCATCCTGCTGAACAATCTCTTCGGGTTGGCCCCGGGCCTGCCCAGCGGCACTGGCAATTGGAACGTCACCCTGGCCTGCGCCCTGGTGGTTTTCTTCTATTACAACTTCCACGGCATGAAGTCCCAGGGCTTCCTGCGCTACCTGGGCCACTTCGCGGGCCCCGTGTGGTTTCTCTGGTGGCTGATGTGGCCCCTTGAGATTCTGGGCCTGCTCTCCCGCATCCTGAGCCACTCCCTGCGCCTCTTCGGCAATATCGCCGGCGAGCATGTGGTCTCGCTTATTTTCTTCACTCTGGTGCCCCTGCTCGTCCCGGTGCCCCTGATGGTCATGGGGCTCTTCTTCGGAATGATCCAGGCCTTCGTGTTCATCATGCTGGCGACGATCTATGTCTCCGGCGCGGTTTCCCACGACCACTGAACGGCTTCCCCACCCGGCCACGGGATTCCGAACCCCGGGCCCCTTTTTCGAGGTTTCCCATGAAGAAGTTCCTTACCACCGCCTTCCTCTTCACGCTGGCCACCTTCGCCTTCGCTGAGGGCACCGCCGCCACCGTGGCCACCAAGAGCCTCTTCGAGGGCCAGTTCCTGGCTCATCTCTCCCTCGCCATCGCCGCCGCTGGCTGCGGTTTGGCCCAGGGCAAGGCCGTCGTGGCCGCCTGCGAAGGCATCGCCCGGAATCCCCAGGCCGCCGGCAACATCCGCACCACCATGATCATCGGTCTGGCCCTCATCGAGGCCCTGGTGATCTACGTGCTCGTCGCTGCTTTCGCGGTGAAATAGGCGCGCAGCCTTATGAAACGGGGCGCCTTTTCCTGGCGCCCCGTTTTTTGTTCTCTGCGTCCCGCACCCTGAGGCCCATTTTGAAGCTCCCTCTGTTCCCGCTGCCCCCGGATGTCACGCGCGTGATCCTTGGCCGCGCCTCGTCCGTCGACCAGCAGGGCATGTCTCTGCCAACCCGGGAAATGGCCCAGGACTTCGCCCTCGGCTACGGCTACGATGTGGAAATCCCGCACCACCGGGATCATCTGGTGGAAGTCTTCGAGGACGCTCTCGCCTTCCTGGAGGAAGTAATTCTCGAAGGCACCGGCATGGACATCCCCCCGGAATTCTTCGAGTTGCAGGACCCTCTGGAACTCCTGGTCTGGGCTTCCGTGCGCCCCCTGGATGATCGGGCTCGCTGGAGTTGCGCCCTCCTCCGGGTCATGCACACGCTCTTTCATGTGGACAACAATGTCTACCTGCGCTTCCTCCCTGAAATCCAGCAGCAAATTTTCGATCGCTATGAGCGTTTCCTGGTACCCACCCAGGGCGGTGGCTGGGTCCTCAAGGGTCGCTACGAGGTGCCGCTGTTGGCCGTCAAGCGCAAGGAGAGCAAGGACCGAGTCTCCATGCTCCTCAAGCTGCTCCACAAGCCCGAGAACGTGGCGGAGACCATCTACGACCAGGTTGGTCTGCGCTTCATCGCAGAAGACCTCCTGGGGGTGCTCCTGGTGATCCGCTTCCTGCTGGACCACCACATCCTGGTGGCCAACCATGTCAAACCCAGCCGAACCCGCAACCTGATGGTGGACTTGGAGGAACTGGAGCGCTGGATGGCCTCGCTGCCGGAGGGGTTCTGCCTGGAGCACCTGAGCGCCGCCGAACGGGCCAGAATCTCAGAGAGTCTGACCCTTTCCTCGGGCCGGGCCGAAATCAACCCCTTTTCCAACAGCAGCTATTCTGCCGTCCAGTTCACCCCCCGCACCCTGATTCGCCTGCCAAACCCAGCCGCAGCCGTCCTTGAGAAGGTCCAGGCCCGCTTCCAGCAGATGGGCCGACCGGAAATTGGGGATTTGTTACACATTCCGGAGTTGATCCAGGAGCAGGAGGAGTTTACTTTCTTCTTTGCACACGAAGTCCAAGTCATGGAAAGATCCGGTTTCGAAAGTATCGTTTCAGGTCCCGCCTCGCATGCGGAGTACAAGTTCCGTCAGCGAGAAGCGGTCAGGAGACGCGTTCTACAAGGCATCGCGCCGCAGGAGGCCTCATGTTTAACCACCAGACACGCCAGGAAGCCAATGCTTCCGTGGTGACCATCCAGGGGAAGGTCAACTTCGAGGTGACGGCTCAGCTCCGCGATGTGATCCGGGACACGGTCACCACACAGCAGCCCAAGCTGCTGGTGATCAACCTCGAGGGGGTCAGTTTCATCGATTCCTCGGGCCTCGGACTCCTGGTGGCTGCGCGCAACAGCGTGGACAAGAACAATGGGAAGCTGCATCTTTGCGGCCTGCCACCTCAGGTGAAGAAGACCTTCGACCAGACGAATCTTACGAACTACTTCTCCATCTTCGCCACCGAGCAGGACGCCCTTCGCGGGGCCTAACATGATCCACGGGGGACCGCCTGCTCACTGCGCTCGCGATGTCCCCCCCGATACTCCCCACGCAGGGCCCGAGCAAAGCGCGGGCGCTGCGTTTGACACCACCTCCAGCCCCGGAGCCCCGGCATGAACAAGGGTGTTGTCCTGGTCGTCGATGACGAGGCGCAGATTCGGGACATCCTCGGCTTCTACCTCAAGCGGGCGGGCTATCAGGTCCTGGCTGCCGAGAACGGCGCCAAGGCCCTGGAGGTGATGGGCAAGGTCCAACCGGATCTCATCCTTTCCGATCTCCGCATGCCGGAGATGGCCGGCGACGAGTTCTGCCGCATCATCAAGGGGGCTCCGGCAACCCGGGACATCTACTTCGTGCTGGTCTCGGCCATGGACGGCACGGCTTCCAAGATCGGCGGCCTGAACCTGGGCGCCGACGACATGATCGCCAAACCCTTCCATGCCCAGGAAGTGATGGCCAGGGTTGAGAGCGCCTTCCGGATCATCGCGATGCAGAAGGAGATCAAACGGCAGAACCAGAAACTCACCCGCTTCCAGGAGCGGATGAACGCCGAACTCGAGTTGGCCGCACGCCTCCAGATCGGCCTCTTGCCTGCGCTTCCAGGCGCCGCGCCGCGCTTCCGCTACACCCATCGCTACCTGCCGGCAGAAGGCATCGGCGGCGATATCTACACCATTCTGCCCAGCGGCGAGGGCGGACTGGCCCTGATGATCGCGGATGTGAGCGGACACGGCGTGACCGCCGCGCTGATCTCCGCCATGGTCAAGACCTCCTTCGAAAGCCAGGTCCGCCTAGGTGGAAGTCCGCTCGACTGGGCCCAGGGCATGAACCGGGATCTCGCCCGCAATACCCTCGCCGAACAGTTCGCGACCGCCTTCCTGGCGCGAATAGACCCCGTCGGGGACGAAATGCAGTATGTGGCCGCAGGCCATGATGCGCCCTTCCGCATCCCGCACGGAGCCAAGGGTGGCCTTCGGCACCCCCTGGTGCTGAGCGGGCATGGCTTCATGCTGGGCCTCGAGGAGGATCTGCCCTTCGAGGCCAAGAAATCGCCCTTCGAGGCAGGGGATCGTCTCGTGCTCTTCACCGATGGTCTGGTCGAAGTGGAGCGCGAGGACCGATGCCTGCTGGGCGAGGAGGGTCTCCTTCGCCTCTGCGCCGAGCTGCCCGCCGACGAGGACGAGGCCGCGGACTATCTCGTCGCGCAAGCCAAGGTCTTCAACCACCCGGTGCCCTTTGGGGACGATGTCACGCTGGTGATCCTCGACCGGATCGAGTGACAGCCGGAGGCCATTGGTCAGCCGATATTCTCTTCCTCGCCAGCTCTTGATTTCAGCCAGCGCGGACCGAGTTCGGCCAGCAGCATGGCGCCGAAGAGCACACCGCCTCCGGCGAGCTGCAGGCCACTCAGGCGTTCATGGACCCCGGGAATCCAGCCGGACATAGCGAGGAGCGCGGTGTACACGGGTTCCATGGAAAAGATGATCGCGGCCTCCGTCGCCCCCAGGTAGGCCTGGAAAGTAGACATGCACCAGAACGCGAGGGCCGTGGCCAGGAAGCCTTGGTAGGCGAGGGCGATCCAGACTCCCGGCTCTGAAAGGGGCTTGAGGATCCCCTGGAAGCCGAAGGGGGCCGGCAGGAAGGCCGTGATGATCGCCGAAAGTACCGCGACGACGGCCACCTGTATGGTCGCGAGCACCCATCCGCTGGAGCGGCGAGAATAGTGGGCCGTCAGCACGATATGAAAACCGCAGCCCACTGCGCAGATCAAGGTCTCGACATCACCCCGGTTCCAACCACCGAACCGCGCACCGGGTTCGTGGACCAGCAGGTAGAGGCCCACTGCGGCCACCAAGGCACCCAGCGCGTGCGAGCGTTTGAGGCGCTCCCGGAAGAGGAGACTCACCACCGGCGTGAAGAGCACATACAGTCCGGTGATGAAGCCGCTCTTGGAAGTGGTGGTAAGACGCAACCCATCGGCCTGCAGCCAGAAGACGAAGGTGATCCAGAGGCCCAGGATAGTGCCGTCTCGCACCGCCTGACGAGGGAACGGAATCCGAAAAGCGCGGGCGAAAAGCGCCAGACTCAGCGCCCCCAGAACAAAGCGCAAGGTGAGCATGGCGCCCACACTCAGGGTCGAGTTAAGGGTGAACTTCATGGCCGCGAAGCTGCCTCCCCACACCAGGGCGAGGCACGACATGGCGAACACGGCAACGAGATGCTTGCCCTGAACGGGAGCGGTGCGCATGAAAGGTGCGGCTAGCGGAGGACGGCTGAGACGCGAATCTCCAGTTCGGGCTGGTCGGGGTCATCCAGGGTCAACACCACCCGCTCGTTGTAGCTGCCGGCCTTGGCCTGGGCGCTCAGAGTCACGATCAGCTCCTGTTGGGCTGCCGCAGCTTTCCCCGACCCTTCTACGCGGATCGAGGGATGCGTGGGTTGGGAGGAAAGCACCCGGAAGGGTTTTCCGTCCGCATGCTTGAGGGTGAGGGTGGCGCGTAGCTCCTTGCCTGCTGCCTCTACCCATGCAAGCCGGGCGGGCATCGCGGTAACGGAGGGGCGCAGCGCCCATTGCACATTTATGTAGATGATGGGCATCCGCTCACTGTTCGTCCGGATGCCCAGAACATCGACCCCACTGAAATGCTTCGAGGGAACCTTGCGGCCGTCCAGGAGGACCTCCACTACGACATCTTGCCCCTCGCTGCGGAAGGTGGCGCTCAGGTAGGGTGCCCCGGGTGCCTTGGCGTCCAGGACCTGCACCGGCTGGCCGTTCCCCGATTCGAGCCGCACGGTGGCTTTCTGGGGCGTATTGCGCAGGACCTCATCGAAGAACAGGGCCGTCGTGCTGGGCATGATCTCCTGGATCACCTCGGCTTCGAAGGAAAGCGTGATCGTGGAGTTGACGGGATCGTCGGAGAGGATCTGCATTGATTTCCGCACCATCCCCCGCATGCCTGCGGGGTTGAAGGTGGCCTCGATCTCCGTGGACTCGCCCGGTTTCAGATACCACTGGCCCACCAGGGTGTAGGTGCAGCCACAGGAAGGAACGACCTGCTTGATCTGGAGGGGTGCCCCACCCGTGTTCGTGGCCTTGAAGCGATACGAAACCTTCCGGTCCACCGAGATCTTTCCAAAATCGTGGTGCGCCTTGGTGAAACTGAGCACCGGCTTTGGGGCCTGCGCCACACACACACAACAGAGGACAAAGGGCAGGATTCGACGCATGGCTAACCTCATCTTGCAATTCTAGCGGAAGTCAGTAGCGGGGATCCCGTCCGGTCTGCCCTCGATGGGCTGCCCAGACTCCATGCCAGGCGGCCCGCAGAAGATCCAGGCGCCCCTGGAAGAGCCGCATCTGAAAAACATAGAGGGCGATCCATAGACGCTCGAAGGCGCCATGAGGGTGCAGTCCCTGATGCAGCAGCAGACGGTTCCGCGCGCTGTAAAAGGCCTGCATCGGGCTGCGCTTTCCCACGGTGCGGGCGCTGCGATGCAGGATCTGTAGCTCCGTGAGAACGATCGGCAGCCCAAGAGCATGCGCCCTTCGGCACCAGGCCGAATCCTCCCAATAAAGGAAATACCCAACAGGCCAGGGGCCGAGACGAGCCCAGGCCTCGCGGGGCACCAGAATGGAGGCGCCGCTGAGGGCTTCCCGGGGGCCCAACTGGCGACATCCCGGCGCCAACGACAGGGGCTGGCAGCAAACCCCCCTGCAGA
>CAIPUA010000251.1 GCA_903868115.1 uncultured Holophagaceae bacterium
GACCAGGCGCTTCGGGATGTCGCCAAGCCGGAGGAGGCCAGCACGCCTGACCTTGTCCGTTGGCAGCGGTGGGCCCCGGATTCAGAGAGGGCCGCAATGCTCTGGGGCCGCCTACTGAATTGGCTGGCGGGGCCCTGCTTGCTCTTCGCCATGCTTCCCTTCGCCTTCCCGTCTGCGCGGGGAGGGCGCGGTCAGGCCCTCGGTCTCAGCTTGGTCGCCGGGCTCATGTTCATGGGAGCCCAAGCGCTCTTCGGCGGGGCTGCGCGCGCGGGAGACATTCCTGGGTTCTGGGGCGTGATCGCCCCCCTCGCCTCACTCCTTGGTTTCGGGCTCCTCGGGCTTCGAAGATTGAGAACTTAAGGGCGCTCGGACCTCGGGGGACCTATGTTTCTTTAAGGTTTCCCTTGAGGTTCGCTCATGCCAAGTCCTGTCCCGCCGAAGATGCTCATTTCACCCAAGGCCCACCACCTAAGGAGGGTGGAACATTACACCCTTTACCTCCTGAATTCCATCGCCGCCGGTGGAAGCGCAGCCCTCAGCGATGGGGACATCGACTACGCCATCGATGTCGCAGAGCGATTGGTCCACCGACTGGTGGAGCGAGGCCACCTTCAGCCCCACGAATGATCCAGCGCAAGTACTTGAACAGATTGTTTTTAGACAACGCCTAAGGTCTGGAAGCTCCAGCCAAAGGCGCAAGGGTCTGCTGGATCCGCTCTCGGCGCTTCCCGAGCCCCCCTCTTTCCAGCGAGGCTCGAACCACCCGGATGTCCCTGCGCTGTGCTTTGCCAGATGAAAAGGCGGCCCAATTGTTCTCAGTCCAGAGCGGCTCGGCGCGAAGGGATTCCAGCTGGGCCCAGCCGTTCGGATCTTTCCGGAAGACCGCCACCAGGGCAGCACCATCGCGATTGTCACCATCGGCCACGGGCATGCGGTCATCGTATTTCCGATCCTGGTTGCTGATGAAGTTGCCGAGTGAGAAGGCAACGGCTCCCTTGCGGCCATTCGCTTCAACCCATTCCAGCGGCTGGATGACATGAGGATGGTGCCCGATGATGAGGTCGGCGCCGGCTCCGATGAGCCTCGCGGCCAGCACACGCTGACGAGCGCGAGGTCGATGTTCATACTCGTTGCCCCAGTGAACGCTGACGATCACAAGATCGGCCAGGGTTCTCGCGGATCGGATTGCTTCCGGAACATTATCGCCCTCAAGGTGCCTGACCCAGGGCCCCTTCCCTTCCCGATTCAGGTCGAGGTTGAAGATGTCCGAAAATGCGAGGAAGGCAACCCTGATTCCCTTGCGCTCCAGTATGCGCGGCATCTCGGCTTGAGCCCGATCCCGCCCGCTTCCGACGCCAATCAATCCCACGGATTCGAGGCGCTCCAGCGTCTCCAGCGCGCCTCTAGATCCCTGATCGTAAGCGTGGTTGTTGGCGGTGGAGAGAACACAGAAACCACTTGCCTTCAGGGCCCCCGGCAATTCGGCCGGAGCATTGAACACAAAGGGGCGACCGGGTGCTCCGGAGGTCGGAGCGATCGGCGTTTCTAGATTCCCGAACACGAGATCTGCCCCCTCAAAGATCGGCTTGAGATCCCCCCAAAGGGCCTGAAAACCACCTTCGTTCTCCCTGGCGGCCCGCTTGACATCCTGATGCATGAGCAGATCACCCACGGCCACCAGCGTCAGGCGGGTTGGCTGAGGAGGCGATATCGTTTCCTGTTTTCGAGTCCGACAGGCCAGCAAATGCAGGAATAGAAAGGGGAGGAGGACAAGCCGAGAAACCCGTCCAAGTGTATGCCGATGACGCGATGAATGCTTGGGGGGGCTCCTACGCATGCGCTCCGCCATCGGGACCATAGAATATCTGGACGGGAATGTTAGGGATGGCTCCGGAGATGTCCGCAGCGAGGGCGTCCAGCGCTTCCGCCTTCAAGGGACGGGCAGCGGCTTCCGGCGTCGGGCGGGCCACCGTATAGAGTTGCAGGCCCTGAATAATCGCACCGTCCTTGAGAATCGAGAGAAGGCTTGCCGTGTAAGCCTGTATCTCAGCCTTCGGGGGGCCCTGCCCATCCCATTCCAGGAACATGGTCTGAATGGTGATGGGCCACCGTTGTCCCGTTCGGATCAGGTTCTCGAGGATGCGAGCGAAGGGAACCCTGGTGCGATTAATCTCGCGGTAGTAGGCCTCGGTGCCCGCATCAAGCTTGGCCCAAATTTCGCCGTTATGCAGCATGAGGGTCTCAAGCGCCTGGACAACCTCGGGCGCCTGCAATCGGGTGGAATCCGTGATGAGCACCAGCTTGACATCGTCCAGGTTGTGGGATGCCTTGAGGCGCGCGAGCTTCGCCACCGCCTCTGGGAATTCCCGAGCCGTCGTGGGCTCGCCATCGCCGCTGAAGGCGATGTCGTTGAGTCGCCGCTGTTCGGGGCGGGCTGTATGAAAGGGCGACACATCGAAGAGCGCCCCTGAGACCGAAAGCTCCAACAGCACCTCCATTTCGCGTTCCATCTGATCCAGGTCCACATCCCTGCGCCGGGCCGGATTGATCCGGTCCACCTCGCAATAGACACAATCAAAATTGCAAATCTTGTCTGGGTTGAGATTCACGCCTAGGCTCAGGCCCCTACTTCGGCGACTGATGACGGGATAGCAGTAGTCGAAACCCTGCCAGATGCGCCGATGGTCCAGGTGGGCCTTCACCAGTCGTTCCATGGCTTAAGGATAGCGCCAGACGCGCCTGGACCCGGAGGGGGGCATCGCTCTGAAGGCGTGATTCCTACTCCCGAAAGGTCCACTGCTGTTGAACCTCCACCCTCTGGTGCGCCGACTGAGTAGGTGTCTATGAGCGAAGCCGTTCGGCCAAGGCTTTTCCAATGTCGGCCGGGCTTTTCACCACGGTTATCCCTGCGGCCTGGAGGGCCGCCATCTTGTCGGCGGCCGCGCCCTTCCCGCCGCTGATGATGGCCCCCGCGTGACCCATGCGACGTCCGGGAGGGGCAGATTGACCCGCAATGAAGCTGACTACCGGTTTGGTGACGTAGGCCTTCACGAAATCGGCGGCCTCTTCCTCTGCGCTACCACCGATTTCGCCGATCATCACGATGGCATGGGTGTCAGGATCGTCCTGAAAGAGCCTGAGCGTGTCGATATGGCTGGTGCCGTTCACGGGATCCCCGCCGATGCCGATGCAGGTGCTTTGGCCGATGCCAAGGGCAGTCAGCTGGCCCACTGCTTCGTAGGTCAGGGTGCCAGACCGGGACACCACACCCACGTGACCCGGAAGATGGATACGGCCCGGCATGATGCCGATCTTGGCCTTGCCGGGGGTGATGACCCCGGGACAGTTGGGACCCACGAGTCGTGACTGCGGGTAGTCCGGCAGAACCCGTTTGACCTTGACCATGTCGAGTACAGGGATGCCCTCGGTGATGCACACGATCAGCTCGATGCCCGCATCCAGAGCCTCCAGAATCGCATCGGCCGCCGCCAGAGGCGGTACGAAGATCATGGTGGCGTTAGCCCCGGTATGGGCGCGAGCCTCCCTCACTGTATTGAAGACGGGGAAACCTTCGATCTCGGTGCCCCCCTTCCCTGGAGTCACGCCGCCAACCACTTTGGTGCCATAGTCGCGACAACCCTTGGCGTGGTACAGCCCTTCGCGGCCTGTGATGCCCTGGACAAGGAGTTTGGTGTCGGTTCCAACCATTACGGACATGTTTGTTCTCCCTTTTCTCAGCGCACCGAAGCCACGGCCTTCTCAGCCGCATCCCTGATCCCATCCGCCACAAGCAGATTCAATCCACTCTCTGCCAGGATTCGTTTCCCTTCTTCCATGTTGGTGCCTTCGAGTCGCACCACCACCGGCACCTTGATACCGATCTCCTTGGCTGCCTTCACCACGCCCGCCGCCACGATATCGCAGCGCATGATGCCGCCGAAAATGTTAACCATGACGGCCTTCACGGAAGGGTCCTGCAGGATGATTCGGAAGGCGTTTTTCACTGCATCCTCGGTGGCGCCACCCCCCACATCCAGAAAATTGGCGGGTTCGCCGCCGTGGTGCTTGATGATGTCCATGGTGGCCATGGCCAACCCGGCGCCATTCACCATGCAGCCGATGTTGCCATCCAACTTGATGAAGTTGAGATTGAACCTGGATGCATCGATTTCTTCGGGGGCCTCTTCGTTCAGGTCACGGAAGGCGAGAATATCCGGATGGCGCGCCAGGGCGTTGTCGTCAAAGGCCATCTTCGCGTCCAGGGCCACCACCTCGCCCTCCTTGGTAAGGACCAGGGGATTCACCTCCACCATGGAACAGTCTTTTTCCACAAAGAGGCGGTAAAGGTTCAGCAGAAAGATGACCCCCTTCCTGAAAGCCTCGCCTTCGAGCCCCAGCGAGAAACAGACCTGACGCGCCTGGAATCCCGTGAGCCCTAGAGCGGGGTCCACAACTATTTTAAAAATTTTCTCAGGGGTGGCCTCGGCGACCTCCTCGATTTCGACGCCCCCCTCGGTGGAAGCCATGACTGTCACGCGACTGGAGCCACGGTCCACCAGGAGGCTGAGATAGAGCTCCCGAACGATGTCCTTGGGGTCGGACAGGAATACCGTCTGCACCTTCCGCCCCTCGGGGCCTGTCTGCTTGGTGACAAGGTTCATACCCAGCATCTGCTTGTAGAGGTCGACAGCTTCGTCGGGATCCTTGGCGAACTTCACCCCACCCCCCTTCCCGCGACCCCCGGCATGGATCTGGGCCTTGACAACAGCCTGGCCTCCGAAACCCTTGGCGATCTGGCGGGCTTCCTCGGCGTCCTGGGCCACCTTTCCATCGGGTGTGGCGACCTGGAATAGGCGCAGAAGCTCCTTGGCTTGGTATTCATGGATGTTCATTGAGCCTCCCTGAAGGGGTATATAGACGTTGCGCCCTTGGATGACGAGTAGTAGAGGCAAGTCTATCCCCGGTTCGTGGATCCTGTCCTCATTTCCAACCCCGTGGAGGGTTAGAATTCAGACGGCATTCCGGAGATCTCATGGCCCAGATCGATCGACTCCTCTCTCATCTCGCTTCGCGGGGAGCGGTGGCCCTTCGGATGGAGCCCAATCAGCCGCCCATGCTGGAATCTCTGGACGGCGGCTTGTCGCCCTTACTTCCGACTCCGGTACCGCCGACCCTCCTGGAACATCTTGTGCGCGAGATCCTTCCGACGGACCAGGAGGGCAGCTTGGTCGGACGAGGGGAGGCTGGTTTCCGCTACCGTGTGGGCGACCAGCTTTTCAGTGTGATGGTGAATCGGGGCACGCTGGGTTTCAGCCTCCGGGCGGAGCCTGCGGTCCCGCCCCAGTCCGCCCATCCTGGGCCGCCCCGCGAGTCCACTGACGGCGTCATCGCGTTGGCCGTAGACACACCCTCGAATCGGTCAATCCCGACGCCCGGCGTTCCTAGCGCGGCTCCGGTAGCTGTAAAAAAGGTCGGTGTTGGAACTCATCCCATGGCAGAACGGCTCTTTCGCGCCCTTCTGGATCACAAGGGTTCCGACATTCATTGCAGTTCCTTTGAATTGCCCCTGGTCCGGGTTCACGGTGATCTGAAGGAATTGGAGGATTTTCCACCCCTGGGCCCCAAACAGCTCCTGGAGATCATGGAGGCCATCGCGACGCCCTTAGCCTGGAGGCACTACGAGGAGAAGAATGATGCGGACTTCGCCTACGCCTATGAGGCGGGCGGATGCCGCCTGCGAGTCAATTTCTTTGCGGATCGCATGGGTCCGGGTTTTGTCTGCCGCGTGATCCCCAACGAGATGCCTGACCCGGACAGGTTGGGCCTTGCAGATCCCATAAGACGGCTCGCCGAGTTGGCCAAGGGACTCGTACTGGTGACGGGGCCCACAGGCAGTGGCAAGTCCACCACCTTGGCAGCCGTTATCGATCTGGCCAACCGCAAGCGGACCGACCACATTCTGACCATCGAAGATCCCATTGAGTTCGTCCACCCCCGGAAGAAATGCCTGGTGAACCAGCGGGAGGTGGGCACCCACACCGAAAATTTCAAGTCGGGGCTGCGAGCGGCCCTCCGCGAAGATCCCGATATCGTTCTCGTCGGAGAGATGCGAGATCTGGAGACCATCTCGATCGCCCTGGAGACTGCGGTTACGGGTCACCTTGTCTTTGGCACACTTCACACCAACAGCGCCGTGGGCACCGTGGACCGCATCGTGGATCAGTTCCCTGCGGATCGACAGCAGCAAATTCGCGTAATGTTGGCGGAGGCGTGCAAAGCCATCATCAGCCAGATTCTTTTGAAGAAGGTGGGCGGAGGTCGAGTGGCGGCCATCGAGACACTCTTCATCACGCCAGCCATTTCAAACCTAATTCGAGAGGGCAAAAGCTTCCAGATCCCCAGCGCCATGCAGACCGGTCGGGCCTACGGCCAAAGACTCATGAACGACGCCATTGTGGAACTCGTCCAGTCCAATACCGTCGAACCCATGGAAGCCTATATGAAGTGCCCGGACAAGGAGAGCCTGATGACAGCTTTCAAGCGAGCCAACATCAATTGGGATCCTCGAGGGGATGAAAAACCAATGCCGCTATAGTCCTACTTGCTGCGCTCCAGCAGAAGCTCTGGAATTTCCTCAAGGATTCTGCGGGTCGTTTTCCCGCCGGGAACGC
The DNA here is from genome assembly GCA_903868115.1 of uncultured Holophagaceae bacterium. Taxonomy (GTDB): domain Bacteria; phylum Acidobacteriota; class Holophagae; order Holophagales; family Holophagaceae; genus JAYREN01. Next base: position 6,672 of record CAIPUA010000251.1, read on the forward strand.
TGGCGATGGCTCGGGAGGCCGCATGACTGGCCCGGGCAGCCAGGTCGCGGGTTTCGGCAAGGGCATCGTGCCGTGCCATCAAATCCCTTAGTTGGCGTTCTTCCTGTTCCGGAATAGGCGCTTCCTCGCCGCGATCCCAGATGGCTTGGATGAAAGGCAGCACCTCATCCGGAGCGCATTCCAGCAAGGTCAGCATGGGAAGCGTGAGCTTGCCTTCGCGGAGATCCGAAAAGGCGGGCTTTCCGAGTTGTTCGCTGGTGGCGGTGAAATCTAGCAGATCATCGGTGAGTTGAAAGGCTCGGCCTATTTCGAGGCCGAAGGTCTGCAGCGCTGCACATTCGGAGGCCGGGCGCCCGGCCAGCACCCCGGCCGTTTCCGTGCATCCGCCGAAGAGCAGCGCGGTCTTGCGCTCCTGGATATCGAAGTAGTCCTTGCGGCAAGTATCCAGCTTGAAGAGCACATCATTCTGGATCAGTTCGCCCTCAATCATGTGGGTCGTCACATCGGCCAGGATCTCCATCAGGCGCCAGTTCCGCCCCTGGATGGCGCTGGTCATGGCCTGCATATACAGAAGATCCCCGAAAAGCACCGTGAGGGTGTTGCCCCAGAGTCTATTCAGTGTGGGCTTGCCTCGTCGAAGTTGGGCATGATCGATGACATCGTCGTGGACGAGGGTGGCCGTGTGGACAAGTTCGAAGACCGCGCCGAAGCGGACATCATCGGTTCCTTCGTAGCCCGCGAACCTGGATGCAAGCAGCACAAGCGCGGGCCGCAGGCGCTTGCCCTGCCCGCTGCGCACGTGGGCTGCCAGCTTCTCCACGACCGGGACATCACTCTGAAGGAGACGCTGAAGTTCCCGCTCCACCTCCGTCAGCTTGTCGGAGATGGGCCCAAAATAGCGCAGCAGATCCAGTCGTGACAAGGAGCTAGCTCCGGAAATTCGTAAATTGGAGTTCAAGGCCTTGGTCGTTCTTTTTGAGTAGGGCCATGGCTTCCTGAAGATCGTCCTTGTTCTTGCCAGAAACCCGCAACTGGTCCCCCTGGATGGCCGCCTGCACCTTCATTTTTGAATCCTTGAGCACCTTGACGAGGCCCTTGGCCTTTTCGCCGGCAATGCCCTGCAGGAGCTTGATCTCCTGGCGCACCGTGCCTTTGGAAGCGGCCTCGACCTTGCCGTATTCAAGGTTCTTGATGCTCACGCCGCGTTTGAAGAGTTTGGACTGAAGGACATCGATGACGGCTTTCAGTTTGATTTCGTCATCACTCTTGAGATGGAGCACCGCATCATCCTTCAGTTCGATGTCGGAAACGGAACCCTTGAAGTCGTAGCGCTGGGTGATCTCCTTCATGGCCTGCGCCAAGGCATTCTTTACCTCGGCCATGTCGACCTTGGACACCACATCGAACGAACAATCGCTGGCCATTGGTTCCTCCCAAGCTCAATACTCTAGCGCATTAGCGACTGCCAATTCCTGGCTGCGACTCGAGCCGATCCCGCAACCTGCCCCAACCCTCCCAGTGTTCGAGCCGGAAGAAGGCACCCAGGACCAGTGCGTGGTGGATCTCACCGCTCCGAAACTTTTCCTGCCATTCCTGCCAGGACACTGCCCAGACTCTCAATTCTTCTGAGGGATCAAGATCGAGATCGGCCACGGCGTGGCAGTTCAGGGCCAGAAAAAAATGGCAGCGGTTGTCCTGCACGGCAGGGTTGGGGGTACACCAGCCCAGGGAAATCCAATCTTCACTGCAATACCCAGTCTCTTCGAGGAGTTCCCGCCGAGCTGTCTCGGCGGGATTCTCTCCCGGGTCGCAGACGCCTCCGATGGACTCGAGGGTGGAGGCGTCGATGCCGTGCCGGAACTGTTCGACCACCAGCAATTCGCCGCCATCCTCCATTGGTGTGAAGGCGATGACATTCACCCATTCCGGGCATTCGAGCCGCGTGAAGTCGTGGGAGCGCCCCGTGTGGGGCGAGCACCGAATCACGCCGATTTGGCGAAAGATGCGCGTCTCGCCTTGGATGGACACAGCTTCTCCTTCCCAGGCTCGCGAGGGATCGAAGTGGGGAGAATGCTGAGCCAGGATGCGCACGGGGCCTAGTCAAGCCGGGGCGGGTAATGGAGCAGGCTGAGCGTGTGATGCGTGATCATGTCGAGCGCCTTCTGGTTCTCGACCCCCGTGGGTACGATGAGATCAGCCCAGCGCTTGCTTGGCTCGACAAATTCCAGATGCATGGGGCGGACGGAATCGAGGTACTGGTCGATCACGCTGTCCATGGTGCGACCCCGCTCCCGGGTATCCCGCTGGATGCGCCGGAGGATCCGGATATCCGCATCGGTATCGACGAAAATTTTCACGTCCAGTTGCTCTCGCAGTTCCGGAAGGGCGAAAATGAGAAGACCCTCCAGGATCACGATCTGGGAAGGCATGATCGGTTCTTCCCAGCCCACGCGATCCGATACATTGAAATCGTAGATGGGTTTCCGGATGGACTGGCCTTTGCGAAGACTAGCCAAATGGGTGGCCATGAGTTCCAGGTCGAAGGCGTGAGGATGGTCCCAGTTGATGGCCCTGCCCTCGAAGCGGTGCGTCACCACCTCCAGGGGTGCGTAATAGGCATCCATATCCAGAAGCAGGACATTCACGGCATCGGCCTGGAGGCGGCGGATGAGTTCCTGGGCGATGGAGGTTTTCCCGCTCCCCGAGCCCCCAACAATCCCGATCAGCCAACTCCGTTCAGGCATACCCCCCCCTTGCCTCCATCCTAACCCGGCAACCGACCCTTCATCCCTGTGCGGGATGGTGCTATTGTTCCGCCATGCTCCATCCCTGCCTCTTTGCCCCGGCCGCTCTCCTCTTCCTGACGGTGTCCTGCGAATCGGAGGATCCCCGACTTCCGCAGAAACTCCTCAGCGAAGCCCAGCGACTCAGCCGGGATGGCAAGACGCTCGAGGCCAAGAGCATGCTGGAACGCATCGTCCAGCGCTACCCAGACAATCCCGCCGGCAAGCAGGCCTACAACGACCTCTTCATCATCCAGAGTACGCTCAAGCAGGAAATGGAGGAGAAGCAGCGCCTCGTGCGGTCCTCCTTGAAAAGGATCATGGACGCCCTCACACGTTACAAGACCAAGCACGGCGAGTACCCCTGGGCTCTGCAGGCCCTGGTCCCCGATCACCTGGATCTCGTTCCCGAAACCCCCTGGGCGCACCCCTTTCTGTACCGACCATTCGTGCCGAACCCCATGGAAGAGATCCGTGATAGGCGAGGCAATGTCACCCAGCGCTTCAATACTCGTTTTGAGAGCTACCATCTGATCTGCCTTGGGACGGACCTGCAACCCGGCGGCGAGGATCTCGCCAAAGACACCCTGGTGCGCGACGGCGAGATCTATCTGGAAAAGACCTTTCCGCCCATCCCCATGCTGCAGCCGGTGCGCTAATAAATTCGGCCCACGTTGCGGGCCGAATTTATGTAATTAAAGAAATTAGGGCTTAGGCTACTGCACGCCCCAGTTTAGAACGACTTTGCCGGATTTCCCGGACCCCATGACCTCGAAACCAGCCCTGAACTCCTCGATGGGGAAGCGGTGGGTGATGACGGGGCTGATATCCAGGCCCGACTGGAGCATGGCGGCCATCTTGTACCAGGTCTCGTACATTTCCCGGCCATAGATCCCCTTCAGGTGGAGGCCCTTGAAGATGACTTTGCCCCAGTCAATGGCGGCATCCTCGCCGAAGATGCCGAGCAGGGCAATGCGGGCACCGTTGGACATGGCATCGATCATGGTACGGAAGGCGGTGGCGTTGCCCGACATCTCAAGGCCCACATCAAATCCCTCGGTCATGCCCAGATGGTGCATGACGGTCTTGAGGTCTTCCGTGGTCACATTCACGGCGCGAGTGGCACCAAGCTTCCGGGCCAGGTCGAGGCGGTAGTCGTTCACATCCGTGATGACCACATTTCGCGCCCCTACATGCTTGGCAATGGCGACAGCCATGATGCCGATAGGGCCGGCGCCTGTGATGAGAACGTCCTCCCCCACCATGTCGAAGGAGAGCGCCGTGTGGGCGGCATTGCCGTAAGGATCGAAGATCGAGACGACATCATCGGAAATGCTGGAGGGCACCGGGAACACGTTCTCTGCTGGAATCGCAAGATACTCTGCGAAGGAACCCGGACGGTTCACGCCCACGCCGATGGTGTTGGGGCAGAGATGGCGCTTACCTGCGCGACAGTTGCGGCAGTGGCCGCACACAATGTGTCCCTCGCCGGTCACCCGCTCGCCGCCCTTGTAGCCTGTGACAGCGCTACCCACCTTCTCGACGACACCCACATATTCATGACCCACGTGCATGGGCACGGGAATGGTCTTCTGGGCCCAGGCGTCCCAGTTCCAGATGTGCATGTCCGTACCGCAGATGGCGGACTTGTGGATGCGGATCAGCACATCGTTCGGCCCGAGTTCCGGCATTGGAACATCCTGCATCGTTAGGCCGGGTGCGCGTTCAGCTTTGACGAGGGCTCGCATGGTTCCTCCGGGTTCAGTGGTTCAGAGAAAGAGCTTAGTCACGAAGGCACTCAAATCTACTTGATCACGCCTAGTTCCCGGCCGACCTTGACGAAGGCGGCCACGGCCAGATCGAGGTCTTCGCGGGTGTGGGCGGCGGACATCTGGGTGCGGATGCGGGCCTTGCCCTTGGGCACCACGGGGAAGAAAAAGCCGACGACATAGACGCCTTCGTCCAGAAGCTTGGCGGCGAACTGCTGGGCCAGGGGCGCATCGAAGAGCATCACCGGCACGATGGGATGTTCGCCAGGCTGAAGGGTGAAGCCCAGGGCTTCCATCTTGGAGCGGAAGTAGCGGCCGTTCTCGTGAACGCGCTTGATGAGATCACCGCTGGTCTCCAGGATCTCCAGGGTCTTGAGTGTCGCCGCCACAATGGAGGGCGCCACGGAATTGGAGAACAGATAGGGGCGCGCCTTCTGGCGCAGCCAGTCGATGACTTCCTTCTTACCGGCGATGTAGCCGCCGCTGGCGCCACCCATGGCCTTGCCGAAGGTGCCGGTGAGGATGTCCACTCGGCCCATGACGCCGCAGTGCTCGTGGGTGCCCCGGCCGTGCTCGCCCATGAAACCCACGGCATGGCTGTCATCCACCATGAGCATGGCGCCGAATTTTTCGACCAGATCACAGATCTGGGGAAGCTTGGCGATATAGCCGTCCATGCTGAAGACGCCATCCGTCACCACCAGCACGAAGCGGGAAGACGCCGTGGCCGCCTTGAGTTGGGCTTCCAGGTCCGCCATGTCACTGTTTTCGTAGCGGAAGCGCTTGGCCTTGCAGAGGCGCACGCCGTCGATGATGGAGGCGTGGTTCAGGGAATCGGAGATGATGGCGTCATCTTCGCCGAGCAGGGGCTCGAAGACCGCACCGTTAGCGTCGAAACAGCTGGAGTAGAGCTGGGCGTTCTCCATGCCCAAAAAGGCTGCCAGTTTGCACTCCAGTTCTTCGTGGATGTCCTGCTTGCCGCAAATGAAGCGCACGGAGGCCATTCCGAAGCCATGGTCATCCATGACATCCTTGGCGGCCTGGATGATCTCGGGATTATTCGCCAGCCCCAGGTAGTTGTTGGCGCAAAGGCACACGACCTGCTTGCCATTGGCCACCATCTTGGGCTGCTGAGGTGAGGCGATGGTGCGCTCGATCTTGTAGAGGCCCTGATTTTTGAGACTCTGGGTCTCGGTCTGAAGGTGTTGTAGAAAATTGAGATTCACGAGACTCCTCACATGGAAAAAATGCCTGCGGGGCCTAGTTTAGCCCCGAATCCGCTCTGTTCTCCCTCCTCCCAGTGGCCTTGGTCACAACCCTGGGCGGCACTGTGGCAGGATAGGGTTCTCTCCCGGAGTTCCCATGCGCCCGCTGCTGATCCTCCCTGCCCTCGTCCTTATCCTGGCCTGCGGTTCCTCCAAGCTGAGCCAGCGGGAGGCCGCGTCCGACATAAAGAAGGACTACCCAGTGATAGTGGCTATTCGCGTGCCTGAGGTTGCCAGTCCAATCAAGGGCAGCCCCGAACATGCGAGGTTGGTGCGCATGCAGGACCTGCTCACCAAGCCGGGCTGGTTTGCCGTGTTTCGAACTGAGGAAGGCGACCGAGAGCGCTTCAATTTCAAGGTCCTGGGCCAGGCCCCCAAGGATTTCCGCACCACTCCCAAGGGCATCGAGATCCCGGCTGCCGAGGCCCAGTTCCTGCGGACCACCCGCATGGAACCCACCCGAGACGGCGCCAAAGTGACATATCAGGTGCGCCTCGCCAA
>CAIPUA010000252.1 GCA_903868115.1 uncultured Holophagaceae bacterium
ATCCGGGACCCCGAACAGGGTGGCGAACATGGAGCGGCTGGTGTTGGGCAGCACCACATGGAAGCGGTCGAAGTACAGCCCCCGCCGACAGATCTCATCCAGGAAAGGGGTGGGTTTGAGGGGATTGCCGCCCACGCCGGTCTTGAAGGCCGCCAGGCTTTCCAACTGGATGAAGACCAGATTGGGTTCGCCCTCAAAATGCCCCAGGGGATGACCTTCCCGCAAAAGGGTGGGCAGGCCGTCCTTGTCATAGGCGACTGGAACCCCAAAATAGGTCGCCATCGCGGCATGCGTGGCCTTGACCTTTGCCAGATCGTAGCCCCCGCCCGTATCGGCGCGGGTTTCCAGGAAGAACAGAATGGGATTCAACGCCAGCTGTGCATGAAAGCCGCTCTTGGCATCGAAGGCCTCGCACCAGCGCAGGGGGTAGCGGCTCCATTTGCCGTACATGGCAAAGATGAGCAGCAGCGTAACCATGGCGTTGACGGTTCGCAGAACCCACTTCGACCCTTCGGGGCGGGAAAGCGTTCGCGCACCCCGGGCCAGGGCCCACAGCACTATCGAAAGCAGCGCGGCCAAGCCCAGCGAAAGGCGCAGCACCGGGTAGCTTTCCCACATCATGCGGGCGCTTGTGCCGGCGTTCTCGGCAAACATCAGCAGATTGCCGTTGAGGCGCGTGTGGATGTAGTCGTAGCTGCCGAAATCCGCGAAATAGCCGACCCCCGACAACGCGACGAGCAGTCCCCCGAAGGTCCCCCAGATCCACCGGGCGGAAGGATGAGCATCCAGGCCGTACTCGCGGAGGGTTCCCCGGTGAAGCAGAACCAGCAGCAGGAAGCCCAGCAGCCAGGGCCGGGCCGCAACATCATCGGCCATGGCGATGACGACCAGGGCGAGATAGGCGCCTAGGGCCGCCCCCAGGCTTGCGGCAGCGGCCAGAGGGCGCCAGGGGTTCGAGGAGCTGGGGCCTCCGGGCTTCAGCAGCAGCCACATGGGCATCACGAGAATTGCGACAAGCCGCAGATCGAACTTCAGACCCAGGTAGAGCGCGCGCCAGGTCTCCGCACTGGCCAGAGGATGGAAGCCCTCGAAATGCCCGAGGAAGGCCAGCCGGAATGCCTGGAGAACGACCATGGTCACCAGGAAGACTGCGAGCGTGAACTGGAGCTTGGTGCGAGAGGCGTGCATGGGAATCCTGGCGAGTCCGGCCTCGATGGCACGGTTCCAATGAAGTCTATAGGATCAAGCGGCGCCCCAATGGATGCGAACCTTTCCGAGTAGATATTCAAGAGGGTCGTGCCGGTGACCGTTGAGATCCTTGTGCTACGCCCTTGTCTTGGATGGTGCCTCTTTCTCGCCTCGGTCTTGGCCCTGGCGGCTCCCAGTGTCGCGCCTCCCCTGAAGGCGCCGCCGGGCCTAACGGCCTTCCGCAGTTTCGGGGCGGACCAGGGCCTCACCAACCTGTCAGGAACGGCCCTCGCTCAGGACCCAGAGGGCTTCCTGTGGCTGGGCACCGAGGATGGTCTGTTTCGCCTGGAGGGCGACAGATTCCGCCGCTTCGGCGAGGAGGATGGCCTGCCTTCTGGGCGGATCTCCGAGAACGGCCTCTCTGCTGGGCTGAAGCATGGTCTGTGCGTGCAGACGAACCAGGGAATGGCCTTCTGGAACGGGCAGCGCTTCCTGCGCCCCTCGACCCTGGGGTTGGCGCCCTGGGATGGACGCCGCCTCCTGCCGCCCTCGGGGCTGAGGGTGCAGGATATGGATGATCAGATGGGCATCTGCCTCGCCCAGGGCGGCATGATCCTGTCCAACCGCCACGGCAAGGCCCACTTCCTGAGCCTGGATGGGGAGCCGTTCAAACTGTTGGATGGGCTGCCCTGGGGCAACGCGCTGAGCGCCGGCACCTATGACGCGGCCAGGGACCGACTTCTCGTGTGTGTCCGACAGGAGCTCTGGATGCGGCAGAAGGGGGTGTGGACCCACCGGGATCTGTCGAAACCGCTTGGACAGGATGTGCAGGCCCTTTGGGCCGATGCCCGGGGGCGCATCTGGCTCCGCACTCCGGAGCGACTGGCCCGCCTCGCGGCGTTCGAGGCACCGCTGGAAGTGCTGGTATTGCCTGTCCGCCTTGCCATGGTCAATGCCGCGAGCATCGGCGAGGACGCCCTGGGGCGGGTCTGGACGAACACCTCCCAAGGTCTCGTCTGGATTGATGAGCAGGCCGTGGGTCTCATCGGAGAGCGCGAAGGGCTGCCCCAGGGCGGAGCCGTGGTGCTGCGCGTGGATAACCAGGGAACGGTCTGGATCGCGGGCGAGGGCGCCCACAAGCTGCTGGGTGAAGGGCTCTGGACGGGCTACACCCGGCGTCAGGGCTTGCCCACGGATGTGGTCTGGTCCATCACCCGCACCCGGGATGGTCTGCTCTGGGCGGGCACTGCGGCCGGACTGGCCGCCGGGGACGAGCGCGGTTGGAAGGTCCTGCCTGGCACGCTCTCCAATCAGTTCATGGCCCTGGAGGAGGATTCAGACGGGAACCTGTGGGCGGGTCACACGCCCTCCGTGGAGCGTCCGACGGGCTTGTCCGTGCGGAGCAAGGGCACCCTGGCCCTGCGGCCCGTTGTTATTCCGGGGCTTTCCGCCCAAAGCCGGGTGAATGCACTGCTTACGGAGGGGCCAACCCTTTGGCTGGGGACCAGTCGCAACGGTCTGTTCCGTGCCTCACGTCAGGGCATCCGCCTTCAGGCAGAGCCCGTGAAAATCGGCACCTGGCCCGCTGAGGGAAGCATCAACCGCATCGTCGCGGATGGCCGGGGCGGTCTCTGGGTGGGAGGGAGGCCTGGCCTGGCGCACTGGAACGGCCAGACATGGGCAACGCTGGACAAGGCGTCCGGGCTTTCGGAGGACAAAGTCCTCACGGTGGCTCCATTGCCAAGCGGAGAGGCCTGGGTCAGTTACGAGGATGTCAAGGGCCTGACGAAGGTCGGAGTGCGAGAGGGTCGCCTGCAACCTGTGGAGACCCTGCGGCCCCCGCATCCGTTGGTCCAGAGTCCCATCGTCACCCTGGTGGCCCGTCCGGATGGGGAACTTTGGGTCGGCACTTCCCATGGCCTGCTGGGCTGGAACGGCCAACGCCTCGAGCGCTATGGTCGCCATACCGGTTTCCCGGGCGAGGACTGCGCCCAGTTCGGCCTGTGGTTCGACCCCAACGGCGATATCTGGGTGGGCCTGGGCGTGGGGCTCGTGCGGGGGCGCCTGGGGCTGCGCCATGGCCACCAAACGCCGCCGCCTGCGGTTCTCTTCGAGGCCACCCGTGGGGATGGGCAGTCGCTCCTGACGGAGCCAGGGCTTCAGCGCGTGCCCTGGAGCGGTCGCACCCTCACCTTCCGCTATGGTCCCATGGGCTCCCTGAGGACCGAGGCTCTGGCCTACCAGGTGCGCCTCGTGGGACTTGAGGACACCTGGCGGAACACCACCCTGCCTGAGGCACGCTACCCGGGACTGGGCGCCGGGAGCTACCGCTTCGAGGTGCGCACAGTAAATTCCGTTGATGAAACGGGAGAAACCCGCGCCCTGAATGTGGAAATTCTCCCACCGTGGTGGAGGCGTGCGTGGTTCCTGTTGCTCGCAGGCCTTTCCCTCCTTGGGCTGGCCTTCCAGGTTGTCCACTGGCGCACGGTGATTCTGCGGCGGCGCAACATCCAACTCGAAACCCTGGTGAGGGCGCGCACCGAGGAACTGGAAATCGCCAACCATTCGTTGCTGGAGGCCAGTCTCGTCGACCCACTGACGGGGCTTCATAACCGCCGCTTCCTGACCATGACCATGCCCGAGGAGGAAATTCGCCTCCACCGCATGTTCCGCAACCACCTCCTGAAGGGCGAGAGTCCCCTGGGCCGCAACGAGGATCTGGTGCTCTTCCTGGGCGACCTGGACTACTTCAAGCACGTCAACGACACCTATGGGCATGCGGCGGGAGATCTCGTCCTCCAGGAAACGGCCCAGGTGCTGCGCGCCACCAGCCGGACCTCGGACACCCTGGTGCGCTGGGGCGGCGAGGAATTCCTCCTGGTGGCCAAGCGGTCAGACCGCGAGAAGGCTCATCAGATCGCCGAGAAACTCTGCCAGGCCTTGCGAGACCACAGTTTCACGCTGCCGGACGGTCGGGTGCTGCGCTGCACGATCTCCATTGGCTATGCGGCCTTCCCGATCCTGGACCAGAACCCTGAGGCCTTCACCTGGGAGGACACTCTGCAGGTGGCGGACCAGTGCCTCTATGCCGCCAAACACGCCGGTCGGGATGGCTGGGTGGGTGTCCATACGCCAGGACCCGTGGATACCCTCGACCTCGTGCCACGCCTCCGGGTGGATCTGGAGGGCCTCGTGCGGGAAGGTCACATCCGGGCGCGCAGTAGTTTCCCCGAGGACAAGGTCTTCCGGGGCTAGGGGCTGTCTTCAAAATGGATGCGGCCACACCCCATTTTGAAAACAGACCCTAGTTACTTTCGGATTCGGGTGAGCCGGTAGGCCAGCGGCAAGGCCAGGCCCGCGGCCAGGGCCGCCACGGCCCAGCCTGCACGGTAGCCGATCGCTCCCCAAGCCCGGCTGCCATGACCGATGACCATGCCGATGGCGAAGCTGCCCAGACCGATGCCCGCATCGAACGAGAACAGCGTCGCGCCAAAGGCCGCACCCCGGCGCTCGGGGTGGACCACCTCCAGCACATAGGTATTCACCAGCGTGTGCACCATGCTGTAGCCCGCCCCGTACACCAGGGCCGACAAGATGTGGCGCAACACGCCACCCGGGAGGACCGCCAGCAGCACCAATCCCAGGAAGGCACCCCCGAGCATGGCCGGCAGCAGCCGCACCGGCTCCTGGCCGAAGCCGATGCGGGTCATCACGATGCGCATGCCCACCATGCCGAGGGCCATGCAGGTGAGGAAGGCCGAGGCCGTGGGCAGTCCAAGGATGGGCTGGAAGTCCAGTTTCAGGGCCTCCTGGGCCGTGTAGGTACCTAGCGCCCCATAGCCAAGGGCCGTGACGAAGAGCACCGAACAGGGCCGGATCATCATGCGCTCGGGCCTCTGCAAGGCGCTGCGCCGCTCCCGGTTCGGGCGATCCTTCGGCAGGCTCAGGGCCACCAGAGCCAGCACCGTGAAGAGGCCCGCGAGGAGCCAGGTGACCGTGCCGAAGCCCCAGTGGCGGAATTCGGCCAGACCGATCATGGGGCCGAAGATCACGCCCCCGGGACTCGCCAGTCCATAGAGCGTAAGCCCATCTGCTCGTCGGTCCTCCGGCAGCACCCGGCCCAGGGTGGCCATGGTGCCTGTGAGCAGGCCAGACCACACCACGCCGTGAGGCAGGGCCAGGACGTAGATCCAAATCCGGTGCTGGATGAGGCCGTAGCTGCCCACGCAGATCGCGAAGAGCAAGGCCGTGATGACCACGACCCGGCGCTGGCCCACCCGATCCCCCAGCGGGCCCGTGAACAGCGCGCCCACGGCCGATCCGGCCGTGAAGACCGACATGAAGCGTCCGGTTTCCTCCACGCTGGCACCCAGTTCCAGCAGGCGCAGCGGCACCGTGGGAAAGAGCTGGAAGGCCGCGAAAAAAGTGAGAAAGGTGAGTGCAAAGACCAGTGTGAAGGCTGGTGTGAACAGATGAGGGCGTTGCTCCGACATCACTAAAGTGTGGCAGAGCCTAGCGCCGTGACGAATTGCAAACCACAGGCAACCTCAGCGCAGCCGGGGCCGCAACCAAATCGGGAGGAATCGAGGCCGCGCTGAGTATGGAAAGGCTGGCGCCGTTCCGAAAGCATGGGAGCTGATTCAAGGCTTTCGCGCTTGGGAGGGCGCCATGCAGGAGTTTACCGAATCACCCCCAAAGGACGAAACATAGCTACCGCTCTGGCTTCCATCAATGCTCTGGCATTGCAGCAATTGACGACACCCGCTGCTTAACTTCTGTGCAGTAAAAACAGGAGTTGAAGATTAGTAGTACAAAGAGCCTCATCATTCTCCGGGTCGTTATGGATTTCCCCGGGATGCGACACTGGACCCATGTTCGACTGCATCGTCATCGGCGCGGGGCCTGCGGGCGCCGCCGCCGCCTATCATCTGGCCAAGCGCGGGCGTTCGGTGCTGCTCCTGGAAAAGGCCTCCCTGCCGCGCGCCAAGCCCTGCGGTGGCGGGGTATCGCCCGAAGTGGCTCAGTGGTTCGATTGCGATTTCACGCCCGCCCTCAACGCGAAGGTGTGTCGCTTCCGCTTCACCTACCAAGGCGGGGATCCGGTGGAGGCCGCGGCGGACACCCGTGAGCCCCTGTGGCTGGTGCGGCGGGAGGTCTTCGATGCCTATCTGGTGCGTCAGGCCCAGGCCCAAGGGGCGGTGCTGAAGGAGGGTTGTCCCTCCCGGGGGCTCCGCTTCGAGGCAGGAGCCTGGACCGTCGAAACGCCACAGGGGCCTCAGCGCGGGCGCTATCTGGTGGCCGCGGACGGTGCCAAGGGCACTACAGCCAGGGCCCTGGGGTTCTCGCATCGCCGCTGCCGCATCGCCGGGGCCATCGAGGCCGAATGCCCCACCCCTGCGCCCGCCGACTTCCCGCTCTGCCTCGATTTCGGCACGGCGGGCAGCGGTTATCTCTGGAATTTTCCCAAGGCCGACGGCCAATCCCTGGGCATCGGCGTACTGCGAGGCCGTCAGAACCGCGATCTGCGCAGCATTCTGCGCGACTACGCTGCGGGGTTCGGTGCGGATTTTGACGCCTGCACCGTGGAGGCCCATCCCATCCTGCTCTGGGATGGCGACCAGAAACTGCACACCCAGCAGGCGGTCCTGGCGGGCGAAGCTGCCTGCGTGGTGGATCCCTTCACCGCCGAGGGCATCCGCCCTTCGCTGCTCACGGGCGTTCGTGCCGCCGAGGCCATCCACGCGGCGCTCTCGGGACAGGACCGGGCTCTGGAGGGCTATTCCGCGACCATCCAGCAGGAGATCGGCCGCGAGCTGGTCTGGGCGCGGCGGCTCGCGGCGGTTTTCTTCAACCTGCCTGCCGTGAGCTATCGCGTGGGTGTGAAGCACCCCGGCGCTGCGGAACGCATGGCCCAACTGCTCTGCGGCGAACTCCGCTACGCCGATGTGGCCCAGCGCGCCATCACGCGGCTCAGTGGGGGAGTTTTCTGATTACCGCTTCAACTTCCAGAGATCCAGGGCGATCACCAGGCCCATGAGCGTGATCAGGAAGAAGAAGCCTCCAGTGAGAATGCGCTCCTTCACCTTGATGGTCAGGTCCCTCCGGCGCAGTTTCTCGAAGCCGAGGAGAGCCATGTGGCCGCCATCCAGAAACGGGATGGGCAGAGCGTTGAGCACCGCCAGGTTCATGGAGATGAAGGCACAGAGAAAGAAGAAACGCTCCCAACCGGCCTTGGCGGCATCGCTGCCGGCCTTGGCGATGGCGATGGGCCCACCCACTTCCTTGTAGTTGGCCTGGAAGGACACCAGCTTCCAGAAGCCCTTGGCCACCTGGACTCCCATGCTGCCGGTCACCCGCACGCCTTCCCAACTGCCCCGCCCCAGGTCCCGGAGCGTGATGGGACGG